>JBELBJ010000005.1:47447-72721 GCA_042095375.1 Marinoscillum sp.
AGGAAGAAGCAAAAACAGAAGAAGCTCCTAAAGAAGAAGTAAAAGAGGAAGAAGCAAAAACAGAAGAAGCTCCTAAAGAAGAAGTAAAAGAGGAAGAAGCGAAAACAGAAGAAGCGAAAACAGAAGAAGCTCCTAAAGAGGAAGAATCAAAATAAATATTATGGGATTAGCCCATATCGGTCAAATAACTAGCCATAAAGGTTTAAAGGGAAATTTAACTTTAAAAGTCAATAATAAATTTGATTTAAATAGCAAAAGAATAAAATTTATTTACGCTGAAATAAAATCAAATAAAATTCCTTTTGAAGTTGAAAAAATTAATTTAATTAAAGAAGGGGTTTATTTAGTTAAGCTATTAGAATATGACAACAGGGAATCAACAAATCAACTAGTTAAAAAGAAAATATTCATAGATGAAAAAATTATACTTAATAAATTGGAGGAATTAGAAAATCTTTTAGGTTTTAATATAATTGAAAAAAATAATAAAATAGGTACAGTAAAAGATTATTATAATCAAGAACAGCCAATTTTATTTTGCAAAATAGGAAATAAAGAGGTTTTGATTCCCTACGTTAAAGATATAGTAGAAAAGAGAGATGATGTCAAAAAAAATATTTATGTTAACCTACCAAAAGGTTTATTAGATTTAAATTAATATGATCAATATTGACATTTTAACTTGCTTACCTCAACTTCTTGAAAGCCCACTCAATCATAGTATCATAAAAAGAGCTAAAGAAAAAAAATTAGTAAAAATTAAGATTCATGATTTGAAAGATTATTCAAATAACAAACATAAAAAGGTAGATGATTATGCTTTTGGAGGTGGTGGTGGAATGGTTTTAAAAATTGAACCAATATATAATTGCATAGAAATCATTAAAAAGAAGAAAAAAATAGATCTAATTATTTATATGAGCCCTGATGGAGAAAAACTAAATCAAAAAAAAGCTAACAAACTATCGTTATATAAAAATATCATAATAATTTGTGGCCATTATAATGGTATAGATGAAAGAATTAGAAAAAATATAGTCAATAGTGAAATTAGTATCGGCGATTATGTTTTAACAGGAGGTGAATTACCTGCAGCAATATTAATTGATTCGATAGCAAGATTGATACCAGGTGTATTATCAAATGAATCAACGGCTCTTAATGATTCTTTTCAAGATGATCTTTTAGGATACCCAAATTATACTAGGCCTGCTGAATTTAAAGAATGGAAAGTTCCTAGTATACTATTATCAGGAAATAAAAAGGAAATTGAAAATTGGCGAATCAAAAAATCAATTGAAAACACCAAAAACAAAAGACCTGATCTTCTGAAATAAAAATTTCTATTCATAATTTAAAAGTTCTAATAAAATTTTAAAAAAATAAAAATAGACTATATTTGCACACTTAAATAAAGGATTATGTCATTAGAAAAAATACAAATGGACAAGGAAAATGTTGAAAAAAGGAAAAATTTTCCTGATTTTAAGTCTGGAGATATAATTAATGTTCATGTAAAAATCCGAGAGGGAAATAAAGAAAGAATACAGCAATTTCAGGGAACTGTAATTCAAAGAAAAAGCATAAGAACAAATGGAGAGACTTTTACCATAAGAAAAATTTCTGATTCGATAGCTGTTGAAAAAATTCTACCACTTTTTTCACCAAATATTGAAAAAATAGATGTTATTAGAAAAGGAAAAGTCAGAAGAGCCAGATTATTTTATTTGAGAAAAAGAAAAGGTAAGCAAGCAAAAATTAAACAAAAAATTTAATTTTGAATCAACCATTATAAGGTTGATTGTATGAACCTATCATTTGAAAAATATCAGGCATCAGGAAATGATTTCATTTTAATCAATCAATACAATAATAATTTTTTATTAAATAAAAAAAGAATAAAATTTTTATGTGATAGAAACTTAGGGGTGGGTGCAGATGGTCTAATAATTTTCAGAAATACACCAACAGCAGACTTTGAAATCAAATTTTACAATCCAGATGGATCTGAAAGCTTTTGCGGAAATGGAAGTAGATGCGCTGTTCATTTTGCTATTTCAAATAAAATATCAAAAAAAAACTTTTCCAGATTTCTTGCAAAAAATAAATATCATGAAGCCTTTGTAAATAGAAGCAAAATTTCAATCAAGATGAATAACATATCAAATATCAAAAAAATAGATAATGATTATTATGTTGACTTAGAGTCCCCCCATTATGTAAGGTTTTGTAAGGATTTAAATAATTTAGATTTCAACAAAAACATTAAAAATATTAAGTTAAACTACAATCCAAAATATGGGCTTTTTAATATAAATCTTATTCAAATCATAAATAAAAATGAAATAAGTGTAAGAACTTTTGAGAAAGGTGTTGAAGGCGAGACCCTTAGCTGTGGTACAGGAGCAATAGCCTCATCAATTGCAGCTTCATTTAAAAAATGTGAAAGCCCATTAAAAATAAATTATGCAGGAGGATCAATGAAGGTTAGATTTACCAAGAATATAAATATTTTTGAAAATATTTATTTGGAGGGTTCTCAAAATTTTGTTTATTCTGGTAAAATAAAAATTTGACTTGATACATTTTTTTTATTTTTGAGGTATAAATGAAATAGAACAATGAGAAAATTTCAATTATTTATTTTAATATTAGTACTATTATATTCATGTAATATGAATAATGAAAACAAAGAAATTGTGTTTAGTGAAAGATTTGGTTTCGGTAAGATAGTTGGCAAAATAGAAAATAAAACAATAAAAGAAGCATCTGGTTTAGTAGAAAGCATCGAAAACCAAAATGGCTTATGGACACATAATGATGGAGGAGATGGTCCATTTTTATATTTTATTTCCAATCTAGATGCAAAAATTTTAAAAAAAATAAGTTTGGTTGGAATAAAAAATGAAGATTGGGAAGATTTAGCAATTGGGCCAAGCATATTAGGAGATACAAGCACATACATTTACCTAGGCGATATAGGAGATAATAAAAAAAATAAAACAATAAAAAAAATTCATTTTTTTAAAGAGCCTAAAATAAAAGAATATGAAAATGAAATAATTGAAATTAATGATATAAAAACTATCAATTTTTATTCTGAAAAAAAAATAGAAAACTTTGAAACTTTAATGATTGATCCTAATTCAAGAGAATTATTTTTAATTGCAAAGAATAAAAAAAAGAAACAAAATATATATAAGATTATTACTAAGAATATACAAATAAATAAAGTTCAGGAAGCTAAAAAAGTTTTGACACTAGATTTAAAAAATTTAAAAGGAGAAATAACAGGTGGAGAAATTTCAAGAAATGGACAAGAATGTTTAATTAAAACTTATAGTAATATTTTATTGTGGGAGAAAAAGATCGACGATAAATGGGAAAAAACTTGGTCTCAAAAACCTAAAGTATTAAAATATATTCCCGAATCTCAAGGAGAAGCTATTTGCTGGTCAAAAGATGGGAATGCATATTTTACTCTAAGTGAAAATGAAAGCTCTGATGAAGAACAAAACTTGTTTAAATATTTAAGAAATTAATTTATTTTGATTCTATCTGGGACAATTATTGCCTCAGAAAAATTATTAATTAATTTATTTAAAGCCTTATTTGCATTTATTCTATAAAAATATTTTCCTACTTTCACTCTATAATTTGGCTGATCATATAAAGTATATATATCCAACTCAGAATAAATAGAATCGGCAGTAAAGAATATTGAATCAGCCTTTTCACGCTCTAAACCAGAAAATATTTGAATAGTATAGCCATTTAAATATTTGTTCTTTGGTTTATTTTCATAAGTTATAAAAATATTTTCAAGCTCTTTATTAAACTCAGATTCTTCAGTAAAAGAAGCTTCATTTCTATTATCAAAATTATTGGCAGCTTTCTCAGGGCTATCTCTTAAAAAAGAGAGATCTTCAAAATAACCCTTCTCTAAATATTGAGAAGAAACAGGGGGTTTATTTATACAACCGACAATAAATATTATAATAAAAGTTAATAATCTAATCATTTATAATAACACATTTTTCATCATTTAAATCGCTCTCTACTTTTTTATATTTGACATCTTTAATTACTGAACCATTTTCATATTTTACAGAGACTTTACTATTTCTTCCATAAATCTTGTTTGATTTTATAGGCTCAGATTTAATTCCATCATCACTCCTCTGCTTGTTTCCAGACAGAAGTGATCTAGATTCTTCTTTGTTTGTAGAATAATCATTGCTTTGTCTTTTAACCTGTGCTTCTTTTACTTGATCAGGATCTTTGACCGGTATTTGAGAACTAGTCAAAAAAGATACCGTATCCTTGTTTACTTTTGCTATAAATATTTTAAACAATTCAAAACCCTCGAATTTATAAATAATCAAAGGGTCCTTTTGTTCATAAACTGCACTTTGAACTGATTGTTTTAAATCATCCATTTCTCTTAGATGTTCTTTCCAGTTTAAATCAATAGTTGATAAAGTAATAATTTTTTGCATTTCTGTAATTAACAGATCTGCCTCGGTTTCAATACTATTTTCTAAATCACAAGCAACACCAATCTGTTTTTTTCCATCAGTAAAAGGTATCAGGATTTTTTTTACTGTTGCTCCTTTCTCTTTATAAATTCTTTTGAGAACAGGTAAGGCTGCTGATTTTATTATCTCATTTTTAGAATTATAATTATTTAGTAAACTATCATATAAATCTGATGAAATTAAATTGGAATCATTTTTTTCAAAATCATCCTTATTCATATCGAAATCAAAACCTAAAATTCCAAAAATATTTAACTTAAACTCATCAAAATTGTTCGATTCTTTAGAAGATAAAACTATATCTTCACAGGTATCATAAAACATATTAAGAATATCAACATCTAGTCTTTCTCCGTTTAAAGCATTCTTTCTTCTCTTATAAATTACTTCTCTTTGAGAGTTCATCACATTATCATATTCTAAAAGTCTTTTTCTAATAGCAAAATTATTTTCCTCAACTTTTTTTTGTGCTCTTTCAATAGATTTAGTAATCATACTATGTTGTATTACCTCGTCATCATCTATTCCTAATCGATCCATGATTTTAGTCATTCTATCTGAACCAAATAGTCTCATGAGATTATCTTCCAAAGAAACAAAGAACTGTGAAGATCCCACATCTCCTTGTCTTCCAGCACGACCCCTAAGTTGCCTGTCTACTCTTCTAGACTCATGCCTTTCGGTACCTACGATAGCAAGACCACCAGCTTCTCTAGATTCCTCAGTTAATTTAATATCTGTTCCCCTTCCTGCCATATTAGTTGCAATAGTCACAGCACCTGGCTTACCAGCTTCAGCTACAACTTCAGCTTCTCTTGCATGTTGTTTAGCATTTAAAACTTGATGTTTTATTTTTTTTATTGAAAGCATTCTACTCAATAATTCTGAGATTTCTACAGAAGTAGTACCAACTAACGTTGGCCTTCCTTGATCTTTTAATTCTATTATTTCATTAATTATTGCATTAAATTTTGCTTTTAAAGTTTTATAAACCTTGTCCTGCATATCATTTCTTACAATATCTTTATTTGTTGGAATCACAACACAATCAAGTTTATATATTTCCCAAAGCTCACCCGCTTCTGTTTCAGCAGTTCCAGTCATTCCACTTAATTTATTGTACATTCTAAAAAAATTCTGAAGAGTAATCGTAGCATATGTTTGAGTGGCGTCTTCAATTGTTACATTTTCCTTTGCTTCGATTGCTTGATGTAAGCCATCAGAATACCTTCTTCCCTCCATTATTCTTCCAGTTTGTTCATCAACAATTTTTACTTTACCATCCATTACTACATATTCCTGATCTTTTTCAAAAAGAGAATATGCTTTTAAAAGTTGATTAATTGTATGTATCCTTTTTGTTTTCAAACTATAATCATTAATCAACGCACCTTTTTTTTCTACAACATCTTCCTTTTTGGAATATTTCTTTTCAATTTCATCAATTTCAACTCCAATATCTGGAACGATAAAAAAGTTTGGATCATCTCCTTCGCTTGTTATTACATCTATTCCCTTATCGGTTAACTGAATAGAATTATTTTTTTCTTCTATAGTATAATATAAAGGCTCATCAGCTTCTGGCATAAGCTTGGAGTTATCCTGTAAATAATAATTTTCTGTATTTTGCATAATTGATTTTATACCCGACTCACTTAAATACTTAATCAATGGCTTGTATTTTGGCAAACCCCTAAATGCCCTAAAAAGTGCTCTTCCACCATTTTCTTCATCTTTTTGCTCAATAAGTTTTTTTGCTTCTGATAGATAGCCCGTAACCAACTTTCTTTGAAGATCGACTAGCTTACTTATTCTTGGTTTAAGATCAAAGAACTCATGATCATCTCCCTTTGGAATAGGTCCTGAAATTATAAGCGGTGTTCTTGCCTCATCAACTAGCACAGAATCTACTTCATCTACCATTGCAAAGTTGAGTTCTCTTTGTACCAATTCTTTTTTCTCTCTAACCATATTATCTCTTAGATAATCAAAACCAAATTCATTATTTGTACCATAAGTAATATTACAATTGTAAGCATCTATTCTTTCTTGAGAATTTGGAGAATACTTATCTATACAATCAACGGTTAATCTATGAAATTCAAAAATAGGGGCATTCCATTCTGCATCTCTTTTAGCCAAATAATCATTAACTGTTACGATATGAACTCCTTTATCAGATAGGGCATTAAGGTAGGCTGGTAATGTTGCAACTAGTGTTTTACCTTCACCCGTTGCCATTTCAGATATTTTCCCTTGATGTAAAACAACTCCCCCAATCAATTGAACATCATAATGAATCATGTTCCATTCTATTTCCGCTCCTGCAGCACTCCACTTATTTATCCAAACAGCATTTTTACCTTCTATTTTTACATTATCCTTAATTGACGCTAAATTATAATCAAAATCTTCTGCTTTAACCGTGATTTTTTTGTTTACGGAAAACCTTCTTGCGGTTTCCTTAACTACGGCAAATGCTTCAGGCAAAATTTCATTTAAAGTGTTTTCTATTATTTCTTTTTCTTCTACGCTTAGTTTATCAATTTTATCTAAAATCTCCTCTTTTAATTCTATGTTCTGCTCCTTTTCATTTATATAATCTTCTTTTAGAGATTTAATTTGATCCGAGACTTTTTTTGTATTAGCAGATATTTTTTCTTTAAAAGAAACTGTTTTATCTCTTAATTCTTGATCAGAAATAGATGATAATTTATCAAACTCAGAATTAATTTTATCAACATATGGATAAAGAAGCTTTAAATCTTTATCACTTTTTGTTCCAAATATTTTTTTTATACCCTTTCCTAATAAACCAAGCATACAAGTACTTTTTGAGACGTAAATTTAGAGTAATAATAGGATAAGTTATTAATTCCACAAATAAAATTAATTTACTTATAAGAAAAACCTTAATTAAAATTTAATGTTACAAGAAATATTAAGAATATTTCTAAAACTCCATAAGAAACTATTTGTCTCACTACTCGACTCTTTTCTATTTGATTCAAGAATATAGGATGGTGCTATTTGAAATGGAGAATCTTTAATTTTTATACTCAAGCCTAAAATTATCCTATCCCTAACTAAACTTCCTTCAGAAAAATTGATTTCATTTTGAAAAAATGGATTATAATTATCCCAGATATTTAAAGAATAAGCTAATCTTAATCTATATCTAAATATATTATTATTAAGTTCAAAGATTCTATATTCATTTCTAAGTCTTAACTTCAAATTATCATTTATCTTATAAGATAGGTCAAAGTGAGGCCTTAATTCCGCAAACCTATCATCATCTTTCATTGCATAAATTTGTCTAAAAAATAAACCAAAGCTCATCTTTTCATATTTATAAGATAAACCCATATTGAACCAGGTCGCATCAAACCCTTTTTCATCATGATCATATTTACTCCTAAATTTAAACTTTATATCTAAATCATCAATTATCTCTCCTGATACCTCAATCGTTGGCCAAGTTTGAAAACTAGATTGTGAAAAAATATAGGTTGGTATTAAAAAAATTAATACTAATAAAAACAATACTTTTTTATATAGAATCATAAAATAACTCTTTAAAAAAAGAGTAATTTATGATATATTTTTAATCCATAAAAAAAGGACACAAATTAAATCTCTAAAAGAAGATTATATAATATCGGTTTTCTATTTGGGGCTGGTCTTTATATAATGAGGTATAATAGTGAAGTTCTAGGTATCTGAATGGGGGCTTAGTTTCCTAATATAATTTTCTTTAGTTCTTTCGCCTTTTTGTTATACTCAGTTTTAGAAATTATACCTGAGTCTAATAGTTTTTTAAGTTCTTTTATTTCTTTAGAAGATGTTGATGTACATATAAGAAAGTTAAGAGAAAAAATAGGAGAAAATTTTATTAAAACCATTAAAGGCGTTGGTTATAAATTTGAAGTCCTTACAAAAAATTAATCTTTTATCTAAAATTTAACTCCAAAGCTAAATTTAATAGCTGTTCCAGGAGAAATTCTAGAGTATATAGAGCTGTTATCACCATAAGAATTGTAAAAACTTTCTAACTTGTCTCCCAGTAGATTTTCGACACTAATACTTAGGCTAAATTGATCAAAACTGCCTAATTTATATGTAGAATTAAAATTTAAACTATTAAATGGATATGTATATACATCAGGAACATAACCTTGTCCAACAATTTGAAGTGTTTTTCCTTGCACATTAAAATATAAACCTGCATCAATTGAACCATCATATTTTGTAAAATTCAAACCAGCATTAATTAAATAAGGAGATTGTCCTTGCAAAACTCTTTCTTTATCAACTATTTCTCCAACCCGCAATGAAGTTTCTCTAGATTTAAATTCAGCTGAATCCATTTTAAGAACTGATTTTATTAAAGATAAATTCAATACAATTCTTAGATTTTTTAAAGATTCTGAAATAAAATTTAAATTTTTTCTCATCTCAAATTCACCTCCATATACAGAAGCATCTTTAACATTTTTTGGAGTAAAATCGTTAGGATTTGCACCGCTGTATGCAACAAGTTCTATAGGA
Source organism: Marinoscillum sp. (assembly GCA_042095375.1). Lineage (GTDB taxonomy): Bacteria > Bacteroidota > Bacteroidia > Cytophagales > MED-G16. The sequence goes on from JBELBJ010000005.1 coordinate 56,537, forward strand.
TTTTTGAAATCTTTATAAAATGCACTAAAAGCAAACATCTGAGCATTTTCTTGAAAGAGTTCCCATCTTAGATCATAGTTAATTGTTAATGTAGAAAATAAATCGATATTACCAATAAAAGTTGTTGAGGAGACTGGATCAAAAATTTGTGCTATAGATTTCTCTTTGAATGATGGTCTTGCTATAGTTTTTGATCCTGAAAATCTTAAATTTGATTTTTCAGCTATACTGTAGATTAAATTGATTGATGGAAAAAAGTCTAAATCATCTATTAAATTATGTTGATCATAAACAACGTCTCCTTGTTGAGTTTGTCCTGTATACCATAAGTTATAATTTTCAGCTCTAAGACCAACGATTGATCTTAAATTTTCTCCAACAAAGAATTCATTTAATATATAAAAAGCAAGATTAGTTTGTTTTGCACTATAAGTATTTGAAATCTCATAATTTCCATTAACATAACTTCCTTGATTTGAATCTATAGTCCAAAGATTTTCTTCTTTTAATACCTCATTGGCATCTCCAGTCCATTTATAATCATATTCTCTTCTTATATAGATTCTATAGTTTAATATCTCAAAATCTCTTTCTTTTTGAGTATAATATCCACCTAATTTAAATTTTGATTTCCTAGAAAATAAATTATATTTTTTTGATAAATCAATTTTTCCACCTATGTTGTATTCAGATAAATATCTCCATAATCTTGTTGGATCTCCAGATTCACTTGGTTCAATTGTATACTTGTTTTCATCGAATCTAAATGGAGTAAGCCTTAAATCTAGATCATTTGTCTTAGACAATGTTGGGGAAAATTTCCAATTTAATTCAAATGAAGCATCATTAGTGGTATGTTTTCCTTCTAATAATAAATTAGATATAGATCTTTCTCCATATTCTAAAGCATCTTTGTAAACTTCTACACTATTTTCCCATAGATATTCTTGGAAAAAATTTCCTGCCTTTGATTCTCCATTTTGAAGGCGCATTATATTAAGTTTAATTTTTGATTTTTTACTTTTAAAAGCAACACCTAATAGACCACTTGCGAAAGATTCTTTCTTTCCTAAGCTTCCTCTTTGATATCTATCTATTACTAATTTGTTTATTGTATTATCTGAATTATCTTTTCTATGCCAATAGTTTTCATAATTTCCATAAAAGGTAGAACTACTCTTATATGATATTGATGAAATTAAACCAAGAAAATTATTTTTTAGTTTAAACTGATTTCCATATGTAATTCCTAAACTGTAATCCATAAAATTCTGATCTTTTCTGGCAGCTAATTCAGGATTGAAAGATCTTGTATATTCAGTCAGTTTTGGATCAGAATCAACAGTTAAAGGCAATTCTAATTTTTTATCGATAGGTAAACTTCTTGAACCATCATCATAACCTAGCCAATCTGTTTTACCTCCATTATAGGTTAAAAAGTTTTTATTAAAATGATGAGATGGTTTGAGCTTACCACTAACAGAAATTGAAAATTCTCTTTCTTCAGGAAAATCTTTTGTTTCAATATTTATTATTCCACCTGTAAAATCAGCTGACATATCAGCCGATGAAGATTTTAAAACAATAACATTTTTTATCAAATTTGTAGGAAAAATATCCATTTGTAATGTATTTCTATCTGGATCTAAACCAGGAATATCCATACCATTTAAAATGGTTTTAGTATATCTATCACCTAAACCTCTAACAAAAACATATTTGCCTTCTTGAATGGATACTCCAGGAACTCTTTTTATTGCACCTGCGATATCGCTATCTCCAATTTTTTTAAAGTTTTCAGATGATATTCCATCAATAAGATTTGGAGACTTTCTTTGAACATTTAATAAAGCGGCTTCAGTATCAGTAATTTCTTGCGCAGTAACTACAACTGCATCTAATAATTCTGTTTCATATCCTAAACTGGCAGTTAGGTTGGTCACTTCACCTTCTGATATAATAACATTAGTAATTTCTAAATTTTCATATCCAACGTATGAAAAAATAATTATATATTCTCCTGCTTCTAAATCAAATGAATAACTACCTTCAAAATCTGTTGTTGTTCCAATTGTCGTTTCTTTAACTTGAACAGTTGCAAAAGGAAGACCTTCTTGACTTATTTTATCTTTAATAATACCTCTAAGTGTTCCAGTTTGAGAGAAGGAATAAAATGAAATAAAGAGGAAGAAAGTAATAAAGTTTTTATTCATTTTAATCAAAAAAAAAGACTCAACTAAGTTATAGCTGAGTCTTTATTTTATTGTTAAAATTATGTTATTTAATTATTAAGTTAGTTTAGTTTATTAGCCCTTTTGCTTTAGTCCATGTCCAATCAAAACCACTTAAATCAGTTCCAACTGTTGCAGTTGTTACCGCAGTTATTGCAGGAGATCCAGATGCATTGTTAAGCATTGTTCTTGTTCCTCCAATTTCTGGACAGATATTTAAAATATCACTATCAGCTGCATTCAATTTCACTTCCCATTTATCAAAAGTTAAAGTATTTGCAGCATAAGTTCCATCAGAACCAGAGCTCAATGAGATGTCACCATCACCAGCAGGAGGAAAATTAGAAGCGTATATGTTTTTATTAGATCCTACTGCTTTCTTTCTAAAATCAGCAATTTCACTTTTAGCAGTACCACCAATACCAATTAATGTAACTACATCAAGAGTGTAACCCGCAACCATAGAACCTTCAGGTCCGTCTATTTCAAGAGCATGATCAGACCCAGCACCTTGAACAACAAGTGCATTAGTAATCTTACCTGAATAAGATTGATCTATATCTATTCCATCATCATCATGAGCTGTTGTTAAACAGTAATCACAGTCTACAGCACCTCCAAAAAATTCGATCCCATCATCTTTATTTGATACTACTTCAACATATGATATTTTAGTGCCTGATCCAACTCCACCAAGGGTAAGACCATTGATTTCATTACCTTCACCTATTAATGCACCTCCATGCCTTATAGAAACATATTTTAAAGTTCCTGAATTGTCCGTGTCATCAGAACCTCCGTAGAGTCCATAAGTATCGCTAGCAGGTATTCCTTCAATCTGAGTTTCATTTATATCTTTACCTTCAGAATCTGAAGCAGAGATCTTAGCTTTTCCTAAAATTAAAATACCACCCCATAAACCAGCATCATCAACAGTAAGATTAGTACCCATTTTCTCACCAATTTTAATGTTATCACTAGTGCCTGTGAAAACAATTGGCTTATCAGCAGTTCCCTCAGCAATAAGTTTACCGCCTCTTTCAACAAGTAAAGCTGAAGCTAATGAACCAGTTCCAGGAGATCCTTTTACAATTGCACCTGCTTCAATAGTAAGAGTATTTCCTGATTTTACAACAACTTTATTGTTAAGAATGTGAATTCTATCTGCTTTCCATGTTTGTGTAGTTACAAAACCAGTGTAATTTACAGGAGCAGGGTCAGTAGTAACATTGATAGTAGCACTTACAGTAGATGATTTGTCTTTAGCATCAGTAACAGTTAAAGTGACTTTACCAGCACCAGCTGTTGTTCCAGCAGTAAAAGTAGCTTCGAAAGTTCCATCAGTTGCGCCAGCATTTGGCACAGCTTTTTGAGCAGCAGTTCCTCCGGTAGCAGCCCATTCTGCAGACTTGAATCCACCTGGTATAGCGCCAGAGAATTTTATATCAACAGCAGTACCTACTTGAACGTCAACTACAGCTCCAGGAGCAACAAGTTGAGGAGAATCAGTACTCTCATCAGTATCAACTACTGGAGTAGTATTATCATCTTCATCACATGCAGTGAATAAGAAGAATGTCAATGTAAATAAAGTAAATAATTTTTTCATAATTTTTTTTTATTATTTAATAACAGTTATACATAATTTTAATCTGCTCAAAAATAGATTTATGATATTAACTTGTCTTTAATTTCATTTCAATTAATGGTTATGAAATAATTAATTTATAATTAATAAAGTTTTAATTAAAAATTAATTTTTTATTTACAATGTTAATTTAACGTTAAAAAAAAATCAATGAGTTTATTGATGAAGAAAAACCAGATTTAAATGATAAATATGTTTCTGAAGAGTTTATATGATGGTTAGGGCTCCTAGGCCTAGGGGCTAGAAGTGCAATTGATGATATTGCCTATCTAATAGGATGTAAAGATTTAAATCAAATTGCAGGATCATCAATATCTCTTTCTACTTTTTCAGTTTTTATAAGAGGTTCAACTATTTCTTTTTCATCAATTATACCAAAATCTTTAAAAATTTGATTTCTCATATTTTCATTAATTGATATTGCAAGAATAACAGAAACTAAAAGTCCTATAAATGCATACACAGTATCTTTGACTAGTAACTTAATAGCACGAACCTTATCTCCATCAATTTTTCTAAAGTTTATTGCTATTTCTCTTCCTCCAAGAAGCCCAATAAATACCCAAGTCGTACTTATAGGTATTGTGCTTATAATCTTAAGATAATATAATAAACACGCATAAATAAAGTCAACAACTGTTGCTGCTCTAACATCTATTATGTCACTTTTTTCTGTTACAATTTCTTGAATCCTATCTCCTTTCAAATAAAATAATAACCCTAACCCAAAAAATACAGACGAAGCAACTAATACAAATTGATCTGTATTTAATGATCTAGGCAAAACGACGGCAATATTAGCCATATCCTGCATAATCCATGTTGACCACAAAGCGCCACTGGAAACCCATTGTAATGGCACCCAAATTTTAGAAGGTTTTGTTTTTTTGTATTTTTCAAAAAAACCTGTTGTTATAATCCAAACAAATATTGCAATACAAAATGCTATAAAATAACCAAAAAAACTTTTAGAAATAATACTCGTGATTGAGCTTGCTTGAGTTGTAAAAGCACTTAAAAGAAGTATAGAAGTTGAAACAGGCATTTTAAGCCTTGTGATTATTAATAATACTACTGGAGCAAATACTTGTAAAAAAATAAAATTAGATGGAGCTTCATTTAATCCTTTAGAAAATAACCTGCCATGGCTTATATCTCCATCATAATTCAACCAACTATAGGTAACAGTCAACAAAAAAATAGATCCCATAAATAACCATAGATAATACCATTTTCTATGAGAATTTGAAGCAATAAAGGTTCCAATCGTTTGAATACTATCGTTTGCTATTGCTGAATATGCGGCCAAGAAAAAAATAGTCCACATTGCAAGATCTTTATAAGGAGCTACAAACCAACAAATAACCGATAATACTATAAGCAAAATAGCAAAATATAAATTTGATGATTCTATTTTCAAAGATTTTAATTTAAAATTATAAAATGAAATCTAATCCTATTTAGCAATATATTAATTATAATTTTATTAATTAATTGTTAATTAAATATTAAAAAATTCCAATTGTTTTATAAAAAGCAATATGTATTACCTTTGTAAAACAAAAAAATAAATAATGATAAAAATTGATAAACTTATTGATTCAATAACATCGTATCTAAAAATTAGATTTGACATTTTGAAAATAGATTTAATTGAAAAAATTTCTTCATCAATTTCAAGTGTTATATCTGGTTTTATCCTATTTTTTATTCTTCTATTTGTTCTAGCATTTGCAAGCCTTACAGCGGGAAGCATTTTAAATTTTTATTTTGAAAGTGAATTTTTAGGGTATGCTATTATAACTGGAATTTATATAGTTATTTTTTTTATCATCTATTTTACTGCGAAGTCTGGTAGATTAAAAAAAATGATTGAAAAGGAGCTGCTAAAAGAAAAGGAGAAATCTAAATAATTTAAATTTCATTAAATCGCTTTCTCATCATACCTGCCTGAACACCAAACATTAGCTTAAACCTTCTACAGAAATAGGCTGTGTCTTTAAATCCAACCTTCATTCCGATAACTTTAATAGATTCATCATCTGATCTAAGCATTTTTATTGCCTCTTCCATTCTTCTAAGTTCTATATAGTCTTGAGGACTGTAGCCTGTATTGTTTTTAAAATATTGACCTACATATTCTTCAGAAATATTAAGAAAGTCGGCTAATTTTTTATTCGATAACTCTTTATCTATATTATCACTAACATATTGAAATAAATCAAGTATTCTTTCATCTTTAAAATATTTGAAATTTTCCTCTATAGAAGAAAATAGCGGTTGGTTTGATAGAATATATCTTATAATCTCTATGGATAACCTTTGACTTTGAAGGTCTATTAATTTTTCACTACCTGGATACCTGTAATACCTTTCTTTAACAATATCTTTTAAGATTGAAATAGTTTGAGCATTTCTTTCTATAACTAATGGCTTTAGGTTTTTTGAATGAAAAATATTAATTGAATTTAAAACTTTGGTTTCAAAATTTAGGACCAAATATTTTTGATCGATAGGATTCCTTCTTAAAAAATTATCTTTTGCTACATATTTTGTCTTTTCCTCTAAAAAATCATCATAAGACAGCCTTATAGACCTTCCTTTCCCAAAAGCCAGAGATACCACTTTATTTGCTGGAATAAATAAAAAAGATTCTTTTTTTACTTTTTTAATATATTTCCCATACCTCAACCTACTGTTTATAGGGAAAATAACTGTATTCTCTATATCATAATAATTTTCAATTATAAACGGTTTTAATACCTTAACTACAGAAACCTTCTTTAAGGTAAAATGTAAATGGTCTAAAACTTTTATAAAATCACTCATAATTTTTCAGTAAATGTTGTGAAAAAGGGAGGTAAATCTAAATTATTTTTTTAAGAAACTATCTTCTTCTCAAAAAAAGCATAAGATAATATACTAATGTAGCAAGTGACTGCAAGGCCACAACAACGTATGTCATAGCCGCCCACTTAAGTGCATCTTTAGCCATAACAGATTCTTCTCTAGTTACTATTTGCCTATTTGTAACCCAAGCTATAGCGCGATTACTTGCATCAAATTCTACGGGTAAGGTAATAAATGAAAAAAGAGTAAATGCACCGTAACAAAAAATAATTATCAATAAAGCCATATTCATAGGAATGATACCAGGCAATATAAAAGCTGAAAAAAACATCAATCCAAAAACATAACTCATAGTTGTTCCTGCAAACGTTTGTATTGGAACAAGTGCAGATCTCATTTTGAGAAATGCATATTGAGTAGCATGTTGAACAGCATGTCCACACTCGTGAGCAGCAACAGCTGCTGCACTAACCGACCTGCCCTCATAAACCTCAGGGCTTAAATTGATAGTTTTATTTAATGGATTATAATGATCAGTTAATTTTCCAGGAACAGATACTACTTTAACATCATATATGTCATGGTCTCGTAACATAATTTCCGCTATTTCTCTACCAGAAAGATTTTTTCTCAGAGATACCTGTGAATATTTATGAAATTTTGACTTTAGTTTATTTTGCACATAGTATCCTATGCCCATAAAAACAAACCCTATAAAAAGTAACCCTGGATCGAAATACATCATTTAATTTCTTTTAAAAATTTAGAGGTTGAATATCCCTCTTTTAATTTAACAATTTTTACCTTGCCTCCATTTTTAATCACGTGCTCTCCACCAACTATTTCACTTAACTTATAATCCCCACCTTTCACAAGAACAGCAGGGGAAATACATTTAATTAAATTTAAAGGCGTTTCTTCTTCGAAGATAATAACAAAATCAACAATTTTCAAGCATGCTAAAATTACTAGTCTATCTTGTTGATTTACAACTGGTCTTCCCTCTCCTTTCAAGACTCTCACAGAACTATCTGAATTAATTCCAACAATCAATACGTCTCCAAAAGATTTTGCTTTTTGTAACAATTTCAGGTGACCAGGATGAAGCAAATCAAAACAGCCGTTTGTAAAAACAACTTTTTTATCAGATTTATAAAATAAATCGATTGTCTTACTCAAACTATCATTCGATAAAATTTTATTTTCAATTTCTTTTGTAAACATTTAAATAAAAAAGAATTAAACTAATTAAACCATAAAACAAAATAGCAATTACCTGATTTGCATGAACAAGGGTTGCAAAAAACAGTGCATCTTCATAAATAATACCGTAATAGATTAGAATTGAACTTACAAATAAATGATACGCTCCGATTCCTGCATTAACAGGGACAATCGTTCCAATTGCGCCCGCAACTAAAATAGATAATGCAGCTGAAAAGCCAAGCATTGAAGTTTCTTCAACTGAAAAAAACAATATGTAGCCAACAACAAAATATATTAACCATAAAATTATAGTAGATATAAAAAATTCAAATTTTTTTTCAAGAGAAAAGATTGATAACAAACCAGATTTAAATTCATTAATTTTTTCTTTAAACTTTTCGTAAAAATCAAATCTTTTAAAAATTTTGTTGAGAAATAAATAAAGAAAAATACATATAGAAAAAATAAGAACCAGATAATATACTATATTATCCAATTCAGCATTTGCAACCACTTCAATCATCAAATAATTATAAAACCTATCAAATTCAACCAACAATAAAATCAAAGACAAAATAAATACTGAAATCAAATCAACAATTCTTTCAGTAACAACTGAACCAATGGACATTGAAAACTTTACTTTATCAGTTTTTGTTAACACGTAGCATCTAACTATATCATTAATTCTTGGCAAAATAATTGCAGATAGATATGATATAATCAGACCAAGTGTTGTCTTATAAACTGAAAGTTTTTTATACTTAAATTCAAGTAATAAATTCCACCTATATGCTCTAACAACAAATTCAAATAATGAAATGAAAATTGCAAACAAAAACCATGAATAGGATACGTTTTGTATTCTTGAGCTATAAGAGCTGATGTCAACATCTTTGAAAACAAAAAACAAAATAGATAAACCTATCGTAAGTGATACTATAAAGTTTAAAAAATAATTTAAGTTTTTTTTATCCAAGAAATTGAATTTGATGCAAATCTAATAATATTAGTTTAGGGTAAAAAAATCGGTTTTATTAATTTCAAAAAAAATGATATTAGACAAGAATTGATAAATCAGCTTGAATTGATTAAATTTGTGTCCCTTTTTTAGTTGTACTTTAAAAGCTAACCGAACTTTACTTTATGGCAAAATATAAAATTCTTTACGTAGCAAGTGAAATTAACCCATTTCTACAAACATCAGAAGTCGCTGATTTTGTGAGAAATTTACCACAAGCAATGCAAGAAAAAGGGATGGAGATACGTATACTAGTTCCTAGGTTTGGATTAATAAATGAGAGGAAGAACCGATTACATGAAGTTGTCAGGTTATCTGGTATCAACATTGAAGTTGGAGATGATGAAAAACCATTGATAATTAAAGTTGCATCAATACCAAAAGCAAAACTTCAAGTTTATTTTATTGATAACGAAGATTATTTTAAAAGAAAATTTGTTTTCAACAATAAAGAAGGAGATTTCTATAAAGATAATGATGAAAGATGTATTTTCTTTTGTAAAGGAGTTTTGGAAACTGTAATTAAATTAGGATGGGCACCAGACATTGTTCATTGCAACGACTGGATGACATGCTTAATTCCTCTTTACATCAAATCTACTTACAAAAACGATCCTATTTTTAAAGATACCAAAACAGTTTTTACTGTCTATGATAATGCTTTTAAACATAAATTTGATAAAAGTATTATTGAAAAAGCAAAAATGACTGATATCGATGATGGGATGTTAAATTCTCTAAAAACAGGGGATTATAAAGGGTTCTTAAAAATAGGAATGGAATATGCAGATGCTGTAATTAAATCAAAAGATGAGATAAGTAAACGTTTCGATAAGCTAATTTCAGATACAGTAAAAGAAAAAAAATTCGATGTAATTAAAAGTGACCAAAACTATTTAGAAGCTTATTATAAATTATATAATGAACTTGTCAGCTAAAAGCATTATTTTTTTTTTATTTTTTTTATTACTCTATAGTTCATGCGATGAATCAAGTGAAGTTGGTCTTGAGCTAGAAGATCAAAATAATAACCTTGAAGCAAAGTACATAGAAATACCATTGACTACTTCCAATATATATCTTGATAGTGTCAGGACGGACTATGGATCTCTCATTTTTGGAAAATATGATAACCCAATATTTGGGCAAACAAAAGCGGTAGGATATTCTCAATTTTCTCCTGAAATTATTTCTCCTGATCTGGTGACTACAGATTTATCAATTCAGCCATCTGATTCATCTATTTTAGATTCTATAAAATTATTTTTGAGCTATTCTTATGTTCATGGAGATGAATTTGAAGAAGAGCAAGAAATTTCTGTTAGATTGATAGAAGATACATTATTTGCTAGTGGAATATATTTATCATCTAAAACTATTCCTTTAGTTACTAACAAATCTGCTATTGGTTTTTCTCGTTTTACTGTAAATAAACCCGGAGACTCCTTGTTAACTATTCCATTGACAATGACTTATGGGAATTTATTACTTAATTTGGCAAAACAGGGTGTTTCAAGTAGAGAGATGAGGGAGTCTACAAAAGGTATTGCCTTTGATCCAGGAGTAGATAACAAATTAATTTGCGGTTTTGATCTTAGCAATGAATTTAGTAGAATAATTGTTTATTATCACAACTCCAATGAAGACACTGTATCAAACCAATACCGACTTAGGTTTGATTCTCCTTTATCAAAACATTACAGTAACTATACAACTGATAGAAGCTCATCCACATTATCCACAATAGATATGAAAAATTTAAATGAATTTAATCTTAATGACAAAATATATTGGCAGTCTGGTAGCGGTATTTATCCTATGATTGATTTATCTGGATTTACAAATTTTACCGATACCGCACAAAATATTATTCTTAATAAAGTTGAACTTTCAATGGGGCCAATAGATGACTCAGAAAAAAAATATATCAATCCCCCTAGTACGGCAATTTTTTATTTTGCAAAAGATGACAATAATGTTAATTCGGCAGGTATTGAAAGTACCCCTGTGAATAATGTCATTTTAAAAGATAATGCATATTATGGCCAAGATGAAGACCCAGCATATTATGCGTATGACAGTCTAATTTCTCGTACATATAAAGGAACTTCTACTGTTTTTTTCCAAGATTTAGCGATGAAAAAACATGATGTAAAAAAAGTAATAGTTTTTCCATCTACACCTTCAACTTTTAATCAAGCAGTTATAGATAAAACTAAATTTAGATTAAAAGTATTTTACTCCAAACTATAATTTTTTGATTTTATTATTTTCTTGAAAAATAAATTAGAAATATGTGTATTTAGTTTAAAAGATTGCATTACTGCATCTAAATATAATATTGATAGAATTGAATTTTGCAGGGATAGAAATGAAGGTGGTTTAAGTCCAAAAAAAGACGACATTAAAAAAGCTTTAAAGTATCATGATAATATCTTCCCAATAATAAGACCTAGAAAAGGTAATTTTATTTATGATAATGAAGAAATTAATGGCATGATAGATCTAATAGAATATTGCAGAGAAGTTGGATGCAAAGGTGTTGTTTTTGGAGTCCTAAATAGTCAAAATAAAATAGACAAAGAAAAATGTAAAATTTTAATGGGAGGATGTGGGGATATGAGCACAACATTTCACAAAGCATTTGATGAAATAGAAAATATTTATAAGGCTGTTGATGATTTAATTGAAATTGGGTTTGATAGAATTCTTACAAGCGGAAAAAAAGAAAAAGTAATTGATGGAATTGATGAAATAAATAATTTGGTAAAATATTGCAACGGTAAAATATCTATTATGCCGGGGGGAAGTTTAAGGTCTGAAAATATAAATAATTTTATAAAAAATAAATTTATAAATGAATTTCATTCTTCATGCATAATTAATAATAATTTGAATGAAGATGAGATTAAAAAATTAATTAAGAGAATAAGCGACGTATGATGATCCTGAATTTGTACCTAATTTTCCCCCTCCACATGCAATTACAATATACTGTTTGCCATCAATTATGTATGTTGAAGGCGTAGCATAACCAGCAGCTGGAAGTTTATCTTCCCAAAGTAACTCGCCTGTAATCTGATCAAATGCTCTTATTTTTTCATCCATTGTTGCTGCAATAATTAAAATTCCTCCAGAAGTAACTAATGGGCCCCCATAGTTTTCAGTCCCTGTATCTATTAAACCTGATCTTTTTAATTTATCATGTTCACCAAGAGGAATTTGCCATAATATGGATGCTTTATTTAAATCAATAGCTGTTAACTGTCCCCATGGAGGCTTAATCGCAGGAAAGCCATCTGGCGCATAATGTTTTTTGAAACCACCAAAAACATAAGGATATGGCCACGAATTAAATTTTTCATAAGTAGAATTTTCCTTTTTAGGATCTATTAAATAATCAACAATTGCTTCTATTTCATCTTTTGAGAGGTTTGCAAAACTTGGCATTATCCCTTTTCCATTTATAATAATTTCTTTTAATGACTTACTAGTCATTCTATCTTTAATATTAACAAGTGTAGGAATGTTAGAATATACTCCCAAATTTCCCTTTAAATCTTGACCATGACATATCATACACCCTGAGTTATAAACAGTTCTTCCCAATGTTAACCCATCCTTTTTATTCATTTTAAGACTCCATGGCATTTCATTAGAGTTAATAAAAATTATTCCAGAGTTTGGATTATAGGCAGCGCCACCCCATTCACCACCTCCATCTAATCCAGGAAATAATATTGTTTCATCTAATGAAAGAGGGAGAAACTCTTCATACTTTGAACTCTCCCAAACTCTTTTAGCAAAATCCCTGGCTTCTTTAGATCTTTCAGGGTAATCGTCCTGGGAAAGTGAAACTCTTGAAAATGGTGGATAGACTGTAGGGACTGGTTGTGTAGGCCAAGAAAATTCTCCGATCAAACTAGATTTAGGTACTGTTTTTTCTATTATTGGATAAATGGGTTCTCCTGTTTTCCTATCAAATACAAATAAATAGCCAGACTTAGTAATTTGAGCTAAAGCATCAATTGTTTTATTATCTTTTTTTATAGTAACCAAATTAGGTGCAGCAGGTAAATCACGATCCCAAATATCATGATGAATTGTTTGATAATGCCATATCCTTTTTCCATTATTAGCATTCAAAGCAATTATACTGTTTGCAAATAAATTTTTTCCTTTTCTATCTCCACCGTAATAATCAAATGCCGCTGATCCTGTTGGAACATATACAATTTCATTTTCGTTATCCAAACTAAGCCCAGCCCATGCATTGGCTCCCCCTGATATTAAATATGCATCTTCCGGCCAAGTATCATATCCATATTCCCCAGGATAAGGGATTGTATGAAAAATCCATTCAATTTTTCCAGTAAAAACATTGAAAGCTCTAATATGTCCTGGGACAGCACCTGTAGACTCCGATGCTCTATGACCTAAAATAAGTAAATTTTTAAATATCACACCAGGAGTGTTGGCTGCCAAAAGTAAACTGTCAACGTTTCTTCCTAATCCTTCTTTTAAATCTACTACCCCATTTTTTCCAAATGATTCAATTAATTTTCCAGTTCTAGGGTTTACTGCATAAAGCTTTGAATACGTTGCATAAAGTATTCTGTCTCCATCTGAGTTTCTAAAATAATTTAAACCTCTATTTACTCCTGTTCCATGTGATGAAAACATTCCATCATATGGATCAAATTCCCATAGCTTGCTTCCATTGGAAGCATCCAATGCAAAAAGCTTCATTTTAGCCGATGTACCAAACAATACTCCATCAATAATTAAAGGGTTACATTGAATTTGAGATCGATTCTCCAAATCATGATCGTTACTTTTAAATTCCCAGGCTTTCCTTATCTTATGAACATTATCTATATTAATCTGATCAAATGGTTTAAAATGACTTACAGAATTATCACCTCTATAATACGCCCAATCATTAACACTAAATTCTCTTTTAAAAGTACAGCTCGTCAAAAAAAATAATAAATAAAAAAAAATTCTATTCATTGTTATTTTGAACTAAAAATTAAAGATTCCTTAGCCTGGAAATATGTGTTCAAAAGAATACAAAAAGCAATAACTTTTTGAGAGGTAACTTGAATAAATAAAGCAGAGTTACTTTCAAAAGGATTCGGTCCATAATCCATCATGAGAATAAATAATATCATTGATAGAGAAAATAAAATAGAAACAAATAAAAGTTGATTATTCATTTGGTTATTATAATGAATCGCTATTGATTGAAATATGGCAAAAAGAAATAAAGATCTAAATGCAAGTTTTACAAAAAAAACATGTTCATCAAAACTTGTTTCATCAGCAGTAAATAATGCTATACATACAAAAGAAAAAATGGAAATTAGCAGAAAAATCAATGCTACTTTAATGAAAGTATAACTTTTTTTTTCAGTTTTAAAAAACTGAAAATATTTAGAATAAAAAATTAAAAAAGAAATGCTTACAAGAATAAGAGAAGCATTAAATAGCAGAGAGGAAATAAAATTATCTTCACCATTTCTAGCTGTTATTTCGCCCAAATTACTTAGAAAATTGTAGAAAAATAAATAACCATCAGTATCCTTATCTATAATGGTTCCTCCAGGATAAAGGATCATTGATATAAAATTCAGTAATAGAAAAATACCTATTCCCCAAAATGTTTGTTTTATTCTAAAGTTATCCATTGCATAAAAATAAACAATCTATATTTATATAATGAAAATAGCAGTAATAGGATCAGGAATTTGGGGAGCATGCTCGGCTTATTTCTTAAAAAAGTCAGGTGCAGATGTAGATCTTTATGATATGTGGGGTCCTGGAAATTCTAGGTCAGGTTCAGGGGGGGCTTCAAGAATTATTAGATTAGCCTATGGTAAAGATAAGATCTACTCTGAACTCACAAACAACTCTTTTAAATTTTGGGAAGAACTATCTAAGAAGAGTGAAAGAAAATTATATTTTGAAAATGGAATGTTATGGCTCGTTACACAAAATGACAATAGCTATATAAAAAATTCAATTCCATTGATTAATAGTTTAGGTAATGAAATAATTGAGATGCCAATTAATATTGCAAAAAAGAAGTATCCGATTTTAAATTTTGATGGAGTGAATGAAGTTTACCTAGAAAAAAAAGCTGGCATATTGCTAGCAAGTCGATGTTGTAAGAAAGTTGTAAAAGAGTTTCAAGAAATTGGAGGATCGTTAACCATAGGTGAAGTAAACGTAGAAGAAAATAAATTAAATAAAGGAAATGGAATCACAATAAATAATAAAAAAATTAAAGCTGACAAATACATTATTGCTTGTGGTCCTTGGAATCAAAAAATATTACCCGATTTTTTCAATAAAATTTCATATGTCTCCCGTCAAGAAGTTTATTTTTTTAGTATACCTAATAATAATAATGATAATTATAAAATTAAAAACATGCCCTGCTGGATGGATTTAAATGAAAATACACCTACATATTACGGGATGCCATTTCATCTAAATAAAGGATTTAAAATTGCATATGATGAAAGATCAACTCCATTTGACCCAGATAAATCTGATAGAGTGCCTTCACCTAAATTAATTGAAAGAACTAAAAAATATATTTATAAAAGGTTCCCTGGGCTAAAAAATCTACCTATTACAGAAAGCAAAGTTTGTCAATATGAAAATAGTATAGATGGAAATTTTATAATTGAAAAGCACAACTTATCAAGCGACGTCTTAATTATGGGTGGAAGTTCAGGGCATGGATTTAAAATGGGTCCTGGAATAGGTGAACTTGTAAAAGATATAATTTTAAAAAATAAAAAACCCCCTCCTTTCTTTAGCAAATCAAGGTTAATAAATAATAAAAATTTATCCCAATATTATAATTCTCAAATCAAATATGAATCTGAAAAAAAAATTTAAATTAGATACTATAAAAATCAATTATTTTATGTTTTTAGTTTTTATATTTTTTTCTTGTAAAGAAGATAATTATAAAGAATGTGCAGATCTTACATATGGGACTGATTATATTCAAATAAAAGGAGTTAGTGAGTCTGATAAAAATTATTTTAAATATTTCTGTAAAACAACTGAAATATTTGGGATCAAAATATATGCTACAAATAAGGTGGACAATGAGAAAATGTTACATGCGGCCTCAATATTGGCTGAATATTTAGACAATGATGAAGATGGTCAAGTTGACAATCAAAAGGTTGTAGATAAACTAATTGAAA
>JBELBJ010000005.1:72821-74313 GCA_042095375.1 Marinoscillum sp.
ATGAAGATGGTCAAGTTGACAATCAAAAGGTTGTAGATAAACTAATTGAAAAAAATGTTTGGCTGTTACTAGTAAAAAATGAAAATGATCAAGATGATGCAGAAAGAATCAATCTAAAAAATTCGAATTATCAGGATCTTCGAGATGAAGAAATAACTTTAGTAAATGGGTCTCCAAGATTTGATGCTTCTCTTGAAGAAGTATTACATCTAATTACTCAACATGGATATGCAAAAGTGTACCCAGAAGTTTTTGGAGAAAAAAAAGGAAGTAAAATAGCTGATGCCATGGATATTGCAAGAGGTGGTTACTTTAAAAAAGTGCCAAATGAATATCCAACCAATGCATGGTATACTTATAATGATGAATCTTGTGACTATAGCTGTCAAATTACAGAATACACGTATTGGGCTTTGACTTCTATACTTGGAGGTCAAGATTTTAATGGAAGATTTGATGAAATAAAAGACGAATGGAAACTAAATACAAAAGAAAAAGTAAAAAATAATGATATCGATGTTTATAATTTATTAACAAAAAGTGAATATAAATTGCCAACTAAACTTCCCAATGGAAAATATAGAATACCTTAATTTTATTTAAATTGCATAATTAATGAAAATAATTTTAAAATATTTCCAGCTAATATTAACTATAAATCTTATTTTTTTATTCAAAGGTTATAGTCAAATTCAAGATTCTGTAAAACAAAAAGATAACTTTTTACAAAAATTAGAAGGTTTATATTTTGATTTAGGACCAGTTTATCTTGTTGGTGATAAACAAGCTGCTAGTTCTGGAAGTGATATAATGTATGGTTTTAAGAGAAATATAAATATAGGAATAGGTTTTGAAAAAGATTGGACAGATCCATTTTTTGCAGGAGCTAAAATTAATTTGTTTAGACTTGGTCCTGCAGATAATAATGTTACCCACACTAATGGTGTTGCGCCAGAATTTAGACTAGGAGCTTACGTTTTTAAAAAAATTAAATTATTTACAAGTTTTGGTTTCAGTGTAATCAATTGGAACGATGGTCCTTTAGGAGCAGATGGTACATCTTGGGGTTTTCCTACTGGATTAGGAGCAAAATACGAAATGAAAATCAATGAAAAATACAATATCAATTTTGAGGCTTATTACAAAGTTTTTAATACAGAAGATGGTTTGGATCATAATCCATTTGGAAATAATTATGATCATACATTTGGATTCTCAATTGGTGTTGGAATACCCAATAGAAAAAAAGAAGGAGATATAACACTACAAGAATATGAACTATTAAAAAGTGAATTAGAAATGGCTGAAACAAGAATTCTGTCTTTAGAATCAGAGGCATTAAAAATTGAGGAAATAGTTCTTAATGAAGGAGATTCTCTTGTGAAAATTAATAATTTTCTAAATAAAGTAGAGATTTTTGAAACAGCAATGATGTCTGATATTTGGGCAACACAAAATTTACCAGAAGGAGAAAATTTTATTTTACTTGGGA
>JBELBJ010000006.1:0-68231 GCA_042095375.1 Marinoscillum sp.
CTAATAAAATATTTAAAGTAAAAAATAATTCTATTGTTGGCGGAAGCCTTATCGATCCAATTGATAAAAGCTATTATCTATGTACCAAGGAAAAATATGAAAATTTTGAGTTAGAATTAGAAGCTAAATTTATAACTGACTACTTAAAAATTAATGGAGGAATAAGTTTTAGAGCTGATAGAGTTGCTAATTCAAATGAAGTTATGGGCTATCAAGCAGATATAGGATTTATAGATGCAAGTGCTATTGCTTTGTTTTCTAATTTTACTCCAGAAGATACATCGGGGGTTTACCCACTTTGGGGAAGCTTAGTAGATGAAAATAGACCTAATACGTCAAGATATCCAAAACCTGAAATTTTTCCTGTTATAATTTATAAAGTAGCTGACAAAAAACTAATTGAAAAGACTATTGATCCAAATGGATGGAATAAAGTAAACATAAAGGCTAATGGTCCAAATATAGAAATAAAAATTAATGGAATTACAACAGCAAAATATATTGAAGAAACTGATGTGCCGACTAAAGGTTGTATTTGTCTACAAACTCATTCAGGAAATCCTTATGAAGTTTGGTATAGAAATATTTATTTAACTAACTTATAATTATGATTGAAATTTTTTTACAAGGTGGAGTATTATTTATGTCCTTAATTAGCATTGGATTATTAGGAGTTATTTACTCTTATTGGGTCTATGATGATAATATAATAACTTATGGAAATTTATCTCTAGCAATAGGAATTTTTGGCACATTAATTGGTCTTTATGATGCATTTGCTGCTATTGAGAGTATGGGTAATGTTTCTCCAGGAATCCTTGTAGGAGGTTTAAAAGTAGCGTCTACAACTACATTGTACGGGTTGCTTGTCTATATTATTTCTAGAATATTACATTTAATCAGCTAAATTATTTATCATCTAATTACATTGATCTTCAACCCATTGTTTTGCATTATTAAAACCTAATTCAATGGCTTTGTTCCAGTCATCACAAGCACCTTTTTTATTTTCTATATAATACTTTGAAATACCTCTATTTGCATAAGCATCTGCATAATCTGAATCTATTTCTATAGCCTTGTTATAATCTAAGATTGCACCATAATAATCCTCAATATTATTTTTTGAAATACCTCTATTATTCAATGCAATTCTATTAGGGTTAAGATTTATAGATTTACTATAATCTTCAATTGCACCTTTATAATTTTTTAATATATTTTTTATGACACCTCTATTATGATAGGCTTCTGCATAATTTGGATTAAGTTGTATGGCATCAGTATAGTCAGTAATAGCTTTATAATATTGCTCTTTATTTTTATAAATAATTCCTCTATTATAAAAAGCGATTGGATCTTCAGGGTAAATCTCAATTGCTTTTGTATAGTCAGCTAAAGCTCCAGACTGATCCCCTAAATTATCTTTTATAAGACCACGATTATAATAAGCCATAGAATAATTAGGATTAAGCTCAATAGCTGAGTTATAATCTTGAATAGATCTTTCATAGTCTTTTAATTCATTTTTAATTACTCCTCTATTATAAAATGCCATAGCATAATTTGGGTTAAGCTCTATAGCTTTTGTATAATCAGAAATAGCAGCATAATAATCTTTGTAAATACCTTTCTCGTATGCGTTATAAAAATATTCCTCTGCGGAATTAAATAATGTTTTTTTATAAAAAGTTGGTATGCCAATTGCATTATTAAATCCTTGCTTCACAGCATCTAACCTTTTTAACTTAGATGGATATCTGGATTTTAGATTATCTTCTTCCGGATGATTTAGTTTATCAAGAGGTGAAGAAGCTTGAGAAAGTGTTGCGCCTAGTTTAGCTAAAACAAAACCAGCAAATTTATCGGCTTCCAATTCTTCCCATCTTCTATCTTCAATAGATAAATCAGGAGCTAAAACATGTCCATTAATATGATGCCCAACCTCATGAGCAAGAACCCACATATTAAACCAATAATTTATATTCGAATCTATTTCTTCCATAAACTCTTTATCATAAATTATATATCTAATTCCGTTTTTTGTAGTTGCAAATGCATTTGATGTATTTTTACAAGCCTTAAGAACAAATCTTTTAGATGCTCCAATTGTTGATAAAATAATATCTAATATTTTATTTGCCTGTTCCTCAGAAAAAGATTCATTTTCATCGACATAATAAGAGTCACAAACTTCTTCCAATTTTCTTTCTATATTTTCAGATTTAAAGATTTTTTTAATTTCTAAAGTAGGATTATTATTATTAATATCCTTGTTTGATTTATTTTGCCACTCAACTAAGATATCTTGTGAAAAAGCGTTTGAGCTAATTAAACAAATAAGAAATAAAAATCTGAAATGCACGATAGGTTTATAACGATAAAATGAAAATAAGATTACATTTATCACTTATAATTTAATTTGAAATATAAGATAATTAACGCACAAGATCCAACAAATAAATTAGCAGATATAATCGCGACGTCTTGTTTATTAAATGCATAGATTAGCCAGACTACATTACTTAATAATATAATTAATATCATAACAAGAGATAAATCTCGTGCTGACTTTAATTTCCATGTCCTATAAACCTGAGGTAAGAAAGTTATACCAGAAAGAAAAGCTCCAAATAATCCAATTATGTCAATATATTCCATTTTTTTATTTTTAAATATTTGGTCCAGCAATTATAATTTTATTTGATGCAAAACTCTCAAATTTTTTAAAATTATTTTTAAAATGAAGGGCTAACTTGTTAAGATTTTTATGATATTCTGATTCTTTTTTCCAAAGGTTTTTTTGACTTAAAATTTCATCTGGTACATTGGGGCAAACTTTTGGGATTAAAAAATTAAAGACTGGATGAACATTATATTTTCCTGAATTAATTTTATCTAAAACTCCGTTATTAGCAGCATTAATCATTGCCCTTGTATATTTCAGATCTATTCGTCTACCAACTCCAAATGGTCCTCCAATCCAACCTGTATTTACCAACCATGTTTTCACATTACTTTTTTCAATATTTTTAATTAACATATCTGCATAAATTAAAGGATTCAGTGGCATAAATGGGCTACCAAAACATGCTGAAAAAATTGGTATTGGATCATCAACACCAATTTCAGTCCCTGCAAGTTTTGAAGTATACCCTGATATAAAGTGATATGCCGCTTGATTTGAGGAGAGCATTGAAATAGGTGGTAAAACCCCAAAAGCATCGGCAGTTAAAAAGAAAATATTTTTAGGGTTATTCCCTATTGATGGAGTAGCAATGTTTTTAATATGGTGTATAGGATAACTGACTCTTGTATTTTGAGATATAGTTTTATCTTTATAATCTACTACTCCATCAGAGTCTAAAATAACATTTTCTAAAAGAGCTCCGGGTTTTATAGCGTTAAATATATCGGGTTCATCTTTCTGAGATAAGTTTAAAACTTTAGCGTAGCATCCCCCTTCAAAATTAAATATATTATTATCTTGATCCCAACCATGTTCATCATCACCAATAAGATTCCTTCCTTTTTCTGTAGATAAAGTTGTCTTTCCAGTCCCTGATAATCCAAAAAAAATAGATGTTTCTCCATTTTTACTAAAGTTTGCACTACAATGCATGGGTAATACATTCTTATTTTTAGGAAGAATAAAGTTTAAAACTGAAAAAATGCCTTTTTTAATCTCGCCAGTATAAGCAGTCCCTCCAATTAAAATTATTTTTTTTGAAAAATTAATTATTGAAAAATTTTCACTTTCTATGTTATCATTTTGAGGATCCGCTTTAAAATTTGGTGCACTAATTATCGTCCAATCTTGATTTTGATTTGTTGACTTCTCTCTAATAAACATATTGAAAATAAATAAGTCATTCCAAGCAAGTTCACATATTGTTCTAATGTTTATTTGATACTTATCAATTGCGCAAGCGCATGAATCTCTAACATATAGTTCTTTACCCGAAAGATATTTTGTTACTTTTTTATAAAGTAAATTAAAAACACTTTCTTTTACCGGTTTATTTATCTCACTCCACAAAACATTTTCACTTGTTATTTTATCTTTAACAAAGTATCTATCTTTTGGAGATCTACCTGTAAATTTTCCTGTATTTACCGAAAGAACATCATTACTTGTTAGAAGCCCTTGTTTTTTATGAATTGTAATTTTATACAATTCTTTAACTGATAAATTATAATAAACTTTTGAATTTAAAATACCATAGACTTCTATGTTATTCATTTATAATTTTTGGGTTATTTTAAATGATGTTTTTAAAAAAAATCTATGTTCCAAAAATAATCATCCTAATAATATATTCATAATCATTTAATGATAAACCTATAAAGATGAAGAGAAAATAAAAAAACGGTTATGTATATTTGGTGTAATGAAAAAAAAATATCTTATAAAATATTCTTTTGAGTTTGTGGTAATTGTTCTAGGTATAAGTGTGTCTTTTTGGCTTAATGAATTATCTATTGATAATCAAAATGAAGATGAAAGAATAAAAGTTTTAAATAGTCTTAAAATGGAGATTAATGAGATAAGGGATTATACGAATGAGCGTGAAAAAACCTGGATGACGGATCTCAGACTTCTTAATGAATTGCTTTTGCCTCGAAATGGAATTATTGATACTGATTCAATTTTAAAAATTACAACTGCTAAATCTAGAATTGAAACTTTTTTAGTCATTTATAGAGTTTTTGATCCCCCAATGAATAGATACTACTCTATTATTAATTCTGGAGACCTAAAGTTTGTAAAATCAAATAAAATAAAAGAGATATTAAGTAGGCTTCATAACACCTCATTTTCATATGTTGAAACAACAGTAGAATATGAGAAACAACTTAAACAGAGTTTCCTTCCATTCATTTCTCAAAATCATCCTGAAATAATATTAGCTAGAGATGATAACTCCGTGTCAATGAAAAAATATATAGATATACTAAGTCAATCAATTAAAAATGATAAAAAGCTAAAAGCAAACTTTATTATGGTAAAAAGGTACCTTGATTACAAGTTAAGCTTCTTAAGACTTTATGTTGTAAGCTTGGATGATTTAGAAAGAGAAATTGATTTAGTTTTAGACTAGTTATAAAACACCTTGATTTTGAGAATCAATCGTAACTTCACCTGAATTTTGTTGTAATTGATTTAACATTGACATCATATCAAAAAAATCTTGCTCACGTGCTATTTTCCCATTTTTAATACTCACCAATGTTGTGCCAGATAAATCTAATTTATTGCCAGAAGCAGGTATACCAAAAAAATCACCGGTATGTGTACCTTTAAAATTCCAATATTTTACAATTTTATCTCCCTGACCAAAAGCATCTACAATTGTAAATTCCACTTCAGAAAATCCGAGAAAATAATTTAAATAAAAGTTTTTTACAGCCTCTATGCCAACAAGATTTCCTTCTGTTGTTACAATTACAACATCTTCAGTAAAATATTTTTCATTTACAATTGATGTATCTCCCTTAAAAAATTCTCCCCAAACATATTTATACATCTCAAGGTCTTTTTCTAGCTGAACTTGAGCATCTATCACTTGCTTTTGCTCTTGAGTTGGGCCGCCACAATTAAATAATAGAATAATGAAAATAGAGGAAAATATAAGGTTTAAAGATTTTATCATAATAGATTTTTTTTAATAAATAATTTAAATAACCACACTAAAATAGAAAAAAAATATGATTTATAATTATATAATCTTATTAATGTATCATATATATTTGAAATCTAATTTAAACTTAACAATTATGAAAAAAATAATTTTATTGATGAGTATAGTTTTTTTATATTCTTGTAATAACACAAATACTATGAGCGAAGTTGAATCCTCAAATAATAATTATGCGAGGAATCTTGAGTCAGCTCAAAATTTTATGAAATTACATGAAATAGAAGATCTAGAGTCTCAAATTGCTATGTTATCTGATGATTTAATCCATGAACCTCCTAGATATGGAGCCGAACTCCAAGATAAAGATGGTTTTATTAATGATGTAAAAGGATATCAAGATAATTTTGAAAATATGAAATTTACTCCTACTTACTGGCTTCCTGGAAGTGATTCTCTTGGAAACATGAATGGTAGTGTAAGAGTGTATGGTGTTTGGACAGCAACTCATACACCAACTCAAAAAAGTATAAATCTTAAGTCTTACCATTATTGGGATTTTGATGATGGTGGCTTAATCATACAAGCTGGTGATTATTTTGATGCAACTGGTATGATGATGTCATTAGCATCTGACGAATAACTTAATAAGTAATACATAAAAAAGGATCCTAATGGATCTTTTTTTATGTTGTTTTTAAACTTGATAGCTTTATTTAATTATAAAAAATGGAAAAAGAGTTTAATAAATTTCTTGAGTTTCATAAAGTAAACGGAGGAACAGGAAAAATTTTTAAATTTAAATTAATTGAATACAGAAAGGGGTTTTTAAAATTAGAAGGTCAATTCCCTTCTGAAACTCTCAACCCAAGTAAGACTGTGCAA
This sequence comes from Marinoscillum sp., assembly GCA_042095375.1. Taxonomy (GTDB): domain Bacteria; phylum Bacteroidota; class Bacteroidia; order Cytophagales; family MED-G16. The sequence goes on from JBELBJ010000006.1 coordinate 6,525, forward strand.
GGTGGACAAATAAATTCTATGCTGGATGATGTTACAAGCATACTTTTAATTTATGAGTCTAAAGGAACCTCATACCCTAACTCAACCAATCTTCATAGCATACACCATAGACCTTTGTTTGGAGGAGAAGTTGTTGCAACAGCTGAAATTATAAAAAAAGGAAAAACTATATCTACAGTTAAAGGTGAAGTGTTTAATCCTGAAGGAAAATTAGCAGCCACATTAATTCATACTGCTGTAATTATGAAAAGTGATTTTAAGATGTGATAGTAATCAGAAAAAATTCAATCTATTATAAAAATATATTTTCTAATTTTAAATTAGCACTAGGTTTCACATTACTTATAGTTGGACCATATGATTGGCCATCCTTTAAGATATTATAAAAATCATTTAATTCGATATTAAACAATTCTTTAAATGCCGTCTTCCAATTATTTTTATCAGCATTTTTTTCCCAAAAATCTTTATAAACCATCCTAAAAGCTTTCTCTTCAGAGATATTTTGTTTTTGCAATTCTTTTACAAGAACTAATACCATAAATACAGAAGATGCATAATTTTGATCTTTAGGACCATTTGAATCATAACTTTCATATATTTCAGGAGTAGAGGTAACAGCCACATCAATATTAGCTTGAGAATTTGAAAAATAATCATAGGAATAATACTGTTGTATATATAATGATTCAAAGGATGCCGCACCTCCTTCAGCCATCCATTTTAACTCAAGACCATCTGGCTTGAAAAAATTTTCGGATAACCCCATTTGATAGGCATGAAATACTTCATGAGGAATTACAGAATATCTATGCATATCTTTATTTGTAAATTCTGATTCTGGTATCTCTAATACCATATACCTTTCTTTACTATTTCCACAAATACAAGCACCATCTGCATTTCCTATTTGTTTTTTATATGGCTTATCAGCGCTGCTTTTCCATGCATAAATATCTAATTCAGGAAAATAACTAGTAGGTTTAACAGGAATATGTTTATCCAAATTTCCCATAATTACATTAAACTCATCTATCCAATCTTGAGGTAAGCTGCTATGCAAATTATAATTGAATTTAAACTTATCTGGAACAACATTATCATCATCCTTATTACATGAGAGAGATAAAAAGAAAACTAAATAAAAGAAGTATTTTTTCATAACAAAATGAGTTTGTTAATAAACAAAGATATGAAAATTAACGCTTTATCTTTTTCATTTAAAATTATTAGATTTTTTCAAAATTTTTTTATGAATTTTTAAAACCTTTGGCAATAATAAGTTGTTCTCATTATTATCAATCACTTCATCGCAAAAATTAATAGCTTTTTTGACATCCATTTGGGTTTTAATAATTTTAACTATATCATCCTCATTTTTTTCTTGATCTCTCTGCAATACTCGTTTAATTCTAATGTTTCTTTCAGCAGAGACATATATTAAAAAATCTAACTCTTTATATGATTCAGATTCTATTATTAATGCGGATTCTTTAACCAAATAGTCATTATTTGAATTTTTTTTAATCCAAAAATGAAAGTCTTCTTTTACAAAAGGATGAACCAAACTATTAATCTTTAGTCTATGAGAATTGTTTTCAAAAATCTTATTAGACAAAAATTGATTATCTATTTTATTGTTTTTATAAGATTCGATTCCAAAATTATTAATGATTTCTTTTTTTAAATCCTCGTTGTTATTCATCAATACCTTAGCTCTGCCATCAGATAAATAAATAGGAACCCCAAGAGTATTTAAAATTTTACATATTAAAGATTTACCTGCACCTACTCCTCCCGTTATCCCAACCAAAAAAGGACTTTTTTTGGTCATAATTAATTATTAAGATTACTCATCTCATATGAAATAGAATTTTTATCTATTTGAATTCGTGTTCCTCTATCTATTTCTAGAGTTATAGTTTTTTTTTCAATAGAAATGACTTTACCATGAATTCCTCCAACAGTAATAATTTTATTCCCTTTTTTTAAATTTTCAATAAATTCACTTTGCTTTTTCTCTTTAACTTGACCTGGTCTAATTATAAAAAAATAGAATACAGCTAAAATTGCTATAGGAAAAAAAAGTTGAGCAAAACCGAATCCTTGTCCAGCTTGTAATAATATCATAAAAACTATTTACCAACTACTTGAGCTTTGATCAATAATTTTTTGACCTTTTCTTGAGTGTTAGAGGTTATTGTAACAACTTTATTTTGAATTCCAGGTTTATTACTAGAATCAAATTGAACTTGAATTTCTCCTGATCCACCAGGTGGAATTGGTTCTTTAGGCCAAGCAGGAACAGTACAGCCACATGCTGCAGTAGCTTTTGAGATAATCAACGGTGCTTCCCCTACATTACTAAATCTAAATGTATGTCCTACAATAGCCCCATCTTTAATTTCACCAAAATTATATTCTTCTTCAACAAACTGAAATTTTGGATAAAGAGCTGAAGCAGTAGAAGAACTAACACCTCCTCTTTTTAATGCTGCAACTTCAGTTTCTAATTTTGCAACCCTCATTTCTAAATCCTTTATAGGTCCATTACAACTCATTAAAAAGACAAACGTTAAAAGAGGGAAAACAAACCTAATTGGTTTTAAATATTTTTTATATCTATTCATTTTTTTTTCATTTTTGTGAGTATACCATCAACATCTTTCAATAATTTTTCAGCTTTATCCTTTGCATCATTTACCACCTTTTTTTCTTCCTTTCCAGATGCTGACTTTTTAATATCTTTATCTTCTAAAATTTCTTCTAAAAGATCTTGAATCCTTAACTTATATTTATTTAATCTATAAGTCAATCTATCACGTGTATTATTACCTCTATCAGGAGCAAATAACACTCCAAAAACTCCACCAAGTAGTAAACCTACAAAGAAGGAAATTATTGAATTAGATGAATTTTTACTCATTTTATAACAATTTATTTATTATCAATTAATCCTTTACCTGTTTTCTTAATTTTATCAATCATTTTTTTTGATAAAATATCAAGTACTCCATTAATAAAATTTTTACTCTTTGGAGTACTATATTTTTTTGCTATATCAATGTATTCATTAATGGTAACTTTAACTGGTATATTATGAAAATATAAAAATTCACATATTCCCATTTTTAAAAGAATTCTATCAATTGTAGAGATTCTTTCTATATCCCAATTTTGACAATTATCACTAATTAAACTGTCAAAAATTTTATTGCCATCCAATACACCTTCAAACAAATTTTTCGCAAAAGATTTATCATCTGACAAATCATTAGATAAATCTGCGATTGTAAATTTATCTAATTTTATTGAATTAAGTGAATTTAAGGTCTTCTTTATCATTGATTTAAGTATTGATTTATCTTCTTCCCAAAATAAATCCTTTTCCGAAAAATGTTTATTAATTTCCTCATTCTTAAATATAAAATTTAGAGATATATAGTTCAAAATTTTTAAATCATTTTCAAAATCTGTTTCAATTTGATTTTGATATTTAATAATTTCATCATTTTTTAATAAAGATTTATACCATATTTTTATATCATCATTTGTCGAATTAATATCTAAATCATAATTCATAAATTCTTTGTTAAGCATTTTATTTTCCTTGATAAACTTTATTATTTTATTATCAGACAGATTATAATTTGATTCTGGTTTCTTTACAACCATTTCCTTAGAGATCTCTTTATCAATTAAATTTAAATTTAGAAAGTGTATTGGTGTTATTAAGATTTCAAAATACATGGGATAGATTAAATCAATAGACTTTTCTAGATCTGAAAAAACTTTCTCGGAATAATTGCTATAACTCTCAGCGTGTTTATAAGTTTTTTCATATGAGTACAATAATTGTAAAACACGTATACGTAAGGCTCTTCTACTAAGCATATCTATTAATTTAAAGAACGATAATTTTTTGTAAAATTAATTACTTTTTTTTATTTCTATCAATTCTATCCAAAGCTATTTTCATAGCAGAAGCATTTGTTGATATATTATTTTTAGTAGAAAGTTTGAGAACATCTTCAACTTTTGAATAAATATTTTCAGTCATAGAAAATACTTTTTCTTTACTTAAATCTTGAATTTGTTCATGATAAACACTAATTATTCCTCCTGAATTAATCAGGAAATCTGGAACATATACAATATTTCTTTCTTTTAATTCAATGTCATGGGTTTTATCATTTTCTAGTTGATTATTTGCTGCTCCTGCTATAATCTTACATTTTAACTTTTTTATTGATTTTGAATTTAAAATCCCTCCTAAAGCACAAGGAGAAAATATATCTAAATCAATAGAATAAATTTCACTGTTTTTAAAAGTCTTAACTTCATGTTTTTTAGTTACATTTTTTAAAATTTCAAAATTAATGTCGCTTACATAAATATTTGCTTTTTCTTTAACTAAATATTCAATTAGTTTGATTCCTACTTTTCCTATACCCTGCAAAGCAATTTTTTTTCCTTCTAAAGAATCATTCCCATATACAAACTTAGTGGCTGCTTTCATTCCTAAATAAACACCATATGCAGTTGGATGAGAAGAATCTCCCAAACCACCTTTTTCCTCTGGCATGCCTACAACAAAAGGAGTAACATCTTTCATCCAAATCATATCCTGAGAGGAAATATTTACATCTTGTGCAGTCCAATATTTCCCATTTAAATCATTTATAAAAGAAGCATATTTTTGAATGAAATTTTTATTTTTTAATTTCAAATCTCCTATAATTACTGCTTTACCTCCACCAGCATCAAGTCCAGCAAGAGAGGATTTTAATGTCATTGCTTTTGAAAGTCTCAAAACATCTTTTAACCCCTCCTCTTCTGAGGAATAGTTCCACATTCTTGTACCTCCAATAGATGGTCCCAAGGTAGTATCATGAACTCCAATAATAGCTTTCAAGCCTAATTTGTTATCGGAACAATAAACAATTTGCTCATGATCTTGTTTAAAAATCTTTTCAGATAAACTAGAATTATTTTGCATCCTTTTAACAAAAATATTTATTTATAAATAAATTTCTCTCATATCCAAATCATATTATATTACATTGAAATTAAAATTATATAATTTGAATCATCTATCATATTTAGATAAATATTTAATTAAATACAAAGGTTATTATATTCTAGGTATAATATTCATAAGTTTTGCAACTTTTTTTGCTATTGTTCCAGCAATAGTAATAAGAGAATCCTTTGATTTATTAGAAAATAGCTATGATACATATCAACTCTTTTTAGGTTTTAATCTTCAAGACAATTCTTATCAGCTTCTTAAAAACAATATTTTTATTGCCGTTTTAATAATAATTTTTGCTGCATGCATACGAGGTTTATTTTTATATTTAATGCGTCAAACCATTATTGTTGCATCAAGAAATATTGAGTACGATTTAAAAAATGAAATTTATTTTCATTATCAATCATTGCCAATGGAGTTTTATAAAAAAAATAATACAGGAGATTTAATTAACAGAATCTCAGAAGATGTAAGTAGAGTGAGAATGTATTTAGGTCCAGCACTTATGTATGGAATAAACGTTAGTATATTATTCCTCTTTATAATACCTTTCATGTTTTACATAAACTTTGAACTATCAATTTATTCTCTTATTCCATTACCTTTTTTGGCTTACAGCATATATTACATTCAAAATATAATAAATTCTAAATCTGAAGAAATTCAAAAATCTCTTTCTAATTTATCAACATTTGTTCAGGAATCATTTTCAGGAATAAGAATAATTAAATCATTTGGAAGAGAATCTGATTTTTCTCAAAGATTTGACAAACAAAGTAAAAAATATAAGGACAAAGCTTTAGGCCTTCAGTTTGTTCTATCATTATTTTTTCCAATAATTATGACTCTTATTGGATTGAGTATTATTATAACAGTATATAAAGGTTCCGTTGAGGTGTTTGAAGGAAATATTTCTATTGGAAATATTGCCGAATTTTTAATATACGTTGCATTATTAACCTGGCCAGTAATATCTTTGGGGTGGATCACAAGTATTATTCAAAGAGCAGCTGCATCACAAAAAAGAATTAATGAGTTTCTAAATCAAACTAACAATATTATAAGCAATAAAAATAAATCAATTGATATTCAAGGAAAAGTAGAGTTTCAGAATGTTTGTTATCAATACAAAGAATCAGGAATTAAAGCTTTAAGCAAAATAAATTTTAAAATAAAGCCAGGAGAGTCTTTAGGTATTATTGGGTCTACTGGATCTGGGAAAAGCACTATAAGTAATTTAATTCCGAGATTAATGGATCCTCAATCTGGAAAGATAAAAATTGATGATATTAATATTGAAGATATAAATATTAAAACCCTAAGAAGTCAAATAGGATATGTTCCTCAAGATGTTTTTTTGTTTTCTGATACCATTCAAAATAATATTAGTTTTGGATCGGAAAAAGAAAAATTTGATCTAGTTTTTGAAGCAGCAAAAAATGCTGATTTAATCGAAAATATTAATAAATTCTCAAAAAAATTTCAAACTAAAATCGGAGAAAGAGGAGTGACATTATCCGGCGGACAAAAACAAAGAATTTCTATAGCAAGGGCAATAATTAAAAATCCTAAAATATTAATATTTGATGATTGTTTGTCAGCTGTTGATACTAAAACTGAAAAATCAATACTTAACAGTTTAAAGAAAATAATGAAAAATAAAACATCAATTATAATTTCTCATCGAATATCTTCATTAGTTCTCGCAAAAAAAATTATTGTTTTAGAAGATGGAAAAATTATAGAATCGGGTGATCATAATTCTTTACTTAAACTAAAAGGGAATTATTATAAAATATTTAAAAAACAAAATGAAGAAGAAGAAAAAAATGGATTAAAAAATAATTAATCTCATGATACAATTTATAGTAAGAAAATATCAGCATTCCATTAATTTATATTACTCAAAAATCAAAAAAAAAGTAGAAGGAAAAAATCCTGATTTTATAATTCTTGGCACTCAAAAAGGAGGCACTACTTCTTTGTATAATTATCTTAGTAATCATTCTAATATATGTGTTGGATCACGAAGAGAAATTCATTTTTTTGATAGAAATTATGAAAAAGGAATAAATTGGTATAAAGATAATTTTAATAATAGAAATAAAGATTTATTAACTTTTGAGTGTAGTCCCGATTATATCCATCATCCTTTTGTTGCTGAAAGAATAAAGGTAATATCACCAAAATCAAAACTTATAGTTCTATTGCGAAATCCTGTTGAAAGGGCTATTTCTAACTATAAACATAATATTTATTTAGGAAAGTATAAACCTAATACTACTATAGAAGAGGTAATAGAAAAAGAAATGAAATTCATTAATTATGAAAAAGAAAAAATGTTAAACAATAAAAATTATTATAGTAGGAAATTCAAATATTTTTCAATTCTAGATAGAGGTATATATCACAAGCAGTTAAAAATATATTTTGATTATTTTGATAAAAAACAAATTCATGTTTTATTTTCTGAAAAATTATTTTCACATGCGAGGAAAGAGCTAAATAAAGTTTTTGAATTTTTGAATCTTAGTTCAGAGCCAGTTCCTTGTTCAACTATTTATAATAAAAGTAAAATTGACATTAAAATCAAACAAAAAACAAAAGAAACTATTGAAGAATTTTTTCTTAAGCATAACGAAAAACTTTATAAAATGATAAATACAAAATTTAGATGGTAACCTCGCTAAATTGCATTTTATAAAGTTTAGAATATTGTTTATTATTTCTTTTTAATTCATCATGTTTTCCTGACTCTACAATTTCTCCATTTTCCAATACCAAAATATTATCAGCTTGTTTTATTGTAGATAAACGATGAGCAATAACAATAGAAGTTCTGTTTTTTAAAATTTTTGATATTGCATTTTGAATAGTTTCCTCAGTTCCACTATCTACTGATGAAGTTGCTTCATCTAGAAGAATTATTTTAGGATCAAAAAGAAGGATTCGGATACATGATAATAATTGACGTTGACCAACAGATAATGTTGCCCCCCTCTCCATAACATTGTAATTTAATTTTCCAGGAAGTTTTTGAATAAACTTTTCAGCTTTTAAATAATGTATTACTTCCCAAATTTTCTTATCGGATATCGTTTTATTGCCAAGAGTTAAATTATTTCTTACAGTGTCTGAAAATAAAAAAACATCTTGAGGAACATAGCCTATAACTTTACGAAGTTGATCTAAGTTATAATCTCTTAATTTATTTTCATCTAAATAAATTTCGCCTTTATTAAATTCATAAAACCTATTTATCAAATTTATTATGGATGTTTTTCCCGATCCAGTGCTTCCAACTATTGCAAGTACATTTCCTGGATTTATTTTAAAATTTATATTTTTTAAAACATAATTTTTTTCATTATAAGCAAACCATAAATTTTTAAATTCTAATTTTCCTGATATATTATTTTCAATTTTGAACTTATCATTATTTACTATCATCTCTTTGGTATCTAAAAGTTTAAAAATCCTAATAGAACTTACAACACCCATCTGCAATACATTAAATCTATCTGCAATCATTCTAATTGGTCTAAAAAACATTTGTAAATACATTATAAATGCAATCAATATTCCTAAAGATATTTCATCTTCTAATATCTGATAAGAGCCATACCAAATCAATAACCCCATTCCTAGAGCAGTAAAAAACTCCATTGCAGGAAAATACAAAGAATAATATAAAACAGCTTTTAAATTAGATTCTAAATGGTTTCTATTGATTTTTTTAAATGACTCATATTCTTTAGACTCTCTAGCAAATATTTGTATAACATTCATTCCTACAATACGTTCTTGAACAAATGAATTTAAATTTGCTACAGCTTCTCTTACATTATTAAATGAAACTTTAACCTTTTCCTTAAAAATATAAGTTACCAATAATAATAAAGGAAACGTTGATAGAGTTACTAAAGTTAACTTCCAATTAATCAAAAACATTATGATTAATATTCCAATTAGCTGTAACAAATCACCAATAATTGAAGCAAGACCTTGGCCAAAAACTTCAGATATTGTTTCAATGTCAGAAATATTTCTAGTTATAATTTTTCCAATAGGAGTATTATCAAAAAATTTCAATCTGAGTTTTTGTATATGAGAATATAACTTAATCCTTAAGTCTCTAACAATATTCTGACCAATCCAACCTGATAAATAGGTGTGATAATATTGAATAATACCTTGAAATATCAATAAAACAAGAAGGATCATAATCATATTGAGCATACCATTATAATCATTAAATGCAACATGATTATCTATCGTCAATTGAACAAGATAAGGTCTTATAGGACTTAATATAGATAAAGAAATTGTAAAAAAAACTAATAAGTAGAACTGCTTTATATATGGTTTACAATATATGAAAAGTCTTTTTAAAACTTTATAATCAATAACATTTCCACTAACAGATTGTTTATCCATTTTTGTTTACAATTTGATTGGATATAAAATTTGCTTTAAATATAACCCCCCAGGGAAAACAGAATATCCAGCATTTTTTCTATCGTTATCTAAAATAATTTTTTTAAAATCTGACAAATTAATTTTTTTCTCATTTAATATTAACATTGTACCAACAATTGATCTTACCATGCCTCTAAGAAACCTATCTGAAGAAATTTCAAAAAAAAATGTATCATTTTCACCCTTTTTCCATTTTGCACTCACCAAATTACATATATAATTTTTTACATCGGATTTTGACTTACAAAAACTTTTAAAATTTTTATTTGAAATAATTATTTTACAAGCTTTATTCAATATTGATAAGTTAATTTTATTTTTATAACGATAAGATAAACCATACAAAAAAGGGGTTTTTTTTAGATGAATTTTATAGATATAACTTCTTTCTATTGCATCAAATCTAGCATGAAAATCATCTTTAACTTTAATTAGTTTATTTACGGAAATATCATTAGGTAAAATTGAATTTATTTTATAAAGAAAATCATTATTATCTAATGATTTGTTGAAATCAAAATGGGCAGCTTGATTCAAAGCATGGACCCCAGTATCTGTCCTTCCAGCACCAACAGTTTTAATATCTTCTTTTAAAATTTTAGATAGTGAATTATTTAAAATATATTGTATTGAAAGAGCATTATCCTGAACCTGCCAGCCATGGTAATCCGTTCCCAAGTAAGAAATGTATATAACGTATCTCATGAAATAAATTTAGGATTGTAAATTGCCATTAATTAATTTTGAATAAGAATAATTGTAATATACATGATACAAAGAATACAATCAATATTTTTATTATTAGTAACAATAAGTTTATTTTCAACCTATTTTTTCCCATTATCAGAAAAAATTGTTTATAAAAAAGAAAACAACATAACTACTATTAAAGAAAAAGAAACTTTATACATTTACGAACTGGTTTATCAGCAATATATTTCTGAAGAAAATCCTTCTGCAGTTTTATATCCTCGCCCCTATATTTTAATTTTAATTTTTATAGCAGGCAGTTTATCTTTCTATTCTATTTTTCAATATAGAAATAGAATAAATCAAATAAAAATTGGAGCCATTAATTCAATAATAATGTCAATTACTATTTCAATAATTTTATACGAATTATTCTATAATGAAGTAATGATTAAAAATACATTTGATATTAATATCTTAATATCATTTTATTTAATTTTTACTGCTTTAATATTTAATTCTATTGCAAATAGATTTATTAAAAAAGATGAACTATTGGTTAATGAATCGGATAGAATAAGATAAAGTATTTTAATGACACACTGTCATAATTTTAAAAATTGGAACAATTTTTGGAGTAGAACTAGTAAATAAATAATTATGAAAGAAAAAGGAAAAATATCAATTAATACAGAAAACATTTTCCCAATAATAAAAAAATTCCTCTATTCTGATCAAGACATTTTTTTAAGGGAACTTATTTCTAATGCAGTAGATGCAACTCAAAAACTAAAAAGATTGTCATCACTAGGAGAATATAAAGACGAGATCAAAGATGAAACGATAAATATTATATTAGATAAAAAGAAAAAAACTATAACAATATCTGATAATGGTATTGGAATGAGCGGTAATGAAATTAATAAATATATAAATCAGATTGCATTCTCGGGGGCAACTGAATTCTTAGAAAAGTATAAAAACAAAGGAGATGAAAATCAAATAATTGGTCACTTTGGTTTAGGTTTTTATTCAGCATTTATGGTCGCAAGCAAAGTAGAAATTAATTCTAAATCTTATTTGAAAAATAAAAAGGGAGCTCACTGGAGCTGTGATGGAAATACGGAATACGAAATAAAAGATGGTTCAAAAAAGAATACTGGAACTGATGTTGTTTTACATGTAAATAAAGATTCGAAAGACTTTTTAGAGGAAAATAAAATTCAAGGAATACTTGATAAGTATTGTAAATTTTTACCAGTAAAAATTAAGTTTGGTGAAAAAGACGAATCTGTTGAGGATGGAAAGGATAAGGATGGTAATCCAAAATATAAAACAATAAAAGTTGATAATACAATTAATAATACTAATCCAATATGGGTTAAAAAACCTAATAAATTAAAAAAAGAAGATTACCTGTCTTTCTATAAAGAACTATACCCTTTTTCAGAAGATCCTTTATTTTGGATACATCTAAATGTAGACTTTCCATTTAATTTAACTGGAATTTTATTTTTTCCAAGAGTAAAAAATGATTTTGAACTTCAAAAAAATAAAATTCAACTTTATTCTAAACAAGTCTTTATAACGGATGAAGTCAAAGACGTAGTTCCAGAGTTTTTAATGTTATTACATGGTGTTATTGACTCACCAGATATTCCATTAAATGTGTCCAGAAGTTATCTGCAATCCGATTCTAATGTGAAGAAGATTAATACATATATAACAAAAAAAGTTGCAGATAAGCTACATGAATTATTTAAAGAAGATAAAAAAGAATATGAATCAAAATGGAATGACATAGGAATTTTTGTTAAGTATGGAATGATCTCTGAAGAAAAGTTTTACGATAAAGCAATTGAATTTTCATTATTTGAAAGTCTAAATGGAAAATTTAGGACAATTCCCGAATATCAAAAGTTTATAAAGAAAAATCAAACCGATAAAAATAAAAATACTATTATTCTATATACCTCTGATAAAGCTAGTCAAGATGTTTATATAGAAAATGCAGAGAAAAAAAATTACGATGTTGTAATTCTAGATGGAGTAATTGATAGTCATTTTATTAATCATTTAGAGCAAAAATTAGAAAAGGTTCAACTTAAAAGAATTGACTCTGATGTTATTGATAAATTAATAGATAAAGATGAAAAAAAGGAGTCTGTTATTACTGAAAAAGAATCGAAAACTATAAAAGAGTTATTTGAAAAAATTATTGATGATAAAAATACAAATGTTACTATTGAAGCATTAAATGTTGATGATTTTCCAGTAATTGTAACTCATCCCGAGTTTATTCGAAGAATGAAAGATATGGCTAAATCAGGAGGTGGTGCTAATCCTTTCATGATGGGAGGAGCACCTGATATGGTTAGTGTATCTATAAATGGAAATCATAAACTTATTCAACAAATAATTAAAGCAAAAAGTAATAAGACTAAAGAAAAAATAGCATCACAAGCTTATGATTTATCTTTATTATCTCAAAATATGCTTTCCGGATCTAAAATGACAGACTTTATCAGAAGAAGCATAGATATTATCTCAAAATAAAAATTAATATTTGATTAATATTTATAATATTTTTACGTTAGAATGTTTACTATGCAAACAAAAGTATTTTTTATATTTTTTTTTATTTTAATTACAACAGTTGGTAGGGGACAAAATATCAACTCAAATATTTTTAAAATAGATACAGATTCTATTTCATCAAGAAACTTACTTGCAACATTTAAAAGGGACAGCTTAAATGATGTTCCAAAAAAACAAAAAAAAAATTTTTACTTTGGTAAAAAAACTAAAAAAGGATTTACTAAATCAGATAATGGTCAAAGAATTTTATATGAAAATTTTCATTATGTAAAAGATATTCAAAGTATTGATTCTTATGTTAGAGACGTATATTGGTTCAGTAAAAAGAAAAAAAAAATAATTAAAACCAAAAAGATTACAAAAGATAACTTTTTATTACATGGACCCTACGTAAAAAAAATTGGAGATAACGTAATAGAGAAAGGTTCATTCATTAATGGATTAAAGCATGGAAGATGGGTCAGTCTTAGCAAATCAAATATTTTACAAGATAAAGAAGAGTATTTTTTGGGATGGCCAAAGTATTCTAAAAAATCATTTTGGGATTATTCAAAAAAAAAATTGAAAGAAATAATCCCTATTCAATATGGTGAAAAAGATGGTTATTATTATGCCTTTCATAAAAATGGAAATTTAGCTGTAAAAGGAGAATATCTTTTTGATGAAAAAATTAAAATTTGGTCTGAATATTTTTCTGATAAAGGAAAAAAGAAAAGAGAAATAAGTTTTCCCAAAGAACCGTTTGAAGAAAATTATCTTCCTGTTATCACAAAAGAATGGAACATAAATGGTAAATTGATTTATAATCGTCAAAGTTTTCTAAAAAGGATAAATTAGTTTGAATACAATTTTAAATAAGAAAGTTAAACATGTTCAATTAGGTCATATTGAATATAAAAAAGCATTGGAAATACAGGAGGAAATTTTTCAAAAAACAATTAAGAAAAAAATTGAAAATAGAAAAAATGAAACTAACATTTTGACAGAAAATTATGTTATTTCATGTTCACATCCTCATGTTTATACAATTGGAAAAAGTGGCGATGAAAAAAATTTACTTTTAGATAAAGAGGTTATTAAAAAAAAAAAATTAGAGTTTTTTAAAATAAGCAGAGGAGGAGATATAACTTATCATGGGCCGGGTCAAATTGTAGTCTATCCTATCATAGATTTGGAAAATTTTTTTACAGATATTCATTTGTATCTTAGAAAACTTGAAGAAGCAGTTATTAAAACATTAAAATCTTTTAAAATTAAATCCGGAAGAATAAAAGATCATACGGGAGTATGGGTAAATCACAAAAGTGAAAAAGCAAAAAAAATTTGTGCTATGGGGGTAAAAAGTAGCCGATGGGTTACAATGCATGGATTAGCACTAAACGTTAAAACAGATCTAAATTATTTCAATAACATAATACCCTGCGGCATAAATGATAAGACTGTTACATCAATTGAAAATGAACTTAATACTAGTTTGAGTTTAAAAAAAGTAGAAAATGAAATAATTAAAAATCTTTTCAAGGTTTTTAAATTTGATTCTTATATAAATTAAGGTTTGAAAAACAAGAGAAAGAAAAATAATAATTTTTTAGAGGGTATAGTTGATCATGTAAATAAAAGATACTGTTTTATTGAATGTGAAAAATTAAATAAAGATGTAAAAGTTTTTAATTTCAATATGAAAGGAGCTATTCATAAAGATAAAGTCTTATTTAGTCTAAATAATAAAATTAAAAATGAAGGAAAGGTAATTAAAGTATTAGAAAGAGATAGGAATATATTTGTTGGAAAAGTAGAGGATAATAAAGACTTTGCTTTTTTCATTCCTGATAACAAAAATATTTATACAGATTTTTTTATTAAAAAAAATAATAAGGAAAAATATAACAAAAATATTAAAGTGCTAGCAAAGGTTACTAATTGGAATACTATTAGAAAACCAGAAGCTAGCATTATCAAAATACTTGGAAGAACTGGAGAAAATGAAACAGAAATAAATTCAATAATGTATGAATATGACTTGAATGAAAATTTTCCAAAAGATGTTATTTATGAAGTTGATAATATAAATACTAAAATTGATAAATCAGAAATAAATAAAAGAAAAGACATAAGGAAATTAAGAACCTTTACAATTGACCCATCTGATGCCAAAGATTTTGATGATGCATTATCTTTTCACGATAATAAGGATGGGTTTTTTAATGTTGGAATTCATATTGCAGACGTAAGTCATTTTTTTGATAAAAATAGCTCAATAAATAAAGAAGCTGAAAAAAGAGCAACCTCAGTTTATTTAGTTGATAGGACAATACCTATGCTTCCAGAAAAATTATCAAATTATTTATGTTCATTAAGACCAAATTCAGACAGATTAACTTTTTCTGTAATGTTTGATATAAGTATTGAAGCAGAAATAAAAAATATTTGGATAGGTAAAACAATTATTCATTCTGAAAAAAGGTTTACTTATGAAGAAGCTCAAAAATGTATAGAAAAAGGAGAAGATAAGTTTTCAAAAGGACTAAAAGTATTAAATACAATTGGAAAAAAAATTAGAGAGAAAAGATTTAAAAATGGATCTTTTAATTTCAAAACAAATGAAGTTAAATTCATTCTAAATGAAAATAAAAAACCAATTAATATTTATGAAAAAAAGAGAAAAGATTCTCATAAGATGATTGAAGAATATATGTTACTTGCAAACAAAATTGTTGCTGAAAAAGTTCAAAAAATAAAAAATAAAAAAAATCCTTTTGTTTACAGAATACATGAAGAACCAAAAGCAGATAAGCTTGAAGAACTTAAAAATTATATTGCACAATTTGGATATAAAATCAATACTGAAGAAAAGATACTCTCAAAATCTTTAAATGACTTGATGCAAAAAATAAAAGATAAACCCGAAGAAAATTCTATTGAAAAATTTGCTATAAGGTCAATGTCAAAAGCAAAGTATTCAATAAATAGAGAAAGACATTTTGGACTTTCATTTAATAATTATACTCATTTTACATCCCCAATAAGAAGATTTCCTGATATAATGGTTCACAGACTTTTAAATAATTATTTAAATAATAAACTTTCAGAAGAAAACGGTTATTATGAAATTCTTTGTAAACATTCAACTAAAATGGAGATTCTAGCAACCAAAGCAGAAAGAGAATCTATTAAATTTAAACAAGTTGAGTATATGAGTAATTTTATCGACAAAGATTTTGATGGTATAATATCTGGAATAAATGAGTGGGGTATTTTTGTTGAATTAATTGAAACAAAATGTGAAGGGTTAATTAAATTAAGTTCTATAAAAGATGATTTTTTTGATTTTGATAATATAAATATGCAGATTATTGGAAAAAGGTCAAAGAAAAAATTTAAACTAGGAGAACAAATTAAAGTTAAGGTTATAGAAACCAATATAGAGAAAAGAACTATAGATTTAGAACTTTTATAAAAATGCAATTTGAAAAATATCACAAAGAAATTGATAAGAAATTATCTAAAATTAAATTAAATAATACTCCCAAAGAGCTTTATGATCCTATAAGATATGTGCTTAAAATGAAAAGCAAAAGAGTTAGACCAATTCTAGCAATTCTAGCATATAAATTAGTAAATAGGAATTGGGAAAAAATTATTAAACCCTGTTTATCTCTAGAGTTATTTCATAATTTCACTTTAATTCATGATGATATAATGGACAAAGCTCTTATCAGAAGAGGAAAAAAAACTATTCATGAAAAGTGGAATAAGAATATAGGAATTTTATCTGGTGATCTTCTAATGATTTTAGCTTATAATATGTTATCAGGCCTACCAAAAAATATGCTATCAAAAACGATAATAAGATTTAATGAAGTTTCAATTAAAGTATGTGAAGGGCAACAACTTGATATGAATTATCAAAAACTAAACCATATAAATGAAAAACAATATTTGGAAATGATAAGGCTTAAAACTGCTACATTAATTGGCTTAAGTCTTGAACTAGGTGGCTATTTAGCAAAAATGAATACTAATGAGATTAATACCCTTTATAAAATAGGTGAACTTTTTGGAATAGGGTTTCAACTGAGTGATGATCTTTTAGATGTATACGGAGACAAAAATTTTGGAAAAAAAATTGGAGGAGATATTTTAGAAAACAAAAACACTTTTCTATCAGTCAAAGCCTATGAATTAAGCAAAAAAGATGATAGAGAAAATTTAGATTACTGGAAAAAGAATAATAATTCATCAAAAGAAAAAATAAAAAAAATAACTGAAATATTTAATAAGCTTAATTTAAAAAAAATAACCGAAAAAAAAATTAAAATCTTTTTTGATCTTGCTTATAAAAAACTAGACTATCTTAAAATAAAAGAATTTGATAAGGAAGAATTAAAAAACTATTTAAATCTTTTGTTTGAAAGAAAAATATAATTAATTGTTTGAGTTAGAAGGGATTTTGTCTATAACAGAAACAAAGGATCTGTTTTTCCTTCCTCTTTTAAAATTAACAACACCATTTTTCAATGCAAATAGAGTATGATCTTTTCCCATGCCAACATTTGTGCTAGGATGATGAACTGTTCCTCTTTGTCTTACAATAATGTTACCAGCTATAATTTTTTGACCACCAAATATTTTAATTCCAAGTCTTTTACTTTCTGATTCTCTTCCATTTTTAGAACTACCAGCTCCTTTTTTATGTGCCATTTTATTTTATACTTTTAATTAAAACTTTTGATAATGGCTGCCTATGGCCATTCTTAGTAGCATAACCTTTTCTTCTCTTCTTCTTAAAAACTATTTTTTTATCGTCCTTAAGGTGCTCTAAAATTTCTCCAGTGACTTTAGAACCCGATATCAAAGGTTTCCCTAAATTTATCTTACCTTTATTTTCTATAAATAAAACATCGTTAAAACTTATAGTTTTACCAACTTTTTCGTCCAATTTATCAATATAGATAAACTTATCTTTTTCAACCTTATATTGCTTTCCTAAAATTTCTACTATTGCATACATGATAAAAAAATATACTAACTTAAACAATTTGCAAATTTAAAAGAATAAAGTAATTATTCAAATTTGTATAGCAAGAATAAATTTTTTTTAAAAAATTTTAGAAAAGCTTATAAATTTGTTTGGATTTTTTAATCTTTTTTTTCAATATTGTAAAGCCTTGATTAAGATGAATTTTTTTGATGAAGTTTTAGTCTCTGTCGCTTCCAAACACAACATAATAAACCACTTTGACTGAGTTTGACTGAGTCATGTTTTTTTTACAAAATTTATTTATAGATTTTGTGTTAATAATTTATTGTTAAAATATGAGTAATAAAAAAGAACCTATACTATCAGATAATAAAGACAGATTTGTTTTATTTCCAATTGAACATGATGACATATGGAAATTTTATAAAAAAGCTGAAGCTAGTTTTTGGACAGCAGAAGAAATAGATTTAAGTCAAGATCTCAAAGATTGGGAAGGGCTGAATGATGGAGAAAGGCATTTTATTAAACATGTACTTGCTTTCTTTGCAGCAAGCGATGGAATTGTAAATGAAAACCTTGCAGAACATTTTGTTGCCGAAGTTCAATATACCGAAGCAAAATTTTTCTACGGTTTTCAAATTGCAATTGAAAATATACATTCAGAAACCTATTCTCTACTAATTGATACATATGTAGATGATCCCAAAGAAAAAGATAATTTACTACATGCTATTGAGACTCTTGATTGTGTTAAGAAAAAAGCTGACTGGGCCTTAAGATGGATTGATAATGGTTCATTTGCTGAAAGGTTGATTGCTTTTGCTGCAGTTGAAGGTATTTTCTTTTCGGGAAGTTTTTGTTCTATATTTTGGTTAAAGAAAAGAGGCTTAATGCCAGGATTAACTTTTTCAAATGAGTTAATTTCTAGAGATGAAGGTTTACATTGTGATTTTGCTTGTCACTTATATACAAAACATGTTGTGAATACACTACCAAAAGAAACTGTTGTTGAAATAATAAAAGATGCAGTCGAAATGGAAAAAGAATTTGTCACTGATGCGCTTCCTGTTAAACTTATAGGAATGAACGCTAAACTAATGTGTCAATATATTGAGTTTGTTGCAGACAGATTATTGGTAGAGCTTGAATGTCCGAGAGTATATAATTCTAAAAACCCTTTTGATTTTATGGACATGATTTCTCTTCAAGGAAAAACTAACTTTTTTGAAAAAAGAGTTGCTGAATATCAAAAAGCTGGCGTTCTCAAAAAAGATGAAGAAAATGATAAACCGAAATTTTCACTAGACGAAGATTTTTAATTTAATAAGTTATATGCTTGTAATAAAAAGAGATGGTAGAAAAGAGTCAGTAAAATTTGATAAAATTACTGCAAGAATTGAAAAATTAAGTTATGGGCTTAATACCAAATATGTTAAAACTATTGAAATAGCAAAAAAAGTTATTGATGGTTTGTATGATGGTGTTTCAACACAAGAACTTGACGAGCTAGCCGCAGAGACAGCAGCAACTCTTACAACAAAGCATCCAGATTATGCCGCCCTTGCTGCAAGAATTTCAATTTCTAATCTTCATAAAACCACAAGTAAATCTTTTTCAAATACAATTAAAAGGTTGTACACATACATAAATCCTAAAACTCAAGAGAATGCTTCTTTAATATCAAAAGATGTATATGGGATAATCAATAAAAATGCTGCAATATTAGACTCATCAATAATATATGATAGAGATTTTAGTTATGATTATTTTGGTTTTAAAACTCTACAAAAATCATATTTATTAAAATTAGACGGTAAGGTTGTAGAAAGACCTCAACACATGCTAATGAGAGTAGCAGTTGGGATTCATCATGACGATATAGACTCTGTTATTGAGACGTATAATTTATTATCTGAAAAATGGTTTACTCATGCTACACCTACTTTATTCAATGCTGGAACACCTAAACCGCAGCTTTCTTCGTGCTTTTTATTAACGATGCAAGACGATAGCATTGATGGAATTTATAACACATTAAAGCAATGTGCAAAAATATCTCAATCAGCAGGAGGTATTGGACTAAGTATACACAATGTAAGAGGAACGGGATCGTATATTAAAGGGACAAATGGAGTTTCAAATGGTGTTATTCCAATGTTAAGGAATTTTGATATGACAGCAAGATATGTCGACCAAGGAGGAGGCAAAAGAAAAGGAAGTTTTGCAATTTATCTTGAGCCATGGCATTGTGATGTTTTTGAATTTCTTCAATTGAAAAAAAATCATGGGAAAGAAGAGCTAAGGGCAAGAGATCTTTTTTATGCTATGTGGATTCCAGATTTATTTATGAAAAGAGTAGAAGAAAATGGAAGTTGGTCTTTGTTTTCCCCAGACGAAGCTCCAAACCTTCATGAAACCTACGGTGAAGAATTTGAAAAACTTTATACTAAATATGAAAAAGAAGGAAAAGCAAGAAAAACTGTTAAAGCACAAGATCTATGGTTTGAAATACTTGAATCACAAATTGAAACTGGAAACCCTTATATTCTTTATAAAGATCATGCAAATAACAAGTCTAATCAAAAAAATCTAGGAACAATAAAGTCTTCAAATTTATGTACTGAAATTATTGAATATACTTCTCCTGATGAAATTGCTGTTTGTAATCTAGCATCTATTGCATTAAATATGTTTGTTAAAGAAGATTCTACCTATGATTTCCAAAAATTGTATGATATTACTAAAGTAATCACAAAGAATTTGAATAAAGTAATAGATGTTAACTATTACCCAGTAGAAGAAGCTAAAAATTCAAATATGAGACACAGACCTATTGGAATAGGAGTTCAAGGGCTAGCTGATGCATTTATTCTAATGAAATACCCATTTGATTCTGCCGAAGCAAAACAACTTAATAAAGATATTTTTGAAACTATCTACTATGCCGCAATGGAGGCTTCAATGGAATTATCAAAGAAAGAAGGCCCTTACGAGACTTATAAAGGTTCCCCTGTTTCAAAGTCAATATTTCAATTTGATATGTGGGGTGTAACTCCCAAATCAGGCAGATGGGATTGGACAAAACTAAAACAAAAAGTTAAAAAACATGGTGTTAGAAATTCATTATTGTTGGCGCCAATGCCTACAGCATCTACATCTCAAATTTTAGGTAATAATGAGTGTTTCGAACCATATACTTCAAATCTTTATACAAGAAGAGTTTTATCTGGAGAGTTTATTGTTGTCAATAAACACTTGCTTAATGATTTGATAGAACTTGATCTTTGGAGCGATAAAATGAAAGATAAAATAATGGAACAAAATGGTTCTATTCAAAATATAAATGAAATTCCTGATAATACTAAATTATTATATAGAACTGTTTGGGAAGTTTCCCAAAAGAGTATAATAGAAATGGCCGCAGATAGAGGAGCATATATTTGTCAAAGTCAAAGTATGAATATTCATATGCAAGATGCAAATTTTGGAAAATTAACATCTATGCATTTCCATGCTTGGAAATTAGGATTAAAAACTGGACTCTACTATTTAAGAACAAAAGCAGCTGCAGATGCAATTAAATTTACAATTGTAAAAGAAGAAAAAGAAAATTCAAAAGAGAAAAAATCAGAAAATCAAGAAGAAATTCAATGCTCAATTGATAATCAGGATGACTGCGAAATGTGTGGTAGTTAATTGAAATTACTTTTATAATCTATTTTAGAAATTCAATTTTCTTTTAAAAAATTAATATGATTAACTATACCTTTAGACGCATATTTTTTAATATTTTGGTTCTCATCCAGATAGATTAAAAAAACATCCAAATTTGTATTTTTCTCAACTATTTGAATTGATTTTTTTAATCCTAATACCATAAAAGCGGTAGCATAAGCATCTGCTTCTGTACAGTATTTATGGAAAACAGATGCACTTAATATATTAGATTTAGAAGAAAAACCCGTTATTGGATCTATTGTATGTGTAATTATCGTATTATTTTTTTTATAAAAATTTCTATAATTTCCAGATGTAGCTAAAGATCTATCTACTAAACTTACTGATGCAAATGGAAAATTACTATTGCTTTCAAGTGGATCATCAATCCCAATTATCCAATTTTTATTTTTATTAAGGCCACTACAACGTACCTCTCCTCCAATTTCTATCATAAAACTTTTAATATTTTTTCTAATTAAAAATTCTGCGAGCATATCTACAGCATACCCTTTTGCTATAGCACTAAAATCTAAATAGATATTTAAATTATTTCTAACTGCAATTTTATCATCAAAATATATTTGATTGAAACCTACATTTTTTAAAGTTTCAATAACTTTTAAAGTATCGGGTGTTTTTAAGATTTTTCTAGGCCCAAAACCCCATAAATTTACTAGTTTACCAATTGTAGGATCAAATGATCCTTCGTTAGCCTTATATATGTCATCACTGATTTTTAGAATATCATACAATTCATTACTTATATTAAATAATGTATCAACATTATTCAAAGTTGAAAGTTCAGAATCTGATATATACGTAGAAAGTAAATTATTAAAATCAACTAGAATAGAATCTATCTCTGATTTATAATTTATTTTTTCTTTATCAAGATATTTAATATTATAAGAAATATTACCCATAGTAATGCCTCTAATTTTTATTAAATGCTTGTTTTCATCTGAATAATTCCATAGAATTATTATGATTAAAATAAAAAATGAAAAAAATATAAAGTTGCGCATACAAATAATTTATAAATTAGTAAAAAAGTCTCTATGCGAGAAGAATATCTTGAACCAAATAATAATTTAAATAAAAAAGATAAAGAATTCGAAAATTCTCTTAGACCTTCAAATCTAAATGAGTTCTACGGTCAACATAAAATAGTAGAAAACCTTAAAATTTTTATTGAAGCAGCAAATAAAAGAAAAGAGTCCTTGGATCATGTTTTACTTCATGGTCCCCCAGGATTAGGAAAAACCACATTATCATATATTATTGCTCAAGAATTAAAATCAAATATAAAAGTTACTTCTGGTCCTATTATTGATAAACCTGGTGATCTTGCAGGATTACTAACAAATTTAGAGACCGGTGATGTTTTATTTATTGATGAAATTCATAGGATAAAC
The DNA here is from genome assembly GCA_042095375.1 of Marinoscillum sp. GTDB lineage: Bacteria > Bacteroidota > Bacteroidia > Cytophagales > MED-G16. Next base: position 29,443 of record JBELBJ010000006.1, read on the forward strand.
CATTCTATTGAAGAATACCTTTACTCTGCAATGGAGGACTTTAAGATAGATATAATGATAGATTCTGGTCCTAGTGCTAAAACTGTTCAAATTCAATTAAATCCCTTTACATTAATTGGAGCTACTACAAGATCTGGGTTATTATCGGCACCCTTAAGATCAAGATTTTCAATAAATTCAAGATTAGGATACTATAAACCTAATATTTTAAAAAAAATTATAGAAAGGTCGTCTAAAATATTAAATGTGCCAATAGATAATGATGCTGCAAATGAAATTTCTAAAAGAAGTAGAGGAACTCCACGAATACTAAATAATTTACTAAGAAGAGTTAGAGATTTTGCAGAAATAAAAGGAAAGGGTAAGATTACAAATGAAATTACTCAAATTGCTCTTAAAGCTTTAAATGTAGACCATAATGGATTAGATGAAATGGATAATAAAATAATTAAAACAATAATTGAAAAATTTAATGGAGGGCCTGTAGGAGTAAAAACAATTGCAACCGCTTGTAGTGAAGAAGCTGGAACAATTGAAGAAGTTTACGAACCATACCTGATTCAAGAAGGTTTTATAAAAAGAACAAATAGAGGGAGAAAAATTACAGAACTAGGTTATAAGCATATGAAAATCCCACATCCAAAAAATAATCTTCTTTTTGATTAAATGTCTAAAAACAAAATAACTGAAATTATTAAAAAAAAAGCTGTTGAGTTGGGTTTCAGCAGCTGTGGAATATCTCAAGCAAGATTTTTAAAAGAAGAAGAAAAAAAGTTTGAAGACTGGCTTAACCATGGGTACCATGGTTCGATGGATTACTTAAATAAAAACTTTGACAAAAGGTTAGATCCAAGAAAACTTGTTCATGGTTCAAAATCAGTAATTTCATTAACTTATAATTATTATCCTCCAAAAAAATTAGCAGGAAAAAATAACTTTATAATATCAAAGTATGCATACGGAAAAGATTATCATAAAATATTAAAAAAAAAACTTAGAAAATTATTTTTTTTTATGAAAGAAAATATTGGGAATATAGAAGGAAGAGTTTTTGTGGATTCAGCACCTGTACATGAAAGAGCTTGGGCAAAATTATCAGGATTAGGTTGGATTGGAAAAAATTCACTTTTAATAAATAAAAAGATGGGTAGTTATTTTTTTATTGCTGAAATTATAAGTGATTTAGATCTAGAATATGATTCTCCTGTTTCAGATATGTGTGGAAAATGTACAAGATGTATTGATGCTTGTCCCACCGACGCAATAACAAAAGCTCAAGTAATAGATGCCCAAAAATGTATTTCTTATTTGACAATCGAAAACAAAAAAAAAATACCTAAAGAATTACAAAAAAATATGAATGGATATATTTTTGGATGTGATATATGTCAGGAAGTATGTCCTTGGAACAGATTTTCTAAACCACATAATGAAGAAAGCTTTTTGCCTAATAAAGAAATTAAAAAATACAGAAAAAAAGATTGGATTGAATTAACGGAAGAAACGTTTAATATTATTTTCAAAGGATCAGCTATAAAGAGAACTAAGTACAAAGGATTAAAAAGAAACATTAAAGCATATTTAAATTAAATCTAAAATTTTGTCATTTAACAAAATTTAAACAATTAAAACAATTTTAATTGTTTAATGAATTTAATTTTGATTTATAATTTTAAAAGTTATGAATTATAATTTTGGGAAAATAATACTTATAATTTTATCATTAATCAGTTATAAAGGAGTAAGTCAAAAAGCAAAAATTGAAATAGAACCAAATAAAATTGGAATTAATGAATCATTAATTATAACAATTACTATTGAAAATGAATCATTAAAAAATTATAGTAATTTCCCGGACATAAATGGCTTTACTAAAGGAGGAAGATCTTCATCTAGCTCAAGTAATTACATTAATGGAAAAATGAACACAACACAAAGTATAATACAAAATTATATACCAAATAAAATAGGTATTATTAAAATTCAATCGTTTTATATGCAAATCAATAATCAAACAGTTAGATCCATAGAAAAAGATATAGAGATAGTAGAAAGAAGTAATAGTAAAAAACATAATCCTTTGAATAACTTTTTTGATCCATTTGATAACTTTTTTAATAAAAACAGAAACATAGAATTCATTGATATAGAAGCTGATGCCTTTTTAAGTTTAAATACAAACAAAAAAGAAATTTTTGTAGGAGAAGGCTTTAATATTACATTATCATTATTTGTAAGTGAAAATAATAGAGCAGATATGAGATTTTTTGATTTAGGAAGACAATTAACAGAAATTATTAAAAAAATTAAACCTGAAAATTGTTGGGAAGAAAATTATAATATAGAAAATATAAATAGTGTTATGACAAATATTAATAATAAAAGATACAATGAATATAAAATTTTTGAAGCAACATATTTTCCATTTAATGAAGGAAGAATTTTGTTTCCAAAATTAGAATTGGATTTGATTCAATATCAGATAGCAAAAAATCCAACTTTTTTCGGTCAGAATAAAAAAGAAAAAATAAAAAAATTTGTTTCAAAACCTATTTCAGTTAGCGTTATCGATCTTCCTTATCATCCACAAAAAGAAAACGTTGCCGTTGGAAAGTTTCAGCTAAATGAAGCTATTGATTCCACCAATTTGTCTACAGAAAAAAGCTTTAATTATGATTTTGAAATTATTGGAAATGGAAATATCAATGCAATTAGAGAACCTAAAATAGATATTGAAAATTTTGATTTTTATCCCCCAAATATTTTACAAAATATAAATAGAAATAAAAAAAAAATTTATGGGTCAAAAAAATTCAAATATCATGTAATACCAAAAGAACCAGGAAAATATGATTTTTCTGATATTAAATGGGTTTTCTTTGATCCATATGAGAAAAAATATGATACATTAAAGTCTCAAGTAATAGTAGATGTTTCCGGATTAAGTACAAAGAATAAAGAAATAGAGTCAAATGAATATGACAATTATTATAAAAATAAAATAATTGAAGAGGATAATACTTTAAAATCAAAAAAAAATAATCGTTATCAATTATTTCTTAATTTTACAGTTATAAGCTTATTGGTAATTATAATAATTTTGATTATTAAAAAATATAATAATGAATAATTCATTTGGTAAAATTTATAGAATTTCAACTTATGGAGAATCTCATGGTTCAGCAATTGGTGTAATTATAGATGGGTGTCCTCCTGAAATAAAAATTGATAAAGAATATATTCAAAATGAACTTGATAGAAGAAAACCTGGGCAATCAAAAATTACTACTCAAAGAAAAGAATCAGATTCTGTAGAAATTTTATCTGGTATTTTTAATGGTAAATCAACAGGATCACCAATAAGTTTATTAATTAAAAATAAAGATCATAAAAGTAGTGATTATAATCATATTTCAAACTCATATAGACCATCGCATGCTGACTTTACTTATGATAAAAAATATAGTAATAGAGATTTTAGAGGTGGAGGTAGGAGTTCGGCAAGAGAAACGGCAAATTGGGTGGCGGCTGGTGCAATTTCAAAAAAAATTCTAGAAAAATTAAATATTAAAATAAATGCTTTTGTTTCAAAAGTTGGAAAAATAAAACTTAATAAAAATTATAAAGATTTAGACTTTAAAACAATAGAGTCAAATATTGTTAGATGCCCCGATCCAATATTTGCAGATAAATTCATTAAATTAATAGAAAATACTAGAAAAAAGAAAGATACCGTTGGTGGAATAATTACATGTGTAATAACAGATTGCCCTGTAGGAATTGGCGAACCAATTTTTGGAAAATTACATGCAGAATTAGGAAAAGCAATGCTATCTATCAATGCTGTTAAAGGTTTTGAATATGGAAGTGGTTTCAATGGGGTGGAAATGAATGGATCAATACATAACGATGAATTTCAAATAAAAAAAGGGGAAATATCAACAAAATCAAATTATTCAGGAGGGATTCAAGGTGGAATTAGTAATGGACAAGACATATATTTCAATGTTGCATTTAAGCCTGTATCTACAATAATGAAAAATCAAAATAGCATTGATGAAAATAATAAAAAAGTAATAGTAAAAGGTAAAGGAAGACATGATCCATGCGTTGTTCCTAGAGCGGTGCCAATAGTTGAATCAATGGCTGCAAATGTAATAGTTGATTTATATTTACAAGGTAAAACAATTAAGTGATGGCGTTACATTCAAAAATAATTTTAGGGTTAATTATTGGTTTATTCTTCGGAATAATTTCTGTTTTTCTTGGTTTAAATGATTTTGTTTCAGATTGGGTTATGCCATTTGGAACAATATTTGTTAAAATGCTAAAGCTTGTTGCTGTTCCATTAATTTTAGTTTCATTAATTTCTGGAATATCAAACCTTAGAGATACTTCTAAACTTTCAAGAATTGGCGGAAAGACTTTCAGTATATACATTTTGACTACAATCTCTGCAATTATTATTGCACTTTTTCTTGCTAATACACTCCAGCCCGGTGAGTACTTTCCAGATGAAAAAACTGCTGAGCTAAAAGAAAAGTATGCTTCCGATGCAAATATGAAAATAACTAGTGCTGAAAATGTTAAAGACTCGGGGCCATTACAAATGATGATTGATGTGGTACCAGATAATTTTTTTTATTCGGCTAGTAACAATAGAAACATGCTTCAAATAATATTTTTTTCTATTTTATTTGGCGTTGGTCTTGTTTTATCCTCACCAAAAAAATCGGATCCTGTTAAAAAAACTTTTGATGGTTTTAATGAAATAATAATTAAAATAGTTGAAATCATTATGGAATATGCTCCTATTGGAGTTTTTGCTCTGCTAGCAGGATTAATTGTTGATCTTGCTGGTGATGATCCAAATAATTTAATAACAACCTTGAAACCATTACTATATTATGCCATTACTGTTCTTATTGGATTAGCATTCATGATATTTATTTTTTATCCAATTATAATATATTCGTTTACTGGAGTTACTTTTTTAAATTTTTTAAAAGCAATTTTTCCTGCTCAAATGTTAGCTTTCTCAACTAGCTCTAGTGCTGCAACTTTACCTTTGACAATGAAAAGAGTTAAAAAAAACCTTAATGTTTCTGAAGAAGTAACTAGTTTTGTTTGTCCTTTGGGAGCAACAATTAATATGGATGGAACAAGTATACATCAAGCTATTTCTGCTGTATTCATTGCACAAGCTTTTGGTCAAGATTTAACTCTAACTGACCAAATAGTTATAGTAATTACGGCAACTTTATCATCTATTGGAGCTGCAGCAGTTCCTGGAGCAGGTTTGATTATGTTGGTAATTGTTCTAGGTGCAATTGGTATTGATCCTCAAGGACTGGCTTTAATTATTGCCATTGATAGACCATTAGACATGTGTAGAACTATGGTTAATGTGACTGGAGATGCAACTGTAGCTAGTTTAGTTGCGTTTAGTGAAGGAGAAAAAATAAAATTTAAAACATAATGAATAATTTAAATATATATATTGAATCTAATCCAAATCCAAATTCTTTAAAATTTGTAGCAAATATTATGTTGGTTAATGAAGGAATAGTTAAAGACTACCCTGATATTAAAAGCGTAAAGGATTCCCCACTTGCAAAAAAATTATTTGATTTTGAATATGTGAAAAGAGTTTTTATAATGAGTAATTTTATTACGATAACAAAAAAAGAAAATTTTTCTTGGGAAGAAGTTAAATTAGATTTAAGAGATTTTATAAAAAAATATATTGAAGAAAAAAATGAAATTATTTCGATACCCAAAAATGAATCAAGAAAAAAATTAGATACAGATACAGATACAGATACAGATACAGATACAGATACAGATACAGATACTATAGATGAAAAAATCAAAAATATTTTAGAAGAATATATAAAACCTGCGGTTGAACAAGACGGGGGAGCTATTGATTTTGAATCATTTGAAAATGGTAAAGTTATAGTTTCATTAAAAGGAGCATGTAGTGGGTGTCCTTCGTCTACTCTTACCTTAAAATCAGGAATTGAAAATTTACTCAAAAGATTTGTGCCTGAAGTAAAAGAAGTTGTTGCGGAGGAAAACTAATTATTTATAATTAATTTTTAATAAAACTTTTTAAAATTTAGCTTATAACTTAACTGACCATTTGGTTCCATTAATAGTATCCTTCAGTTCGATTCCTTTCTTTAATAAATCATCTCTAATTAAATCAGAATCCTTAAAATTTTTAACTTTCCTTGCTATATCTCTTTTTTTTATTTTTTCTACTATTTCTTCTAACGAAATATCCTTTTCTTTTAATAGAATTAAATTTAATTCTATTAATATTTTTTTTGGTTCCTCAGAAAATAATCCTAATAAGTCCCCTACTCTAGTAAAAAAAGATAAAAATTCTTTAGCAATATTTATGTTTTTTTTGTTTTTAAAATAATTATTAAATTTTCTAACAACATTAAACACCTGAGCAAAAACAATTGGAGTATTAATATCATTATTCAAAGATTTATAAACTGTATTAAGATCATTTTCAAAAAAAGAAAAATTGGAGTCATTATCTTTTTCTTTAGTAATATTATTTGCTTGTTCTAAAGCTGTATAAATTTTTATTAAATTAATAATAGATTGTTGAATTTGTTTATAAGAAAAATTAAGTGAAGACCTATAATGAACAGAAAGAATCATATATTTTAATATCTCGGGACTATAATCCCTCATAAAGCTTCTAGCTTTAATAATATTTCCCAAAGATTTTGACATTTTTTGATCATCAAATTTTATAAAATTATTGTGTACCCAATACTTAGCAAAATTTTTTCCAGACATACTTTCTGATTGAGCAATTTCATTTTCATGATGTGGAAAAATCAAATCCATTCCACCACCATGAATGTCGATTTGATCTCCTAAAAGAGCATTAGCCATAACTGAACATTCAATATGCCACCCTGGCCTACCTCTACCCCATGGTGATTCCCATCCTGGTTCTTTACTCTTAGAGGGTTTCCAAAGAACAAAATCAATTGGATTTCTTTTATCTTGATTAACAGTAATTCTGTGTCCACTAATTAAATCTTCAATATTTTTTCCGCTTAGCTTGCCATAAGCTGCAAATTTATTACATGAAAAAAAAACACTTTTATTTTTTACATAAGCAAATTCTTTTTTAATAAGATCAGAAATAAAAGAAATTATACTGTCTATATAATCAGTACATTTAGGATTTTTAGATGCTTTTGGTATATTTAATAGTTTAAAATCCTTTTCAAATTCTTTAATAAATTTAGCCGATATCTCTGAAGTCAATTTGTTTTCATCTTGTGATTTTTTTATTATTTTATCATCAATATCTGTATAGTTATATATATAGTTTACTGAATAACCTAAATGTTCAAGCCAATTTCTTAATAAATTAAAAAAAATCACTCCTCTAAAATTACCAACATGTAATAAATCATATACAGTTGGGCCACAAACATACATCTTTACTACACCTGGAGTTAATGGTTTAAATACCTCTTTTTTCTTACTTAAAGAATTATATAGCTTAAAATTATCTAACATTATTTTTCAAATTAAATAATTTATATTTCAATAATTTGATTAAAATTAAAAAAAGTTAAATTTGCATAAATAAATTAATTGGGAGCGGGGACTTTAGTCCCCATTTTTTTTAAATAAAAATTATGGATGCAAGTGTTTTAATAAAGTCTTTTACTGAATTTGCGAAGCAAAAAAATGTAGATAGACCAACAATGATAAAAATTTTACAAGATGTTTTTAAAGCTATGATCAAGAAAAAGTTTGGTCATGATGAAAATTTTGATATCGTAATTAATGCTGACAAAGGAGATCTAGCTATATGGAGGTTTAGAGATATTGTTGATGATAATTCTGAAGACATATGGGATAATGATAAAATATCATTAACTGAAGCAAAAAAAATTGAAAATGATTTTGAAATAGGAGAAGAAGTAGCTGAAGAAATTACAATTGAAGATTTTGGCAGAAGAGCTGTTATTCTGGCAAAGCAAACTTTAAATCAAAAGATTAATGATCTTGAAAAAGAAATAATAATAAAAAAATATGAAGAACTAGTTGGTGAAATAATAAATGGTGAAATATATCAAGTTCTAAGTAGAGAAGTATTATTAGTTGACTCTGAAGGTAATGAGCTTTCCTTACCAAAATCAGAACAAATTTCAAAAGATAGATATAGAAAAGGAGAAAATATTCGAGGAATAGTTTTGTCAGTTGAAATGATAAGAGGTAATCCTAGAATAACAATCTCAAGAACAAGTCCAAAGTTTTTAGAAAAACTTTTTGAAAATGAAGTCCCGGAAATATTCGATGGTTTAATAACAATCAAAAAAGTTGTAAGACAACCTGGAGAAAGAGCCAAAGTTTGTGTTGAATCATATGATGATAGAATTGACCCGGTAGGAGCTTGCGTAGGAATGAATGGTTCAAGAATACATTCAATCGTTAGAGAATTACAAAATGAAAATATTGATGTGATTAACAATACTGATAACTTAGATTTATATATAAATAGAGCTCTAAGTCCTGCAAAAATTTCTTCTGTCCAAGTTGATAAAGAAAATGCACGTATATCTGTTTATCTTAAACCTGATCAAGTTTCTCTTGCTATTGGAAAGGGAGGACAAAATATTAAATTGGCTAGTAAACTTCTAGAATACGAAATTGATGTTTTTAGAGAATTAGATAACCGGCAAGAGGAAGAGGATGTCGATTTAGATGAGTTTGCTGATGAAATAGATGGTTGGGTTATAGATGAGCTTAAAAGAATTGGGCTAGACACTGCTAAAGCAGTTTTAAATTTAGAAAAAACTGATTTAGTGAAGAGATCTGATTTAGAAGAAGAAACTATTGATCAAGTTATAAAAACATTACAAAAAGAATTTGAATAATAATGACAGATAAATCAACTATGCGATTAGGTCAAGTGTCTAGAAAATTAAATATTGGAAGAGATACTATAATTAGTTTTTTACAAAAAAAAGGATTTGATATAGATTCTAATCCCAATGCAAAAATAAATGTTGAATTATATAAATTATTGGAAAATGAATTTGAAAACTCTGCTGTTGAAAAAAAGGCTGCTTCAGATGTAAAAATAGGTATTTCAGAAGAGAATGTGATTAGAAATGATAAAGTAGATTCTAAAGAAAAAGAAGAAGAAAAAAAAGAAGAAAATAATGATGAAATTAAGATTATTGATAAAATAGATCTGGGATCAATTAACAAAAAGAAAGATAATATAAAAAAAGTTGCTTCATCTGATCAGTCTAAAAAAAAAAGGAGACCTAGAAAAAGAATATTTTCTGAAGAAAAACCAAAGAGCGAAAATAAAAAAATTAGAAAAGACAATGATGATAAGGAACAGAAGAATAAAGAAATTAAAGAAAAAATTAAAAAAACATTAGCAAGATTAAGTAGTAGTAAAGATAGTGATACAAAAAGATCAAAATATAGAAAAGAAAAAAGATCACAACGTGCTGAGGCAAAAGAAGAAGAAGAATTAAGTAAAGAAAAACAATCTAGAACATTAAAGGTTACAGAATATATATCAGCAAATGATCTTGCAAAACTAATGGAAGTTAGTGTCAATGATGTAATAGCTAAATATATGGAAATAGGAATTGTTGTCTCCATAAATCAGAGACTAGATGAGGAAACTATTAGTTTGATAGCCGAAGAATTTGGATTTAAAATTGAAATTGTATCATCAGAATCCAAAAAATTTGATGTTGAAGAATCAGATAATGGTGACGAAAAAGATTTAGTTGAAAGAGCACCAATAGTAACTATAATGGGTCATGTAGATCATGGAAAAACATCATTATTAGATTTTATAAGAAAGACCAATGAAACTGAAAAAGAGGCTGGAGGAATAACTCAACATATCGGGGCGTATGATGTAGAAACCTCTACTAACAAACGGATTGCATTTTTAGATACACCTGGTCACGAAGCATTTGCTGCTATGAGGGCCCGAGGAGCAAAATTAACTGACATAGTTGTAATTGTTATTGCAGCAGATTCTGCTGTTATGCCTCAAACTAAAGAAGCTATAAATCATGCTAAAGTTGCAGAAGTCCCTATCATAATAGCAATAAACAAAATCGACACTCAAAATGCTAATACAGATAAAATAAAAGAAGAACTATCTAAGGAAGACATTTTGGTAGAGGATTGGGGTGGTAAATTTCAATGTCAAGAAGTTTCTGCAAAAACAGGGAAAGGAATAGATGAATTACTAGAAAAAATAGTGATTGAAGCAGAAATGAAAGAATTAAAAACAAACCCAAAAAAATCAGCTTCAGGAACTATTGTTGAATCTTCACTTGATAAAGGAAGAGGTTATTTAACAACGCTGATGGTACAAGGTGGCACTTTAAAAAAAGGAGATATTATTCTTTCAGGTCCTTTTTATGGAAAAGTAAAGGCTTTGTTTGATTATAAAAATTCAATAAAATCAGACGTTCCTCCATCAACACCAATATTAATGCTTGGATTAAATGGGGCACCACAAGCAGGGGAAAAATTTATTGTTGTTAAAACTGAAAAAGAAGCTAGAGAGATTGCTGCAAAAAGAGAAAAATTAATAAGAGAACAAAATATTAAAACAAAAAAACATATTACACTTGATGAAATTGGTAGGAGAATTTCTGTTGGAAGCTTCAAAGAACTTAATGTTGTAATTAAAGGAGATGTTGATGGGTCGATTGAAGCCTTATCTGATTCAATGGAAAAATTATCAAATGAAGAATTGAGTGTAAAAATAATACATAGGGGTGTTGGAGAGATAAATGAATCAGATGTTTTACTAGCATCAGCAGCTGACGGTATAATAGTTGGATTTCAAGTCAGGCCATCTGTAAATGCAAGAAAATTGGCTGAAAAAGAAGGTGTTGAAATAAGATTATATTCGATTATCTATGAGGCAATAGAAGAAATCAAAAAAGCTTTGGAAGGATTATTAGCTCCAACTATTGAAGAAAGTATTACTGGGTCAGCTGAGGTTAGAGAGACATATAAAATATCAAAAGTAGGAACTATAGCTGGATGCTATGTAACTGATGGAAAAATACTCAGAAAAAACGAAGTAAGATTAATAAGAGATGGTGTAATTATTTTTACAGGTAAAATAAAACAGCTGAAAAGATTCAAAGATGATGCTACTGAAGTTAAAAATGGATATGAATGTGGAATATTAATTGAAGATTTTAATGATATAAAAACAGGAGATTCAATTGAATGTTTTGAAATGAAAGAAACAAAAAGAAAAATTTAAATTATTTATTATGAAAAAAAAGGTAAAGTATACTAAAAAAGAATTAATTGAGTTTGAGAAAATTATTTCAAAAAAAATTGATGTTGCAACAAATGAATTAAATTATATTAGAGAATCTTTACTAAGAAAAAATCTTTCTGGCACTGATTCTACACAAGGTGCTCTAAAAACATTAGAAGATGGAGCGGATACTCTTGAAAAAGAAAACCTAAGTCAACTAGCTGCTAGGCAACAAACTTTCATAAATAATTTACAAAAAGCTTTAATAAGAATTAAAAATGGAACTTATGGGATATGTAAAGATTCAGGAAAACTCATTAGTAAAGCCAGACTAAAAGCAGTTCCTCATGCAACTCAATCCATTGAATCAAAATTAAATAGACAGTAAATTGAATGAATTAATTTTAAAGGTAGAGTCTATAATTTATTGCTCACCAAAACCTTTGACACTTCAAGAAATTAAAGATTGTATTGAAGAGGATGAAAATAAAAATATTTCAGATAATAAAATTAAAGAGTTTGTTGAAACCTTAATAAAAAAGTATGATGATGAAAAATTTTCATTTGAAATTATAAAACTAGCCAATGGTTATCAATTTTTAACTAAATCAAAATATTCTAATATTACTAAACTACTTTTAAAACAACATTCCGATAAGAGACTATCTATAGCATCATTAGAAACCCTTGCAATAATAGCTTATAAACAGCCAATTATTAAATCAAAAATTGAACAAATAAGAGGTGTTAATTGTGATTATACAATAAATAAATTATTAGAAAAAAATTTAATTGAGATAAAGGGAAAATCTGATAAATTGGGAAGACCCTTAATATATATCACTAGTATGAAGTTTATGGATTATTTTGGCATAAACAATTTAAATCAATTGCCGACCATTCAAGATTTTTCTGAAGAAGAAAACATGATCGGTGATGAATCAAAATAATAACAAATTGATTCGCATTAATAAATTTATTTCTAATTCCGGGGTTTGTTCACGAAGACAAGCGGATGAATTAATACTGAAAGGTAAAGTCTACTTAAATAATAAAAAAATTAAAACACTTGGTATTAAAATATCAAATGAAGATATAGTCAAAATTGATGGAAAAATTATTTCAAAAGAAAAAAAAGAATACCTAATACTAAATAAACCAAAAGACTTTATTACCACCCTAAATGATCCTCAAAATAGAAAAACTGTAAAGGGTTTAATAAAAGGAGCAACTAAAAAAAGATTATATCCTGTAGGAAGGCTTGATAGAAACACCACAGGATTACTTATTTTCACAAATGATGGTGAATTATCAAAAAAATTAACTCATCCAAGTTATAAAATTAAAAAAATTTATCATGTAGAAATTGAAAAAGCCATTGAATTAAATGATTTTAAAATAATAGAAAATGGATTTAAATTAGACGGGGAAAAAATTAAAGTAGATAAAATTGCTATTCTTGATAAAGAGAAAAAAAATATTGGTCTTGAAATTCATATTGGTAAAAATAGAATCGTGAGAAGAATATTTGAACATTTAAATTATAAAGTAAAAAAATTAGATAGAGTAATGATAGGCTCAATAACTAAAAAAAATCTAAAGAGAGGAAGTTGGAGATTTTTGAAGGATTCTGAAGTAAGACTATTAAAAAATTTCTCATGAGACAATATATTTATATCTTTTTATAATAAATAGAATATATATTACTAATATTGTCTCATGAGACAATATACAATTCCTAAAGTTTATTATAATAAAAATAGATCTTTTTGTTTTTTTTATTTTAACGGCAAAAGAATAAGAATATATAATGGTAAGTCAATAGGAGAAAATATTTACCCCAATAAGTTAAAAAATAAAGCACAGGTTCTGAATGAGCTAAATAAATTAAAAGATTCCCTTTTGATTCAATTACAAAATAATTGGGTGCCAAATAATTCTTTTAATCAAATTAAACCCCGTCTCAACGAAGAAGAAGAAAATATATCAACTTATGAAAAAAGTATATTTCAAGAAAGAATCAACTTAGAAATATATAAGAATTCAGAAAATGGATCAAAAATTGCTGCTAATGAGATTGCGGAATTAATAAGAAAAAAACAAAATATAGGAAAAAATTGTATTTTAGGCTTAGCAACCGGATCATCTCCTATTTCTGTATACAAAGAACTAATTCGAATACATAAAAACGAAGGGCTTAGTTTTAAAAATGTAATTACATTTAATTTAGATGAATATGTTCCAATGGATCTAAAATCTAAACATAGCTATCATTTTTTTATGTATGAAAACCTATTCAATCATATTGACATAAAAAAACAAAATATTTATATACCAAAAGGAGATTTAGAAATCAAAAAAATACAAGACCATTGCATGGACTTTGAGAAAAAAATTAAAGATTATGGGGGTATTGATTTACAATTGCTAGGAATAGGAAGAACAGGCCATATTGGATTTAACGAGCCTGGAGCTTTACGCTCCTCAATAACTAGACTAGTAAATATAGATTTTTTAACAAAATTTGATGCAGCTGAAGAGTTTCAGGGAATTGAAAATGTTCCTTCAAAAGCGATAACTATGGGGGTTCAGACTATACTTAATGCTAAAAAAATTATTTTATTAGCTTGGGGAGAAGGAAAAAGAACTGTTATTAAAAAATCCGTAGAAGAACCTCCTTCAGAAACAATGCCAGCATCTTATTTACAATATCACCCAAATACAAAATTCATTTTAGATAAAGGCTCCTCATCTAATTTAAATAGAATAAGCTGTCCGTGGTTTTATATTGATATAACTACATTTAACCCAGAAAGAAAAACATCAGATACCATAAAATCATGGAATGATTTTAATATAAAAAAAGCTGTAATATGGTTAAGTCTTAAATTAAAAAAACCAATTTTATTTCTAACCGATAAAGACTATCAGGAAAATGGAATGTCAAAAATTTTTGAAAAATATACTAATTCCTACAATGCAAACATAAAGGTTTTTAATATGATCCAACATACAATAACTGGATGGCCAGGGGGTAAACCCAATGCAGATGACAGCAAAAGACCTGAGAGATCTAACCCATCAAAAAAAAGATCTTTGATTTTTTCTCCTCATCCAGATGATGATGTTATATCAATGGGGGGTACAATTGAAAGGTTAGTAAAACAGGACCATGAAGTTTATATCGCATATCAAGTGTCGGGGAATATTGCTGTATTTAATGAGGATATTTTACAACAAATAGAAATTATTAAAAGAATGTTTAAGAATATTAGAAAATCATTTACTTTAAGAAACATCATAATTGAATCCAATTATATTTTTAATCTAATACAAAAAGAAATTCAAAATAAAACCACATCAGACAAATCAATTTTATCAAAATTCAAATCATCAATTAGACAAGCAGAGGCGATTCAAGCAAGTACTTTTCTGGGTGTAAATAAAAAAAATATTTCATTTCTAGAAATGCCTTTTTATAAAACAGGAAAAGCAAAAAAAAATGAATTAGGAAAAAAAGATATTTCAATTGTTTCTAAATTAATAGAAAAAATAAAACCTCATCAGATTTTTGCAGCAGGAGACTTAGCTGATCCACATGGAACTCATCGATTATGTTTGAACGCTATATTTCAGTCTATTGATAATTTAAAAAAAGAAAGTTTTATGAAAAACTGTTATGTTTGGTTATATAGAGGAGCGTGGAAAGAATGGAAAATATATGATATAGATATGTCTGTTCCTCTTACCAATGAACAAGCAATAACAAAAAGAAAGTCAATTTTTAAACACCAAACTCAGAAAGATAGTCCCGTTTTTCCTGGAAGTGATATGAGAGAATTTTGGCAAAGAGCTGAAGAAAGGAACGCACATACTGCAGAACTATATAAAAGATTGGGTTTTGCTCAATACCAAGCAATGGAAGCATTTAAAAGATACATTTTTTAAGCGTAACTTTTAAAAGGACAGGAATGTGGTGCTGGGCGGACTCGAACCACCGACTCACGGATTTTCAGTCCGATGCTCTACCACCTGAGCTACAGCACCAAATAAAATCAAGCAAAACTATAGAAATATAAAATATGGGCAAAATAATTTAATTTTAAAATTGTAAATTATGGTATGATTGAATATTTAGAACAAATAGTATTTATTATAATTTTTTCATTTTTTGTATTTCTAATTTTTAGAAGATCTAAAACTATTTATAGAAATATCTTTATTGGGAAAAAAGAGTATAAATCGTTTAATAATAAAAGTGAAAAAATAAAAAACGTTTTATTACTTGCCCTCGGCCAAAAAAAAATGTTTAAAAAAATTATACCAGCCGTTTTACATTTCTTAATATATGTTGGATTTATTCTTATTAACATTGAGGTTTTAGAAATTATTCTTGATGGTGTTTTTGGAACTCACAGAGTTTTTGCTTCAATATTTAATAATTCATATAATTATGTAATATCTTTTTTTGAATTTTTAGCAATTCTTGTGATAATCTCATGCGTGTTTTTTTTAACAAGAAGAAATCTATTGAAAATAGATAGATTCCAAAAAGTTGAATTATTTGGGTGGCCTAATTTAGATGCAAATATTATTCTCATTGCTGAAATCATTTTGATGGTTGCGATCTTAACTATGAATGCTGCAGACTTGTCATTACAAAGTATTAATTCAACAAACTATACAAAAACTGGTTTATTTATTTTTTCAAATTCTTTAACTCCTTTACTAAGTAGCTATGATGAAAGCCAATTGATTTTTATTGAGAGGACTGCATGGTGGATTCATATAGTTGGAATATTTTCTTTCGCTCTTTATGTCACATATTCAAAACATCTTCATATATTTTTAGCATTTCCAAATACTTACCATGCTAATAATGAGTCTTTGGGAAAAATGAAAAATATGCCAGAAATAACTTCAGAAATTAATATGATGTTAGGAATTACTAATAATCCTGAAGTTCAAGAGCAACCAACAAATAGGTTTGGTGCCAAAGACATTAGTGATTTATCATGGAAAAATTTACTTGATGCCTATTCATGTACTGAATGTGGAAGGTGTACGGAAGAATGTCCAGCAAATTTAACAGGCAAAAAGCTTTCGCCGAGAAAAATAATGATGGATACCAGAGATAGAGCAGAAGAATATGGGGAGATTCTTGATAAAAATAAAAACCCAGATATTGAAAATTTTCTTTTAGACTCATATATAACAAGAGAAGAAATTAATGCATGTACTAGTTGTAATGCATGTACTGAAGCTTGTCCCATTAATATAAATCCTCTTGAAATTATTTTAGAGCTTAGAAGATATGTAGCTCTAGAAGAATCTAAGGCTCCAAATGAATGGAATATGATGTTTCAGAATATTGAAACAAATTTTTCTCCATGGAAATTTCCAATAGAAGATAGGTTTAAATGGAATAAAGAAAATAAATGAATTCAAAAACCATTTCAATAAAAGAACTAATTGAATCTGGTAATCCACCTGAAATTTTATTTTGGGTTGGATGTGCAGGGTCATATGATGAAAGATATAAAAAGGTCACTAAATCTTTTGTTAAAATATTAAACGAATTGAATATTAATTATGGAGTACTAGGAAAAGAAGAAGGATGCACCGGGGATCCAGCAAGAAGAGCTGGTAATGAATACCTTTTTCAAATGCAAGCAATAAATAACATAAATTTATTAAATACATACAATGTAAAAAAAATAGTTACTGCCTGTCCACATTGTTTTAATACAATCAAAAATGAATATCCTGCTTTAGGTGGAGAATATGAAGTTCAACACCATTCAGAGTTTTTAGAGGAATTAATTAATGATGGAAAAATTCAAATTAAAAAATCAAAAGAAAAAATAACTTATCATGACTCATGCTACCTTGGTAGAGCAAATAATATCTATTCCGCACCAAGAAAAGTAATTGAATCGCTAAAGGGTGATTTAATAGAAATGAAAAGAAATAAACAAAATGGTTTATGTTGTGGCGCAGGGGGAGCACAGATGTTTAAAGAAGCTGAAAAGGGTAAAAAATCTATAAATATTGAGAGAATAGAAGAAGCAGTTGATTCAGGGGCAACTACGATTGCTTCAGCTTGCCCATTTTGTTTAACAATGATGTCAGATGGTATAAAAGAAAAAAATCAAGAGGAAAACATTAAAACAAAAGATATCGTTGAAATATTAGTAGAAAATATAAAATCAAAAAAACAGAACTAAGTATAAAAATTCATTTTTTGATTAGCTTTATATTATGTTTATTCCATTCAATAAAATATCTGAAAACTATACATGCTGGGTTTATCAAATAGGAAAAATGATAACACATACAGAGAAAGATTTTATTTCAAAAAGTTTAGAGGCCTTTTGTGAAAAATGGATGTCTCATAATAACTCTGTAAAATCATCATATGTTATTGATTTTAATTCTTTTATAATTTTATTTGCAGATCAAAGCATAAATAAAGTTAGTGGTTGTGCAATAGATGAACAGTCTAGAATTATAAGAAAAATAGGCAACAACTTAAACATTAAAATTTTACCATATATTAATACTGGTGTTTTTTTTAAAAACAAGTTGGTATTTTTATCTAAAGAAGAAATGGTATCAAAATTAAATTCCAATGAAATAAATGGTGACTCAGATATAATTAATATCACTATTAAAAGTAAAAAAGATTACGAAGAAAAATGGATATTAAAAATAAAAGAATCATGGCTCAATAATTTTTTAGCACAAAAACAACATATATAAGATGCGAAAATTGCTTAGTTTAATAATATTAATTTTTATAATTCAATCATGTGTGACAACAAAGTCTGCATTAAAAAATTTTAATAATGCAGAATATAATAGCGCTGCCGAAAAATATAATCAAATTGTCAAAGAAGATGATCCAAAAATAAATTTTCTTCTTGCCGAATCATATCGAAAATCTAACCAAATTAAAAAGTCATCGGATTATTATAAAAAAGCTATCGAGAATGGATATAAAGATGAAATAGCTCATTACTATTTAGCACTATCTCTTAAAGCAAATAGTAAAATTAATGAAGCAATAACTACAATAAATAATTACATTCAAAAGGGAAAAAATGAAAAATATATTGCATATTCAAAAGCTGAATTAAAAAATTTAAATAAATTAAAAAATTATCCAGACTCAAGTTATTATTCTGTAAAAAACCTTGAAGCTGTTAATAGTAACCTCACCGAATACTCACCTACATATTCTAATGGAAAATTATTTTTTGTATCAAATAGAGATACTGAAAAAAGATACAAAGGAACAGGAACACCATTTACAGACATTTATGAAATAAAGACAAAAGGAGCAGTCGTTGATCAAAACTCGCTCAAAATATTACCTAATAACATAAACCATGAAGAGGTAAATGAAGGCTCAATAACTTTTTCAAAAGATGGAATGTTTATGATTTTTGCTAAGGGGAATGATGGAAAAAGTTCTGGAAGAAATAATGTAGACCTATACTATTCTAGATATAGAAGTAATAAATGGCAAACACCAAGATTATTAAACATAAACAACTCTAAAAGTTGGGACTCAACACCATTTTTAAGTATTGATGGAAAAACATTATATTTTGCATCTAATAGATCTAATGGTTACGGAGGAACAGATATTTATAAAGCAAACCTAAATAAAAGGGGAAGATGGATCAATCTGCAAAATTTAGGACCTGAAATCAATACACCTGGAAATGAAATGTATCCATATATATCAGAAGATGGGAAGTTATATTTTGCTTCTGATTATCATTTAGGTTTTGGTGGTTTAGACATAATGATTGCAACTAGAAAGGGAGGAGAAATTTCTATAGTAAACCCAGGAAAACCTTTGAATTCTGAAGGTGATGATTTTGGAATTTACTTTTTTAATCAAACAAAAGGATTTTTTACATCAAATAGAATTGGAGGAAAAGGTGATGATGATATTTATACTTTTGTTAATAATGATCCTGAATTAAAAATTGTAAATTATAAATTAACTGGAAATACATTAACACCAGAAAATGAAAACTCCTACCTAACTCTTGATAATAGTACTGTTAAATTAACCGATAGAGATAATAATATTATTGAGGAAACATTTACAGGAAACGATGGTTCTTTTTCCTTTATTGTTTATCCAGAAGAAGAATATTTTTTAGTTGGAGAAAAAGAAAACTATTTCAACTCAAGAGTTGAGTTTAGTACATTAGGAAAAACTGCTGACAAAGCAAAATTAAAAGATTTTGTAACAAATATTTCTTTTGAAAAAAACCTTATTCTAGAAAAAATAATTCTAAATAAATCTATTGTACTGGAAAATATTTATTATGATTTAGATAAAGCTGATATTAGAAATGATGCTGCATTAGAACTTAATAAACTCATTAGAATTTTAATAGATAATCCAAAAATATCAATAGAACTGAGCTCGCATACTGATGATAGAGCAACTGTTGAGTATAATTTGAATTTATCACAAAGAAGAGCAGAGTCTGCTGTAAATTACATAATATCTAAGGGTATAAATAAAAATAGATTAATTGCTAAGGGATATGGAGAATCAGAACTAATCATAAAAAATGCATCTAGCGAGGAAGAGCATCAAATAAATAGAAGAACTGAATTTAAAGTAACTAAATATGAAGAGAATGAATCAGAGAGTGATGAAGAAAGGTTTTTTAATAATCAATAAATAAAATGTCAAATAGGTATTTAGAAAGAGGTGTATCAGCAATAAAGGAAGATGTTCACAATGCTATTAAAAATGAAAATAAGGGTTTGTTTGAAAACACTTTTTGCAAGGTTATTCCAGATGTTGTTTCAGGAAGTTTAGACTATTGTAATATATTGCATGCAGATGGAGCGGGAACAAAATCTATTTTAGCTTATTTGTATTGGAAAGAAACTGGAGATATAAGCGTTTGGAAAGGAATTGCTCAAGATGCATTAATAATGAATATTGATGATATGATTTGTGTTGGAGCTTGCAATAATTTCGTTATGTCTTCAACTATAGGTAGAAATAAACATCTTATACCAGGAGATGTAATTACAGAAATAATTAAGGGTAATAATGAAGTTATAAATACTCTTAGCAAATATGATATAAATATTTTTTCATCAGGAGGTGAAACCGCTGATGTTGGTGACATTACAAAAACAATAATTGTTGATAGCACCGTATTTGCAAGAGAAAAAAGAGAAAACATTATTGAATTAAATTTAAAAAATAAAGATGTTATAATTGGGTTATCATCATCAGGAAAATCAAAATACGAAAAAGAATTTAATAGCGGAATTGGAAGTAATGGTTTAACATCTGCCCGTCATGATATACTAAATAATGTTTATTCAGAAAAATATCCTGAAACGTATAGCGAAGAAACACCAGAAGATCTGGTTTATTGTGGAAATCATTTATTAACTGACAAACACCAATTATATAAAAATATTGGAAAAATGTTACTTTCTCCAACAAGAACATACTCTCCTATAATAAAAAAAGTTCTAGAAGAACATAGAAAAAATATATCAGGAATTATTCACTGTACTGGAGGTGGGCAAACAAAAGTTTTAAATTTTTTAAATAATCATAGGGTGGTAAAAAATAATTTATTCGAAATACCTGAAATATTTAAAATAATCCACGAGGATACCAAATGCTCTTTAAAAGAAATGTATCAAGTATTTAACATGGGTCATAGAATGGAAGTATATTGTAAAAAAGAATTATCAGAATCTATCATTAAAATATCAAAGGAGTTTGGTGTAGATGCAAAGGTTATTGGGCATGTTGAAAAATCATCAAAAAATAAACTAATTATTGAATCAGAAAATAGTACTATTGAGTACTAAATTTTAACTTTTATAATAATTATGAAGTATAAACAAGATAACAATAAACTTGTTAAAGATTTAAAAGTAATAGTTGGCCACAAATATATAATTACAGACGAATGGAATAAAGAAACTTTTTGTAAGGGGTGGAGATATGGAGAAGGTAAAGCATTAGCAGTAGCTAAACCAGGAACATTACTTGAAATTTGGAAGATACTCAAGATTTGTGTAGATAATGATATTATTATTATTATGCAAGCTGCTAACACCGGTTTAACTGGTGGTTCTACTCCTTATGGTAATAATTATGATCGTCCAATTATAATTATAAATACCATGCGAATCAGTGACATTCATATTATTAATGAAGGCAAACAAATTATAGGTCTTTCAGGTAGTACATTATATGATTTAGAAAAGAAATTAGAACCATTAGATAGAGAACCCCATTCAGTAATAGGATCAACCAGTATAGGAGCTTCTATAATCGGTGGAGTTTGTAATAACTCTGGTGGCTCTTTAGTTAAAAGAGGTCCTGCATATACCGAATTGGCTTTATATGCTAGAGTGAATTCAAATGGAAAGTTAGAATTGATTAATGAATTAGAAATCAATTTAGGTTCTAAGCCAGAAGAAATTTTAAATAATTTACAAAATAGAAACTATAATAAATCTGACATTCTAAATTCTAATAAATTAGCGTCCGATAATAAGTATTCTGAAATAGTTAGAGAAATTAATTCAAAAACTCCAGCAAGATTCAATTCTGATGATAGGCTATTGTATGGAGCTTCAGGTAGTTCAGGGAAAATTGTTGTTTTTGCAGTAAGATTAGATACATACCCTACACCAAAACAAAATAAAGTATTCTATGTTGGTTGTAACAACCCTGATGTTTTTTGGAAATTAAGAAGAGATATTCTTTCAAAATTTAAAACACTTCCTAAACTAGGTGATTATTTGCATAGAAATTGTTATGATGCTGCAAAAAAATACAGTAAAGACACTTTCGTTGTAATAGAAAAATTAGGAACAAAATTTCTTCCTACGCTTTTCGAATTAAAGAGAAAAGTAGATTTATTGTCAAAAAAATTTAAATTCCTTCCTGATAAATTATCTGATAAATTAATGCAATTTTTAAGTAATTTTTGGCCAAACCATTTGCCAAAAAGAATGGAACAGTTTCGAAATAAATATGAACATCACTGGATCATTGAAATGTCAGACGAAGGTATTGATGAAGCAAAATTATACTTTGAAAAATTTTTTAAAGATAACGAAGGAGAGTTTTTTGAATGTACTAAAAAAGAAGGTAAAAAGGCACTTCTACATCGATTTGTTGCAGCAAGTGCTTTTGGTCGTTTTCATACCATTCATAAAAAAAATTTAGGAGAAGAATTATCTTTAGATATAGCTTTTCCTCGTAATGAAAAAGATTGGTTTGAAAAGTTACCCTCAGAAATTGATGATTTACTTGAAATCAAACTATATTATGGCCATTTATTTTGTCATGTATTACACCAAAATTATATTCTTAAAAAAGGGGTAAATGCTGAAACATTAAAACAAAAATTATTAAAAACTTTTAACAATAGAGGAGCTGAATACCCCGCAGAACATAATGTTGGACATGAATATTACGCAAAACCATCTTTATTAAATTTTTATAAAAAATTGGACCCAACTAATAGTTTTAATCCTGGTGTGGGGTGTACTAGTAAGCATAAAAACTGGAAATAGAACTAATTTTTTATTATTTGATAATTATCATCTTAAATTATATATTTGCAACTCAAAAAATTATTATGATAAAAGTTACAGTTAAAGAAAATGAAGATATAAATAGAGCCTTAAAAAGATTCAAAAAAAAATTTGATAAGGGTCAGGTTTTAAAGACATATAAAAACAAATCTTTTTTTACAAAGCCATCAATCACCCGTAGAGAAGAAGTTTTAAAAGCTTCCTATAAGCAAAGACTTCAATCAAAAGAACAATAATTAATTCAAATCAATTATTTTAGTAGTTCGAATGTTTGAACTATTTTTAAAATACTTAAGATTTGAAAAAAGATATAGCGACCATACAGTTTCAAGTTATAAAATAGACCTAAAACAATTTATAGAATTTATTGAGAAAGAATTTGGGTTAAAAAAATTAAATTCAGTTAATCATAAAATTGCTAGATCATGGATAATTAATCTTTCCTCAGAAAATTTAACATCAGCAACAATTAATAGAAAAATAGCTTCTGCCAAATCATTTTATAAATATTTAATTTCTAGAGAAAAGTTGAATGAAAATCCATTCAAAAATATTTCTCTACTAAAAAAAGAAAAAAAACTGCCAAAGTTTATTAAAGAAAAAGATATAAAAGTAATGTTTGATCAATCTAAATTTAAAAATAATTTGATCGATACAAGAAACCTTTTGATTTTAGAATTATTATATGGTACAGGAATAAGATTATCAGAATTAATTAATTTAAAAATAAAAGATTGTGATTTAAATAAAAATCAAATTAAAGTATTAGGTAAAAGAAATAAAGAAAGAATAATCCCTATAAATAAAAATATAAAATCTCAATTAGAAAAATATTTAATTTTGAGGGCACAGAAGGAAATAAAAAACTCTGAATATTTAATAATAACTTCAAAATATGAAAAATCATATCCTATGTTTATTTATAGAATTGTTAAGAACAATCTTTCTAAAACCATTAATAGTGAAAAATACAATCCTCACATCCTAAGGCATACATTTGCAACTCATTTAGTGAATAAAGGGGCTAATATAAATGCTGTAAAAGACCTTTTAGGTCATTCAAGTCTTGCTGCAACTCAAATTTATACTCATAATTCAATTGAAAAGCTTAAGGAAACTTTTCAAACTTCGCATCCAAAAGCTTAGAAATAAATCTAATAATTTTAAAATTGGCAATTAAGAAGCTCTGAGAAAGTCAGTAATTAATAAAAAAAATTCATCTGGAGAATCAACATGAAGCCAATGACCTGAATTTTTAATTTTTTTTATAGAAGCTTTTGGAAAATATTTTTTAATTTTTACAAAATCAGAATCGAATATATAATCTGATTTTTCCCCTTTAATAAATAAAGTATTTGCATTACAAGTAAATGAATTATCTTTCCAGGAATATATTTCAAGCATTTTTTTTTCTATTAAAGTTATATTTGGTTTCCACATAAAGTTATTTGAATTCACTCTTTTTAAATTTTTTAAAATGAAGTGTCTTACACCAGGTTCGGGGATAAAATTTGAAAGATAAGTATCAGCATCAATTCTGCTTTTTATGATATTTAATGGTAATGAAATTACTGACTTTATTAATTCATCAAATCTTGATTGAGCTGAATAATCTTTAGGTGCAATGTCTAAAATAATCAAATTTTCTACTAGATGATTATATTTTAATGCAAAAGACATGGCAACTTTACCTCCCATTGAATGACCCATTATATTCACAGATGATAATTTATTAGAATTTATAAATTCATAAATATCATCAGATAACAAGTCGTAATTTATGTCTGAGCTATGTGGGGAATTTCCATGGTTCATTTGGTCCAGAATATAAACATGAAAAAAATCTGATAACTTTTTTCCATGAAAAATCCAATTGTCTGAACAGCCTAAAAGGCCATGTAAAATAATTAATGGTTTACCTGAACCAAACTCTCTAAAAAAAAGATTACTCATAATTTAATTTTGATAAATACTTTTTGATTGTATTTTCAATTCCATAGTAAATGGAATCAGAAATTAATGCATGACCAATAGAAACTTCAAATAGAAAAGATATTTTAGATTTAAAATACTTTAAATTATCTAGATTTAGATCATGCCCTGCATTAACATCCATATTTAATTCTTTCGCTTTTAGAGAAGCATTTAAATACTTTTTAATGGAATTAGTTTTATCTGATAAATAATCTGAAGAATAATCTCCAGTATATAATTCTATTCTATCGGCACCACAATCAAAAGCTCCCTCAACATACTCTATTTCCGGATTAATAAATACAGAAACTTTAGTGCCAAATGATTTTAAATTTTTAATAACTTCTCTCAAAAATGATTTGTTTTTAACTGTGTCCCATCCTTGATCTGATGTAATGACATCATGGGTGTCAGGAACAAGGGTTGCTTGTTCAGGTTTAATGTCAGATATAATTTTAATAAACCTTTCATCAGGATATCCTTCAATATTGTAATTGGTTTTTACTACTTTAGAAATTTCATAAGTATCTTTTAAAGTAATATGTCTTTCATCTGGTCTAGGATGGACAGTTATTCCATGAATACCAAATTTTTGAATATCATTTACAAATTGATATAAATTTGGGATATTTCCACCTCTAGCATTTCTTAAAGTTGCAATTTTATTAACATTAACACTTAACCTTGTTTTCATTTAACTAAATTTGAGATAAAATTAAATATTTGTTATGAGTCTCAAAGAAATAATAGATAAAGAAATAAAAAATGCAATGTTAAATCAAAATAAAATAAGATTAAATGCTTTAAGGGCAATTAAATCTTCTATTTTACTTCACGAAAAAAGTGAAAACGGCAATGATACATTGACTAAGGAAAA
The DNA here is from genome assembly GCA_042095375.1 of Marinoscillum sp. Taxonomy (GTDB): domain Bacteria; phylum Bacteroidota; class Bacteroidia; order Cytophagales; family MED-G16. The sequence goes on from JBELBJ010000006.1 coordinate 55,227, forward strand.
AGAAATGCAAATTCTAATGAAAAATGTTAAACAAAGAAATGATTCTAAAGCATTGTATATAAAACAAGGCCGAAAAGATTTAGCAAAAATAGAGGATGATGAAATAAAAATCATTTCTGAATTTTTACCTAATCAAATGAGTGATAAAGAGATCCATATAGAAATTGAAAAAATTATTAAAGAAAATGATGCAGCCAATATAAAAGATATGGGGAAAATTATGGGCATTGCTTCTAAAAAGTTTTCTGGACAAGCTGATAATAGCTTAATTGCCAGTATTGTGAAATCTAAATTAACATAGTTTGAACTTATTAGATGTAATTGCAACATTAATAATTTTATATGGGGCATACAAAGGATATAAAAAAGGGTTTTTTATATCCTTGATGGGTTTCTTATCTCTATATCTTAGTTTAATTATTGGGATAAAATATCATCATATTTTAATTTTGATAATTAAAAAAACACCTATCAATATTGATGATAATGCTCTAATTGTTGTTTCAATAATTACAAGTTTTTTATTGAGTTTTATAATAATTTTTCAGTTATCAAAGTTTTTGAAATACATTTTAGATTTGACTTTAATTGGGTTATTAGATGATTTAGGGGGTGCATTCTTAGGATCTTTGATTTGTGGATTTATGCTAAGTTTTTTATTTAATATTTTAGACTGGTTAAATATTGAATTACTATCTAATGAAATCAATAATTCAATTTTATACCCAATAATTAAGGAAATTCAACCTATATTAACTGAATATATATTATTGGCTATTAATATAGCTCCAGAGTTTTGGGATTTAATTAAAAATATTGAAGAAAATAAATCATTTACTTAATTTCAAATAAAATGAAGACTAAGTGTATAGATAAAGGAAAAGGAAAAGTTATTCTTCTTATTCATGGGCTTTTTGGTGCATTAAGTAATTGGAAAACAGTGATTAATGAATTATCAAAAAATTATAGAGTAATAGTGCCAAAACTTCCAATTATAGAAGTTGATCCATCTAAAGCTTCTATCTCTGGACTATCTGAGTTTATTAGAAATTTTATTTCTTTAAAAAAATTAAAAAATATATCAATTATTGGAAATTCTCTGGGAGGTCACTTAGCATTAGATTATGTAATAAATTATCAAAAAAATGTAAGTAATTTAATTTTAACAGGTAGCTCTGGTTTATTTGAAAATTCATTCGGGGGCTCTTTTCCTAAAAGAGGAGATTACAATTACATTAATGAAAGGGTTAATTATACATTTTTTAATCCTAAAATTTTATCGAAAAAATATATTCAAGAAATATATGATACTTTAAACGACAATGATAAATGTTTAAATATTATCAAATTAGCAAGATCTGCTCAAAGAAATAATATGTCAAAATTATTACACAAAATAACATCTCCTACTCTATTAGTTTGGGGACTTAATGATACCATTACCCCCCCATCTGTTGCACATGAATTTAATAGATTAATTAAAAACTCAAAAATAAAGTTTATAGATAATTGTTGCCATGCCCCAATGATGGAACATCCAAAATTATTTAATAAATATATTGTTGATTTTTTAAAATAGTCAAGATGAATATCGCTTTACACGGAAAAAACTTAAACAATAAAAAATTATTAATACTTGAAGCAATCATTAAAAATATAAAATCTAATAATATCAACGTATTTACCTCAAAAGAATTAAAAGAAAACCTTACTAAAAAAAAATCTATTTTAAGAAAAATTGAAAGTTATAATTTAAATAAATTAAAAGAATGTAAATATATTTTCAGTTTTGGAGGTGATGGAACTTTATTAGATACTGTAACACATATATATAATTTATCTATACCGATTTTAGGAATAAACATTGGTAAATTAGGTTTTTTATCAATATTTGACATAAAACAAATTGATAAAACCATAAAAATGATTAAAAAAAATGAGTTAAATATTGATAAAAGATCTCTCATTACAGTTAACTCAAATAAAAAAAATATTTTTTCTCCATATAATTTTGCCTTAAATGAGTTTACAGTAGTTAAAAAAGATTCTTCATCAATGCTAACAATAAAATGTTTCGTGAATGATGAATTATTAAATACTTATTGGGCTGATGGATTAATTATAGCTAGTCCAACAGGATCAACAGGTTATTCTTTATCATGCGGGGGCCCAATTGTATCTCCTGACAATGAAAGTTTTATAATTACACCTATAAGCCCACATAACTTAAGTGTGAGATCTTTAATTGTTTCAAATAAATCAAAAATTCAATTAAAAATTGAGAGCAATGGATATAATTTTTTAACTTCTCTTGACTCAAGATCATATACATGTAAAAGTGAAACTGAAATTACAATAATGAATTCAAAATTTAAAGTATCACTTGCTAAAGTAAGAGATTATTCCTTCTTTAATACCCTTAGGGGAAAACTCAATTGGGGATATGATTTAAGAAATTAAATAATATTTAGATTTTTTTTCGTTAATCATTAAGTATGAAATTTTTTAATACCAAAGTTTATATTATTGTTTTTCTTTTTCTGTTTTTAAATAGTAAGGTTCTATCTCAATTTCTTGAGCCTGGAATTGGATTAGGACTAGTATCTTATTCAGGTGATTTAAAAAGAGGTTATTCTTTAAGTTCTGCCTCTATAGGTTTAGAACTATTCCAAAGGTTGAATTTAAGTAAACACATATCGGTAAAGGGAGGAATTAAAAGAGGTTCTATTAAAGGAAATGAGAAGATTCTAGATGCTCTTTCAAAAAGACGAAATTATTCATTTAAAAGCAAAGTCACTGAATTTTCATCTAAAGTTGAATATAATTTTCTTGATTATTTTGATGAGACTGGTAAAAAAAATTTTACACCTTATCTTTTTTTTGGAATGGGAATTAATATGTTGAAAAACATCGAAAAAAATAATATAAAAGTTTCAGGAAAAAACAACTTAAATTTAATTTTTCCATTTGGTTTAGGTTTTAAATACTTATATAAAAATAGATTTTCTTTAGCGCTAGAGTTTGAAATTAAAAAGACTCTTACTGATGAAATTGATATTCTAGAAAACAATGAATCATTAGTAAAAAACTTTCAATATGGAAATCCAAAAAGTAATGATTTTTATTATTTTACCGGCTTCACTATTAGCTATATTTTATATACTATACCTTGTCCTCAAAATTCAGCACCATCAAATAATATTTATTAATTTCAGTTATTATTAATATAATTTAAGAACTTTGTTTAAATGAACGATAAGCTTAAAAAAATTCCTAATCATATTGCAATAATTATGGACGGTAACGGTAGGTGGGCAAGATCAAAAGGAAAAGATAGAATTTATGGACATAATAATGCAAAAAAAGCAATTAGAGAATCTATTGAAATATGTTCAGAATTAAAGGTACAATGCTTATCATTATTTACTTTTTCAACAGAAAATTGGAATAGACCTTCAATTGAGACAAAAGCACTAATAAAATTGATTGAAAAAGTAATGAAAGAAGAATTAAATGATTTAATTAAAAACAACATAAAAATAAAAGTTATTGGTGATCTATCTAAGTTTTCATCAACAACAAAGAATACTTTTTTAGATGGAATAAGTAAAACAAAAAACAATACAGGATTAAATCTCGTTCTAGCAATAAATTATAGTGGTAAATGGGATATAATTAATGCAATAAAAGAAATAAAAACAAAAGAAAATGATTTTAAAAGATTAGAGGAAAAATTTCAATCCTATCTATCAACAAATGATATTCCAGACCCAGAATTAATTGTAAGAACGGGTGGTGAAAAAAGAATTAGTAACTTTTATTTATGGCAGGCTGCTTATTCAGAATTTATTTTTGTTAAGATTTTTTGGCCTGATTTTAGAAAAAAAGATTTAAATAATGCTATTTTCGAGTTTCAAAAAAGAAAAAGAAGATTTGGAGGATTATAAAATGAATACAAGAATCTATTTATCTATAATGTTATTGGTTCTTATAAGTACAAAAAACTTATATAGTCAAATATCATATAAATTAAATCAAGATCAGGAGAATCAAATTATAGTCAATTATTCTAATCCAAAAACTTATGAAATAGGAAATATTGATGTTTTAGGATCGAAATATTTAGATAAAATAGCATTAATTTCAATATCGGGATTAAAAAAAGGAGATCAAATAACAATTCCTGGAGATGCAATATCAGGTGCAATTAAAAAATTATGGAAACAAGGAATAATTGGAGATATTCAAATATATGCTACAAAAATTGAAGGAAATAAAGTTGATTTAATTATTAGTCTCTCTGAGAGAGCAAGACTTAGTAAATTTAAAATTGAAGGCTTAGGAAAATCAAATACTACAACCTTAAATGAAAAAATTAATTTAATTAGAGGTAGGATAGTAACAGATGCGGTTCTTAAAAACACAAAAAATATAATAAAAAAATATTTAGATAATAAGGGTTTTACAAATGCTTCAATATCTATAAAACAAGAAACCGATACTATTTTATCAAATAGTATTCGTCTATTAATCAGTGTAAATAAAAAACAGAAAGTAAAAATTAATAATATTAATTTTGTTGGAAAAACTATTTTTTCAGATGCAAAGCTTAAGGGTAAATTAAAAAAAACAGGAGAAAAGCCTAGGGTAGGTCTTTTCAAATCAATTTTCTTAAACTCCATTGAGCTTATTAAGCCAAGAAATTTATTTCAAAATAAAAAAGGATTGAGCCTAATTTCATTTAATAAATATATGACTGAAAATTTAAAAATAAACATTTTTAAATCAAGCAAATTTATAACTTCAGAGTATAGAAATGATAAAGAAAATTTGATAAAATTTTATCAATCTAAAGGATATAGAGATATAAAAATAATAAGTGATTCTACTTTCTTTGATAAAGATAACCTTATAAATATTAGCCTTAAATTAAATCCAGGAAATAAATATTACTTTAGAAATATAACCTGGGCAGGAAATTACATATACAATGATAATACACTTAATGAAGTCCTAGCAATAGATAAAGGAGATATTTATGATACAGAAACTCTTGAAAAAAAAATAACATACAATCCAAAAGGTGAAGATGTTTCTTCTCTATATCAAGACAACGGTTATTTATTCTCAAATATCCAGCCTATTGAAATATCTATTGAAAATGATTCTGTCGATATTGAAATGAGAATATATGAAGGAGCTCAAGCATCAATAGATAAAGTAACAGTAGTAGGAAATGATAGAACAAGTGATCATGTAATTATGCGTGAGCTTAGAACTATTCCAGGACAAAAATATAATAGATCAGAACTAATCAGAACTCAAAGAGAATTGTCTCAACTTGGTTATTTTGACCCAGAAACTATTGCTCCTGTTCCAACCCCTAACCCTGCTAAAGAAACAGTAGACATTAGGTGGGAGGTTGAAGAAAAACCTAGTGACCAGGTTGAGCTTTCTGGTGGATGGGGAGGTTATTTTGGGTTTGTGGGAACAGTTGGTTTAAGTTTTAGTAATTTTTCAATCAAAAATATTACGGATTTTAGCAAATGGAAACCTCTTCCTGTTGGAGATGGTCAAAAATTATCTATTAGAGTTCAAGCTAATGGGAGACAATTTCAATCCTATTCTTTTAGTTTTTCAGAACCATGGTTTGGTGGAAGAAAACCTAATAATTTTGGTATTAACTATAGTTATTCAATAAATAGAATGTTGGATTTTTATGGAAGCGGCTACCCATATGGTGGTGGTGGTGGATATGGAGGATATGGAGGATATGGGGGATATGGCGGGGGATATGGCGGAGGATATGGGGGATATGGCGGAGGATATGGCGGAGGATATGGCGGATACGGTTTAGGTGGTGGATATGGCTCATCCAAAGATAGTAAGGTAATAGGTGCTATGAAGATTCACGCTGTAACTTTAAGTCTTGGTAGAAGAATAACATGGCCTGATGACTTTTTTATAATATCTAATTCATTAGTCTATTATAGATATGATTTATTCAATTTTGGACAATCTCTTGGCTTTAATACTGGAATTACAAATACAATAGCATTTAAAACTAATATCTCTAGAAATAGTATAGATAATCCAATGTTTCCAAGAAGAGGATCTTCTTTTTCTTTAGATGTTGCAATTACTCCACCATATTCCTCTTGGAATGATCTTGATTATGAGACTGCAGAACCAAAAGAAAAATATAAATGGGCAGAATACCATAAGTGGATGTTTGATGCAAAATTTTATACTTCAATAATTGGAAATTTGGTTCTAGAATCTAGAGCACATATAGGTTTCATTGGGGCTTTTGGAGATGAAAGTAAAATTGGCCCTTTTGAAAGGTTTTATCTTGGAGGAGATGGCTTATCTGGATCATATAGTAATTTCCTTTTAGGAACAGAAAGGGTTGCGTTAAGAGGTTATGAAAATAATTCACTTGTGCCAATAGATTCAGAAAGAAATATTCAAGGAGGAACAATATATAATAAATATGTTTTTGAATTACGTCATCCTATTTCCTTAAATCCAACTGCTACAATCTACGGTTCAACATTTGTTGAAGCAGGTAACAATTGGAATTCACAATCAGAGTTTAATCCTTTTAATTTATATAGGTCCGCTGGTGTTGGTGTTAGAATATTTATGCCTGCATTTGGTTTATTGGGTATAGATTGGGCTTATGGATTTGATAAATTGCCAGGCCAATTGACCCGATCTGGTCCACAGTTTCATTTCTCAATTGGTCAACAATTAAGATAATCATGCCATATAAAGTTTTTATATTAATTTTTAGTTTCTTATTAAATAATAACTCTTTATTTAGTCAAAAATTTGGGTACGTTAATACAGATTTTATTTTAAATCAAATGAAAGAATATCAAGATGCATTAAGTGAAATAAATTCTATCTCAAAATCCTGGGAAAATGAAATTAATGATATGTATAAATTAGCTGAGAAAAAAGAAATTTCATTAAAAGCTGAAAAAATTTTATTAACGGAAGAGATGTATAATGAAAAAAGAAAAATAATTGATGATGAATGGAGTGAAATTAAAAATTATCAACAAAAAATATTTGGATTAGAGGGCTTATTTTTTTTAAAGAAAAAAGAACTTATTGAACCAATTCAAGATATAGTTTTCGAGTCAATTGAAAGAGTTGCAAAAAAAAATAGATTACAAATAGTATTTGATAAATCAAGTGGTCCAGTTTTATTATATACTAATCCAATTCACGATTATACTGATTATGTTTTAGAAGATTTAGGACTAACTGAAAAAAATAATTAGTTTTGTCCACTAAATTTAATTTTATGAAAAAAATAAACATACTTGTAATTGGACTTTTACTAACTACACTAACCTCTTTTGGTCAAAATATTAAAATAGGTTACACAAATGTTGAATATATATTAAGTTTCTTACCTGAAACCAAACAGGTTCAGGCTGAGGTTCAAGCATATGGAACTCAATTGCAAAATCAACTGCAATCTAAAATAACTGATTTTCAATCAAAAGCAGAGACATTTCAGAGAGAAGCTGCAACAATGACTGAGATTATTAGAGCAGATAAGCAAGAAGAATTACAAAATCTTCAAAATTCTATTGAAAAATTTCAAAGAGAAGCTCAGACGGCAATAACAACAAAGGAAACTGAATTATTTAAGCCTTTATTTGAAAAGATAAGTAGCGCTATAAATAAAGTTGCTGAACAGGAATCATTTTCTCATGTATTTAGTGCAGGGGTTCCGGGTGTTGATGTTTTATTATATGCACAACCTTCGGATGATATTTCTAATATAGTTTTAAAAGAGTTGGGAATTGATCCGCCAGAAACAGAAGAATAATTCTATTTAGATTTCAACCCTATTTCTTTAAGTCTTTTTTCTAAAAATCCCCTTGCGTCAATATCTGTGTATTGTTTAGGATTATCTTTATCTATGCAGCTTTCAAGACAAGATAAACCCATATCTGGTCTAGGGTGTAGAAAAAATGGTATTGAAAACCTTGAAGTATGCAATAATTCTTTTTCAGGATTTACTACCCTGTGAATTGTTGACTTTAATTTATTATTTGTTAATCTCTCAAGCATATCGCCAACATTGATTACAAGATGATCCTCTTTAGCTTCAATAGGTATCCACTTGTTATTTCTTGTTAATATTTCAAGTCCTTTTGCACTAGCCCCCATTAAAATTGTTATAAAATTAATATCGCCATGGGCTCCAGCTCTAACAGCATTTTTATTTATATTAATATTATGGATAGGGAAATAATGAATTGCTCTCATAATACTTTCACCTCCCCTAACTTTATTTTCAAAATATTTTTTATCTAAATTCAGATATAATGCAATCGATTTTAAAATATTCAACCCTATGTTTTCAAGTTCTAAATATGTCTTAGTTGCATATTTCTCAAATAAGGGGAATTCTTTAGGCCAAACATTTTCACCGTAATCTCCAGTAGAATCAGGGTGTCCAACATGATAAAACTCTTTAAGATCACCAACTTTACTTCCTTTTGCATGTTCTTTTCCTTTACCAACATACCCTCTTTGACCATTTTTTGAAGGAATTTCATATTGTTTTTTTTTGTGATCGTCCAAATAAAAGAATTCTTTAATTTGATCATATAAGTTACTTACTAGTGAAGAGTCTAAACCGTGGTTTTTTATAATCGCAAAACCTATTTGATTAAAAGAATCTCCAATAGCTGATACAAAATGTTTTTGTTCATCTAAATTTCCGTAATTGAATTTATCTAAATCAAGAGTTGGAACCTTTGATAATTCTGAGCTCATTTTTATTCTACTTTAATTTTGATTGATGAAGACATTTCTTTACCATAAGAAGCATGAACACCATCTGCAAATTGTAACGAAATAATGTATTCACCTGGAGGAAGGTCTAAAGAAGCATCAGTTTGTCCTTGACCATAATGAAGTGTTGAATCACTCATTGGTATGACTGATCCTTTTGGCCAAAAATTTTGATTAATCAAAATATGATGATGGCCAAATCCAATATTTACTTTTCCGGCGGGTTCAATTTTCATGCCCTCTAGACCCATATCTATAAATACAGGACTTGAAACAGTACCATTATCTTTAGGCCATTTAAAATAAACTCTATTTGTTACTTCCTTAATAGTGATATTTGACTTACTATCAGAATTATTAGGTTTTCTATTACAAGAAATAGAAAAATTTAATATTATTAATACAACAAATAATTTTTTCATATCACAAAAGTTAATTAAAAATTTTTTTAAGTATATAATTTGAATTCAAATTCATATTTAATTCAGTTTTTTCTCTAAAATAAACAATAATTATTTCTAATGCTTTATTTCTAATAGAAGAAGTTGATTTTACATTACAAGAATATTTAGAATTAATTATATCCGATAAGAAATTCGTTACGGATGGACTTTGAGATCTAATATTAGAAAAGTCTGAAATACTACTGATTTCAAATCCTAAAAATTTTGAAAATTTAATTAAAAAAATTAGATGAAAATTTTCATAATTATTTTCCATTTTATCAAACTCTATTAAAGAATTTCTTATAAAAGAAAATTGATTTGAATCAGGAACTTGAAAAGTGATTAGCTTTAATAAAACTTCAGAGAGAAATAAACAGATAGAAATTTTTGTTTGAATATGATGATTCGTAAAATAAATTCTATCAAATTTTAATTCTTTAATTCTCCCAATTTCACTGTTTTTATTTTCATAAACAACTAGATCAAGTAAAGATAAAGATTGAAATGAGCTTATGTTAAATCTGCCTTTTTTACTTCTAATACCGTTAATTATATAGCTTTTTAGTCCAAAGTTTTTAGTGTAAATTTTAGAAATGATTGATGTTTCCTTATACTTTATATAATTTAATACTATACCGTTTGTCTTAGATACCATTTCAATTTGTAATTAAAATTTGTTGAATAAAAGAATCATTTCCTATATCATCAGATAAATAAACTAAATAGATTCCCGGAGAAACTAAATTATTATTCATATCTAACAAATTCCAAGAAGCACCACCTCCATTAGATTTAAAGTTACTAATTACCTTTCCAGATAAAGTCATAATTTTTATTATAGAATTATTTAATAAATTTTGAAAAGAAAGCAATTGATTTTCTTTCAAGCTAATAGGGTTAGGAAAAATTTTTATACTAGAATAATCTTGAGAAGCCTGAGAAGCATCAGTCAAATAAGAAACCATTCCATTTTCTGAAAGAATAAATACCTCTCCTGAAAGATTATTAATCACAATGTCTAAAATTTTATTTGATGGGATCGGACTGTTTTCAGTACTAAAATTAAATTCTAACGAACTATTGTTTTTATTCAAAACCCAAATACCATTATCTGATGCAATCCATTTTCTATTTGATTCATCAATTGCGATAGAATATATTTTTTCGTTTTCTAAAAATCTATAACCATCAATTACTAAATCATTTGCTTTTTGATTATAATCTGAAATTATTGATGTGTTATAATAAACCAAACCCTTAGACGTACCAATCCATACCTTATCATCCTTATCAATATTTAAGGATAATATATCATTGCTTGGTAAATTATTTTGATTCTTATTAATCCACGAAGATTTATTTTTATTTGAATCAAATACTAATATTCCACCTCCAAACTCTAAATCCAAACGAGACCAGATAAAACCATTTTTACCAATATTGATATCGATAGGATAAAAATACTTTAGATTGCTAAATGTAAATTTATTCCAAACCCCATTAGAATCTAATTTATGTAAGGAAGATTTAACACCATAATTTGATATAAATAAGTTGTCATCACTATCAAATTCTAAATCTGTAACTAGCAAAGAATCCGTATTTTCAACTTTTTCTAGAGTAGAACCTATTGATAATTCATTAATAACTTTTTGGTTTTTTAGATCATAAATACCTTTACCAAAAGAAGATAAAAATATATTATTTGAGTTATTTTTTGATGCTGATGAAATATTTGAAAAAAAATCTAATTTAATATTATCCCACTCATTATTTTCAAATAGAGAAAAAGAACCTAAATCAGAATTTTTACTTTCCTGTAAGAATCTTAAGCCTATTATCTTGTCATTTAAAGAAACTAAATTAGAAGCATCGTCTCTAATTGATGACTTAATCTTGAAACTTTGATTATTTTCTAAATTAATAATTCCTTCATCATTAACACCAACCCAAATGTTATTTTCTAAAAAAATAGCATCATTCAGAAATAAATTATCATTCTCGTATGCAATACTGATTACTTTATTTTTATTTAGTAGAAGAATTGAATTATCAGTAATAATAAAAAACTCATTATTATAATTCTTTATTTTTTTAACCTTATAATTTGAAAAAGACTTAAAAAGATTAAAACTTTTCCCATTATATTTTAATATTTTATTATTGTTATAGATATATAAATTATTATCAAGAATTAAAGAGCCTAATATTAAAGAATCAGAAAAACTCACTTCGTTCCAACTATTATAATCCTTTAGGTTTATTTGATTATTAATTTTTGACTTCAATATGCCATTCTCAAATAAAACAAAAATAGAATCTTGTAAAATTTTAGTTTCTAAAGAGCTTATTTGAGCTCCATCATTACCGATATTTGAATAAAACTCTAATATTTCTAATGTCAAAAAATCAATAATCACTAGACCTTGATTGGTTGAAACATAAATTAAATTATTATATAAAAAAATATCATTGACAGTTTTACTAATTTCATAATTATTCAAAACAGGAAAAAGATCTAGATTTTTTATTTTTCCATCTTCATAAATTATATCTAAAAAGCCATTTTTATAACCTAAAATGAGTGAAGTAGAATTTGAATACATAGATGAAATTCCAGATGAACTTAGACCATCAATATTTGATAGCTTGTTAACACTATTGTCTTCAAAATCATAGTAATAAAAACCCTTAGAAGAAGATCCAAAAACCTTATTATTAAAATATGAAATTATTTTAACATTTGAATAATCATAATGAGTTCTCCATGTTCCCATTGGAATTCCTATTGGGTTTTGAGAATAACTATAGAAATAATTAGTAAAAAAAATTAGATACAAAATTTTTTTATTAAAAAAATTCATAATTCTTTGTTGAATAATTGAAATTAAAATAACTAATAATAAAAAAACGAATATTTAAATTAATAATTATATTTTTAAACTAATTATTAAGATATTCTAATTTATGGAAAAAGATAATCTAAAAAATTTTTTAAAAGCTATTCTCAAAAAAATCACAAATAATTCATTAATAAAAAATGAACATTTTTCTGGAAAAGAGATATTAGAATATACTGATATTTATCAAATTAACTTATTTATTTTAAAAAATATTTTTGAAGAATGGGAGCAAAATATTAAAAAAAATAAATCATCATATTTTAATTATGATAGTGAAGAAGTAAGGTATATTTCTAGAGAATATTCTAATATTCTTTCTAAAAACATATCCATAAATGATATTCAAATTAATGATTTAGCTTTAGATGCAATTCAAGATTATATTTTACTGATTTTGAAACCATTTGAATTTTTTTCAAAAGAATTTGAAAGATTTGATAATAAAATTTCAATTAAAAACATAGAAAAGAGAAAAAAATACTATAAAACTAATGATAATGTATATTCTCATATAATTGATACAATCAAGAAAAAAAATAAACAAGACATTAATAAAATAGAAATTTTAAATGTTTTAAAATCAAATCGAGTAGAATTAATTAATCATGAAAAAAATATAGCAAAACTTAAAACAGAACTTAATCTTGATTTAGAAAAATATTTAAATCTAATTCAAAATAAAAACCCAATTTCTAGTCAGATAACAGATATCCTTGAGTTATTTGGTAATAATGAAAAAGAATTAAATCAAGCAATTGAGGCTGCAAAATCAAAAGACGACTTTAAGTCCTCAAGTGAATTTTTAATAAAAACTTATGGAGAGAAATATAACT
>JBELBJ010000007.1:0-1754 GCA_042095375.1 Marinoscillum sp.
TGGATGAATTTTTTTTAACTATTTCTTCATAATTTCTTAGTTCAAATTTATTTGATAGATCTTTATAATTTACCTCTTTTTTTATCTCTTTTTGTTTTATTAAATTTTGATTTTCAAAAATTTTAATTATTGATGTTATCTCTAATCTAAAAGTTTTATCATTACCTTTTTTGCTAATTGATGATTTGAGAAGGTTGATAATTTATATTTTTAGAAAAAAAACATTAAAATCAAGTAATAAAATATCAAGATCTAAATTTTTAAGTATATCGGCATCGCTTGCATATGGTATACCAATTACATCACTTACATATGGTATTTTATCAAATAATGTTTATGACTACAGGATTAAAAGAAGACAAATAAATTTTAAAAAATTACCTCTTGCTTTTGACGGTATTAAGGTATGCCACGTCTCTGATATTCATGTAGGGAGTCTGAGAAATAGATTAGCTGTTAGAGGAGGTATAGATATGATAACTAACGAAAAACCTGATGTTATATTTTTTACAGGAGATTTAGTAAATGATAAAGCAAAAGAGCTAATGGGCTGGGGAGATGATTTATCAAAAATTAAAGCTCCTTTAGGTGTTTTTAGTGTATTAGGTAACCATGATTATGGCGAGTATACTAGTTGGGAAAATGAAATTAGTAAAACTAAAAACTTTAATGATTTGTTAACTGCTCAAAAAGAATTTGGTTGGAATTTACTTAGAAATCAGAATACTAGAATTACTGTTGATGAGGAATCTATAAATATTATTGGAGTAGAAAACTGGTCAGCTTCTAGAAGATTTCAACAATATGGTAAACTTGATGTGGCTTACGAGGGACTTAATAAAAATGATTTCAAGCTGTTAATGTCTCATAATCCATCACATTGGAATGCTCATGTAACTAATAATTTTAAGGATATTGATTTAACACTTTCAGGTCATACCCATGGCCTTCAATATGGAATTGATATTGGGAAATTTAGAGTAAGTCCAGTAAGATTGGCATACAAACAATGGGCGGATCTATATACCTCGAATAATCAATATATATACGTAAATAGGGGGTTTGGATTTATGGGGTATCCGGGGAGAGTAGGCATTTTACCTGAAATAACTATTTTAACTTTAAAAAGATCTTAATTGTTATTCCATGTTGATGAGGAAATATCTATTATAACATCTCTATCAGACTCAATCTTTAGTGATTTGTAATTAGTATTATTTTTAGAGTTATATTTTCTATGATTGTTATCACAAAAAGGCATTTTTTTACTTAAGCCACAAGTACAAATACTATATTTTATTTTTTTTTTTAAGTTTATTTTTTTCAATCCCTTATCTTAAATGACCAAGTAAAATAAAATTCTGACACAACAGTTCCATCTTTCATTTTACCAATTGTTTTAACTTTAGCTTCAACTCCTTTTTTTGTTTTAATAGCTTCATTTACTGCTTCAAAAATCTTTTCTCCCTCGCTACACTTAAAAGTAAGATCTCCAGTTGCTTTTTTAAAATATTTTGAATTCATTTCTGTTACTATTAAAGCTATGGATTTATTATAACCTTTTGTAGCTAAAGTAGCTAAAGTAGCAGTTGACAATTCTGCACCCATTGATTGAACAGCAAAATACATGGATTTAAAAGGATTTTTATTTTGCCATCGGTAATACCCTTTAAATGGTAAAAAAGTTATACATTCTTTTTCGGATATTTCTTTAATTTTCATTCCAGAAAACCATCCCATTGGAACGTTAAATA
>JBELBJ010000007.1:1854-18728 GCA_042095375.1 Marinoscillum sp.
GTAGCAGACCAATTAAACCAAGTTTGTGTGATTGTCATTTCTGCATTACCATTCATTGGAGGATATACAATTGTTTGAGCCCAAACACCTAAATCTTCAGTAGCTCCATCATCTTGAAAACTCATTGATATATTATCAAAATTTTCATGTTGAGCAGTTATTAATGCTGAAATTTCATCAACTCCAGAAGCATTAATACTATTCATATAAATTTTTAGATCAGAAGACCATAAAGATTTAAGACCATCTATATCATTTTTCAAATAATTTTGATAATGATCTCTAATTGCATTTGATTTTTCATCATCAAATGTTACAAATACTCCATTTTGAGTGTTTGAACAACTTATTGCAAATATTGAAATAAGTATAAAAAGTAATATTCTCATAGTAATAATTTATTTTGTTTAATAACCCTTTAAAGATAATTTAAATTTTTTTTTAAAAGAAATTGCTAAAATAACTTTAACTATAATCACCAAAAAAACGCATATAAAAATGTGGTGATCAAAAGAATTATGAATGCTGGTATATTAAATGAAGAATCAGTTTCAAATAGCTTTTTAGAAATATTTATACTTTTAGGATCATTATTATTTCCTTCAAGGTAACTGATTAAAAATATAATTAATATTGTAGCTAAAAATGTAATTCCCATTTGATGCATAAATGGAACATTATTTATAAATATCGGTAAATTGGACCATTCATTTGGAGCTACCTTAAAATACATTGCTACAGGTATTGAAAATAGCACACCCCATATAGCAGCATTATTTGTAGTTTTTTTCCAAAAAATACCAGTCAAAAATACTGCTAATATTCCAGGACTAACTACACCAGTATATTCTTGAATATAAATAAAAACTTGACCTATGTTCCCTAAATTTGGAGCAATCCACATTGCAATAGCTAAAGAAATTAAGACGGTGATTCTTCCTACATTTACTAAAGTTTTATCTCCAGCTTCTGTATTAATAATTGCTTTATAAATATCCATTGTAAATATGGTGGATGTTGAATTTAACATTGATGCTAAAGATGAAACGATTGCAGCTGCTAAAGCAGCAAGAATAAGACCTTTTACTCCAGTTGGTATATAATTATTTATTAACCAAGGTGCTGCATTATCATTTAGAATTGATCCATCTGTTGAAATAAATCCATTTGGTAAATTTTCAATAATGATAGAATTAGTTTCCTTATCCATGTTAATTACATAAGCTATAATGCCAGGTAATACAACAAAAATGGGAATAATTAACTTTAGAAATGCAGCAAATGCTATACCTTTTTGTGCTTCTCTTAAACTTTTTGCAGCTAGAGTTCTTTGTATAATATACTGATTAAATCCCCAATAATATGCATTTGCAATCCACATTCCTCCAATTAAAACAGCTATTCCTGGCAAATCAAACCATGCATCTTTATAAATAATTTCTCCATTGATTATTTTATCTGGTATCATTATTTCACCTTTTGATAATATCATGGAAAATCTTTCAGGGACAGCATTATAAACATAGATTAATCCATCGATTATATCACCACTTGGTGTTACATAGGTTAATGCAATTAAAGTCATTAAAATACCCCCAAAAATTAAAATAATTACTTGAACAACATCTGTCCATGCTACAGCGGCAAGTCCTCCCCATAAAGAATAAGATAATGCAAATGCTCCAAGTAAAAGTATGCTATTGCTTAACATACTACCATCTCCTGATCCAAAAATGGTATCCATTGCTTTACCTCCTAAATAAAGAACAGTTGTAAGATTAACAAATACAAAGAGTGCTATCCAAAATATAGCTAAAATTGTTTTTAAATTTTTGCTATATCTTTTTTCAATAAATTCAGGTATAGTAAATATTTTTTTTTCTATATAGACTGGAAGTAAATATTTTCCAACTAATAAAAGGGTTATTGCTGCCATCCATTCATAACTAGCAATAGCCAATCCCAAAGCAAAACCTGATCCAGACATGCCAATAAATTGTTCTGCTGAAATATTAGCAGCAATTAATGATGCACCAATTGTCCACCATGGTAATGATTTTCCAGCTAAAAAGTAATCTTCTGCAGTTTTTTGCTTACCTTTTTTATCTCTTGAAACATAAAGTCCAATTGAGAGTATTAATAAGCAGTAAGAAACAAATACAATTAAATCAATATTTTCCAAGACGAAAATCTATATTTTTTTTAAAAGTATTAATATTTTGTTAAAAGATGAAAATAACTTTACTTATTATAGTATTTAATTAATTTATATTTGTTATTAAAATTTATTTGTCATGAAAAAAAAATTCCTATTTACAATTTTATTTTTTTTAACCTTCTTTTCATGTGACTCAAAAGCAAAAGAAGAAAGTAAATTAAAAAACTCTTTAAAATCTGAAGAGCTTTATAAATTGCTTGAAAATATTCAATTACCTGAAGGTTTTAAAATTGAAATTTATGCTGATAATATTTCTAATGCAAGATCAATGGATATAAGTCCTTCCGGTACTATCTTTATTGGAAATCGACACGATGATAATGTATTTGCAATAAGAGACGAGAATGGAGATAATAAAGCTGAAAAAAAGTGGCTTATAACAAATAAATTAAAAAATATGCCGAATGGGGTTGCTTTTCACAAAGGAGACTTATATGTAGCTGAAGTTGATAAATTATGGGTTTTTAAAAACATTGAAGATAATTTAGATAATCCTGGTGAACCAGTTTTAATATATGATGATTACCCGAAAGATAAACATCATGGATGGAAATATATTGCATTTGGTCCAGATGGTAAACTATATGTTCCAGTTGGTGCACCATGTAATATATGTGAGAGCAAAAATAAAATGTATGCATCAATAACAAGGATGAATCCTGATGGCTCCAATAGAGAAATTTTTGCTCATGGAGTTAGAAATACTGTAGGATTTACCTGGAATCCGAGTAATGATGAAATGTGGTTTACGGATAATGGAAGAGATATGCTTGGTGATAACATTCCTCCTTGTGAATTAAATAGAGTAACAAAACCTGGTCAAAATTTTGGATATCCATATTGCCATGGGGATGATATTGGGGATCCTGAATTTGGTGGAAAATATCCATGCTCAGATTTTGTTCCTCCGGCTAGGAACTTAGGTCCGCATGTGGCTCCTCTAGGTTTAAAATTTTATAATGGTAATATGTTTCCTAATGAATACTTAGGTGATGTTTTTATTGCTGAACATGGTTCATGGAATAGATCAAAAAAAATAGGATATAGAATAACTAGAGTAAAAATTGAAGAAAACAAAGCTATTAGTTATGAGCCATTCATTTATGGATGGCTAGATGATGATGAACAAGAAGCGTGGGGGAGACCTGTTGATATTTTGATCTTAGATGATGGTTCTATGTTAATTTCAGATGATAAGGCAGATGTAATCTATAGAGTTAGTTATAAAGGCTAAAAAACATTAACTTCTTTTTCAAGAATAAGATTAAACTTTTCATTTACGCTATTTTTTATTTTCTCTGAAAGTTTAAATATTATTTTTCCATTGTCAGATCCATAATTTACTAATACAAGTGCATGATTTTTATATACTCCTATATTATCTTTTTTATAACCTTTCCAACCACATTTTTCAATTAACCAAGCTGCTGATATTTTCATTCCATTAGAATTTTTAAACCCTACAATATCAGGATATTTATTTTTTAAATTATTAAAAAAATAAATATCTACTAGTGGATTCTTAAAAAAACTCCCACAATTTCCTAATTTTTTCGGGTCAGGTAATTTAGACTCTCTAATTTCTATAATTTTTTTCCTTACGTTATCTATCGTTATTTCATTAGATTTTTTATTTCTAAAATATTCCTTAACCTCATTGTATGAAAGGTTTAATTTTTTACTTTTTGATAGCTTAATTGTAACGTGAGTAATAAAAAAAATATTTTTCAATTTTCCTTTAAAAATACTATTTCTATATGAAAAATCACATAACTTATTTTTATATACATGGCTTTTTCCGTTCGATAAATTTATTCCTGATACTTCATAAATGTAATCTTTAATTTCAGTTCCATAAGCACCAATATTTTGGATCGGTGCGGCACCTACTGATCCTGGTATCAAAGATAAATTTTCAATTCCATACCACTTATTTTTTACACAAAACTCCACAGATCTATCCCAATTCTCCCCAGCACCAAATTTTATATATATGTATTTTTTTGTTTCTTTTATTATCTCTTTCCCAAGAATGTTGTTATATAATATTGAACCATTAAAATTTTTTGTAAATAAGATGTTTGATCCACCACCTAAAATAATTATTTTTTCATTTTTAGAAATTAACCTTCTTACTTTAATCATTTCTTCTTTTGATTGAATTCTATAAAATTTTTTGATTTTATGATCAACCTTAAAAGAATTGTATTTTTTTATAGAAATATTTTTTTTAAATATCATTTTATTTATAAAATATTTGTAAATACATTTTGAACATCATCATCATCATCTATTTTATCAAGCATTTTTTCGATATCAATTATTTGTCCTTCATTATAATTAATTGGATTATTTGCTATTCTTCTAACTTCTGATTTGTTAACATTTAAATTATTTTTCACAATTCCTTTGTTTAGTAATCCAAAGTTCTTAAAATCTCCATATATAATTATATCATCTTTATCACTAATTATTTCTTCTAAACCAAAATCAATTAAATTAAGCTCTAATTGTTCTAAATTTATTTCAATTGATTTTTTAATATTAAAAACAGATTTTCTTTCAAACATATATTCTAAAGATCCTGGTGGTACTAGCGAACCTTCAGATTTATTAAAATATGATTTAATATTTGCTGTAGTCCTTGTTGTATTATCAGTTGCACATTCTATAATAACAAGAACCCCATGTGGACCCTTTCCTTCATAAGTAATTTCTTCAAAATCTTCAAAATCTTTGTTATTAGCCCTTTTTATTGCAGAGTTAATATTTTCTTTTGGCATATTTTGGGATTTTGCATTTTGAATTGCAGCTCTAAGTTTTGAATTCATTTCTGGATCTGATCCACCTTCTTTAACAGCTACAGTTATAGCTTTTGATAGTTTTGGAAAAATTTTAGACATTTTATCCCATCTTTTTTCTTTTGCGGCTCTTCTGTATTCAAATGCTCTTCCCATAATTAAATTTAGATTTTATATAATTATTTGATAGATTTTTATTTATAAGATATAATTAAAATATAAATTTCACATATAATTCGTATAATTTTATGATGAAGTTTAATTTTGCTAATGGAAGAAAAAATTTTAATAATTGATTTTGGATCTCAATATACACAACTAATCGCTAGGAGGATTAGGGAAATTAATGTTTATTGTGAAATACATCCTTTCAATGCATTTCCAAAAGTAGATAATAAAATAAAAGGAATTATTCTTTCAGGAAGCCCATACTCTGTAAATGATAATGATTCGCCAAATTTTGATTTCCTAAAATTTTCGGACATTCCTATTCTTGGGATTTGTTATGGAGCTCAATTAATTGCAAAAAAATTTAAATGTAAAATTTCTCAATCTAATTCCAGAGAATATGGAAGAGCCAAAATAAACTTTATAAAAAAAAGTAAAATTTTAAATAATATTAAATTAGATTCAATTGTATGGATGAGTCATGGAGATAGTATTACAGATGTTTCAAGCGATATAGAAATTATTTCAAGCACCAATGATGTTAATGTAGCTGCTTATAAAGTAAAAAAAAATAAAATATATGGCTTACAATTTCATCCTGAAGTTACTCACACTGTTAATGGATCTAAAATCTTAAAAAATTTTACTTTTAGTATCTGTGGATGTAAAGGAAATTGGACTTCTAAGAAATTTATTAATACATCTATTCTTGAAATAAAAAATAAACTTAAAAATGATAAGGTGATATTGGGTTTATCTGGTGGGGTTGACTCATCAGTTGCTGCTTTTTTAATAAATAGTGCTGTAGGTGATAATCTAGTTTGCGTATTTGTTGATAATGGTTTGCTAAGAAAGAATGAATATGAAAATGTTTTAAGATCATATAAAAATTTAGGTTTAAATGTGATAGGAGTTAATGCGAAAAATAAATTCTACTCTTCATTAAAAGGTAAAAGTGATCCTGAGGAGAAAAGAAAGGCTATAGGTAAAACTTTTATTGACATTTTTGAACAAGAGTCAAAAAAAATTAAAAATGCAAAATGGCTGGCTCAAGGAACTATTTATCCGGATATAATTGAATCAGTATCTGTTAAAGGTCCTTCTGCTACTATTAAATCACATCATAACGTTGGAGGATTACCAAAGAAAATGAACTTAAAGATTATAGAACCTTTAAATACATTATTTAAAGATGAGGTTAGAAAAATCGGTATTTCTTTAAATATTCCAAAAAAAATATTGAACAGGCATCCTTTTCCAGGTCCAGGTTTAGCTATAAGAATTTTAGGGGAAGTGACAGAAAAAAGAATTAGTATTCTTCAAGAGGCTGATCATATTTTTATTTCTTCATTACTAAAGGAAAATCTTTATAATAATATTTGGCAAGCTGGTGTCGTATTTTTACCCATTAAGTCTGTTGGAGTCATGGGTGATGAAAGAACCTATGAGAATGTTGTAGTTTTAAGAGCAGTAAATAGTTTGGATGGTATGACTGCAGATTGGTCAAAATTATCTTCAGAGTTTTTGTCAAAGGTATCTAATGAAATAATTAATAAAGTAAGAGGTGTAAATCGGGTTGTTTTCGATATTTCATCAAAACCTCCTGCAACAATAGAATGGGAATAACTTATTATTATGAAAATTAAAAAAACTATATTTCAATTAATCATAATATTTTCCCCTTTTCACTTATTGTTTTCTCAGGATGCTTATGAAACTTTTATAAAGGGTAAAAAACTTTTTTATCAAAAAAATTATTCAGAAGCAATTTTTTATTTTGATTCCTTAGGGTCTTCAGATAATGAATTTAAAATTTATTCAATTTATTATTCCGGGCTATGTGATTTTAATTTAAATAAACTTGAAAGTGCTCAAAGAAAATTTGAGGATATAAAATCTAACCATTTACGTTGGCCTCAAATTGATGAAGTTAATTATTGGCTTGTAAGATTACTATTAGAAAAAAATGAATATGAATTTTCTTTTAAAACGTTTTCTGATATTAAATCGAATAATATAAAAAATGAACTTTATAATTTTTTAGATCAAAAAGTTGAAAAGATAAATGATTTTAATAAGTTAAGAAAATGGCATGAAATTTATCCAAATAATAATGTGATATCAAAATATTTTGGTAGAAAATTATTAAATGAACCATTAGATAAAGATATAATTAATAAAATTCAAAATATTCTTTCTAATGTATCTAAAGAAAACTTATTTATTGATAATGAAAATTATATTTTTAAAATAGCTGTTTTATTACCGTTTATGTATAATGAAAATGATAATTCATCTATTATAAGAAATAATAAGTTTATTATGGATTTATATAACGGAATGAGAATTGCTATAAATCATTTAGATTCATTGGGAGTCAACATAAAATTATATCCATATGATACCAAAAGAGATCCAAACGTTGTAAAAGATATTTTGAAATCAAGTTCTTTTAATAAGATGGATTTAATAATTGGTCCTTTATACACAAGTCCTGTAAAATTAGTTAGTCAATATTGTCTTGAGAATAAGATATTTATGATTAACCCCTTATCAAATAATAATGAAATTATTGATAATAATAAGTATTCAATGCTTTTTTTGCCAAGCAATAAGACTTTAGCTATAAAAGCTGCTTATTATGCAAGAAAAAAATTTAATAAAAATAAAAATGCAATAATCTTTTATGAGAATAATAAAGTTGATTCTCTAATTGCATCTATTTATGAAAATGAAATGGAATCATATGGTTTTAATTTTATATACAAACAAAAAGTAAATTTGGAAGATTCAAGATTAATATTAGATTCATTAACTAATTCTTATGAACTTATCTTATCAAAACAAGAAGCAGACTCAATTAGTGAAATACCAGGTAGGGTTGTTAAAGATGGAAGAGGAATTGAAAAGCTTGATACTATATATAAATATGAAGAAAAGTTCTATATAGATGACGATTCAATAGGGCATGTATTTACTGTATCATCTAATTCTCTTCTTAGTTCTAATACATTAAGCGCTGTTGATGTTAGAAATGATACAATCTCGGTTTTGGGTTTTGATGATTGGCTAAATTATGATGTAAACACTTTTGATCAATTAAAACGATTAGATGTTTCTTTTATTAGTACAAAATATATCAATTTTAATTCTGAAATTTCAAATTTTATTAAGGATAAATTTATAAATTCTTATGCTGAGGTTCCTTCAGAAAATTTATTTATTGGTTTTGGACTTATTAATATGATAGGAAAGATTGTTGATAAGTATGGTAGTTATTTTCAGTTTGGATTACGTAACGAAAACTTAATTGAAGGAGATGTTTTTGAAAGTTTTCAGTACAATTTTATGAATGATAATCAATTTGTCCCAATACTTAAAATAATAGATTCCGAATTAAAAATTGATAATTAAAGAAAATGATTCAAAAAAGCTTATTTATTAATATAGGAAATTTATTTTTTAGATATAGGAGTTACCTTCCAATTCCTATTATTTTATTAGCTTTTTATATCTATTATATTTCTCCAATCATTAAAATAGATTCATTCATGTTTAATTCTTGTTTGTCAATCTCCTTAACAGGATTATTAATTAGAATCTTCGTTGTTGGTCATTCTTTTGATAAAACTTCAGGAAGAAATACTAAATCTCAACTTGCTTTAAAAATAAATAAAACAGGGATATATTCACTTATTAGACATCCATTGTATCTTGGTAATTTTCTTATTTGGTTTGGAGTATCATTAATTACATATAATTTATACTTTGTAATACTTTCATTAGTTTCTTATTGGTTTATTTATATTCCAATTATTTTGGCTGAGGAAGATTATC
The DNA here is from genome assembly GCA_042095375.1 of Marinoscillum sp. Taxonomy (GTDB): domain Bacteria; phylum Bacteroidota; class Bacteroidia; order Cytophagales; family MED-G16. The sequence goes on from JBELBJ010000007.1 coordinate 10,879, forward strand.
TTATTAAAAAATTTAAAAATGAATATAAATTATATTCATCAAGTATTCCAGCTATAATTCCTAATTTTAGAAAATGGATACCACCAGAGTTATCTTTTAATTATAAAAAAGTTTTATTGAATGAAAAAAATGGTTTACTAGGAATATTTTCAATTTTTTATATTTTTAAATGTCTTGATCAATATAAAAAAAATGAAAGTTTATATGAATTCAATTCAATGTTTTTCCTTTTTATTATTAGTCTATTATTTTACTTATCGGTTAAAATATATCAAAAATTAAACAAAGTTTATTTTGATACATCTGATTGAAACTCCATCCTCATATGAATTGGATCATACAATTCAGCTTTAGTGATTGATTTGATCAACCAATTATCTATTTTTGGAATATATTTTGAATTTACAAAATTAACTTGATTTAATGATGCAACCAGTTTTTCAATTGATGATTTTTGTCTTGGATATTCAACAATTTGATATTTTTCAATTTTAGCTTTATTAGCAGCAATTTTAATTGCATCATCCATGTTACCAAGAATATCCACTAAATTAATTTCTTTTGATCTTTCCCCATAATAGACTCTACCTCTAGCTATTTCATTTACATCTTCTTTACTCATTTTTCTTCCTATGGAAACTACATTCAAAAAATCATCATATATTTGATTTACTCCTCTTTGAACTAGATTCTTTTCTTTTTTATTAAGTGGTTTTAATAAATTAATTTCTCCTATATTTTGACTGGTTTTAATCTCATCAATATTAATTTTTAGCTTATTTTTTACTAATCCTGATAAATCTGGTACAACTCCAAAAACTCCAATTGAACCAAGAATACTATGTTTTGATGAAATTAAAGTATCGGCTGGCATTCCAATATAGTATCCGCCTGATGCACAAACATCAGACATATAAACAATTACTGACTTCTTTTTATTTAAAAGCTCTATTTCTCTGTGAATTATATCAGAAGCAAATGCACTTCCCCCTCCTGAATTAATATAAAAAATAACAGATTTAATGTTTTTATTTTTTTTTATTTTTTTTATTTCTTTAATTATACTTTCAGAAAAAATACCCTCATCTCCTTTGCCAGGGAGAATACCTCCCAATGCATACAGAATAGCAATTTTATCCTTGGAGTAGTTATGTTTAGTTTTAACGGTTGTTTTATAATCTAAAAATGAAACTTTATTATATGAAGAGTCAATTTTTAATTTTAAAAAATCATCAAATTGATCACTATAAAATAATGTGTCAACCAAATTATTATTTATTGCATCGCTTAAAAGCTCAGTTTCATAATTATTGATAAAATTAATTAATGAGTTTCTTTTTAGGTTTCTTGATTCTGATATATCAGTCAAATAAAAATTAAATCTTTCATTTAAAAATTCAGAATATTGTTTCTTATTTTCTTCACTAAATTCATTTCTAACGTAAGTTTCTGCAGCTCCCTTAAATTCTCCTACTCTAAACAGTTCAATTTTAATTCCTAATTCATCAAACAATTCTTTATAAAAGAAGTCATAAATACCAAAACCACTAATATTTATAAATCCTGGAGGTGATACAGATATTAAATCACTAATAGAAGATAGATAATATGAGCTTTTAGTATAATAATCTGAATGAGAATAAATAGGTTTTAATTCTCTAAATGATAATAAAATATCTCTAACCTGTTTCAATTTATTAAAGGGAATTGAAGCATCTTCGAGATTTAAAACAATACTTCTAATATTATTATCATTTTTTGCTGAATCAATTAAAATTTTAAAAGTTCTTAAACTGATTTTTTCTTTATTTAAATCTTCATTTAAACCTGGTAAAGTAAATCCAAAATCAATATCTAAATCATCACCTTTCAAATCTCTATCTCCAATTATACTTATATCATCAATAAATAGGATAGAATTTTCTTTTAATTCGATAGTATCTGATTTATCATCTGATGATGAAAATACAGCGACCATTACAGTGAAAATTATAAAAATTAAAAATATACTAACAAAGAATCCAATAATATTTGTTACAACATTTTTTAAAATATTTTTCAAAAAATTCATTTATCTTAATTTTTTACAAATATAATTTTTAAATGTTTAAAACAATTTTATTTGCATTAATTAAATCCTCTTCTGTATCTATACCAAAAGAATCTTCTTTTGTAATAGCTAATTTAATCTTATAATTATTTTCTAACCATCTTAATTGCTCTAATGACTCTATTTTTTCTAGTTCTGATTTTGGTAGTTTTGTGATTTTTTCAATTATGTTTTTTTTAAATCCATATAAGCCTATATGTTTATAATAAATTGCACTTTCATTATAGATTGGAATTATATTTCTTGAAAAATATAACGCATTTTTTTCTTTATCCATTACAACTTTAATTACACTATTTTTTTTGAGTTCTTCGTTGTATGAAGTTTTTTTCACAAGGCTACATATTTTATTTTCTCCATTACATATGTCAATTAAAGTATCAATTTGATTTTTTTTAATAAACGGTTCATCTCCTTGAATATTTACAACATAATCATAAGAAATATTTATTTTATTTAATGCTTCAGATACTCTTTCAGTCCCATTTGATGGTTTTGAAGAGGTCATTATAACCTCAGCAAAACTTTCAACATGATTTTTTATTTCTTGACTATCTGTAGTTACAATTACTTTATCAAATCTTTTACATTTTATAGATTGTTCATAAACCCTCTGAATCATAGACTTATTTCCAATTTTTTTTAAAGGTTTTCCAGGAAGTCTTTTTGATTCCATCCTCGAAGGAATTACAGCAATATATCTCACTAGGTTATTTGTTTAACTTTTATTGATGCACCTTCATTTTCTACTACCTCAATATTTATATTTTTATCAATGTATTCTCCAAAAGTTGAGGCATCAAATATTTTATTATCAATAATAACTTTTCCACTAGGTCTAAGAACCGTAAATGATTTACCTCTTTTACCTATTATATCATTATTACTTATTTTAGATGTGAATCCTTTATCGGAATCTTGAATATTATCTAGAGATATTTTTTTAAAATATTGTGATTCAGAGAGCTTGACCCCACCAAAAAATAAAAGAACTATAAAGCCAATTACTGCAAGAAGAACTGAGCCTGTTGCATTAAAAAGTTCGGTTGGGAAAACAAAAGTAAAATCAAGAAAATCATTATTAACCATTATTAAAACTAGGGAACTGATTGTGAATAATAAGCCAAGAATGCCAAAAAAACCAAATCCAGGAATAACAAAAATTTCAATGCCAATTAATATTATTCCAACTAAAAACATTAATATTTCCCAATTTTCAGCAAGGCCATTAAGGTAGTATGGCGTTAGATATAAAATACCAGCTATAATTGCAGCCATTATTGGAAACCCAACACCAGGAGTTTGAAGTTCAAAGTAAATTCCTCCTAAAATGATAAGAATTAAAACACTACTTATCATGGGATTCAAGAAAAAGGAAATAATATTTTCAGTAGAACTTAGTTCAAATTTGTTAATTTCATAATTATCATAATTTAAGTGGTTCATTAATTCATCTATTGAATTAATTTCTGCTTCACAAAATCCGTTTTTTATAGCTTCTGATGTAGAAAATGTTATCACTTTTCCTTCTTGAGATAAACTATCTATTTTAACATCTTGATCAACCATTGCTTCAGCAATATTTGGATCTCTATTTTTAGCCTCAGCAGTAGACCTCATTATAGATCTCATATATGACTGGTATTTGTCAGGTGCAGCATTTCCATCAGCAGTTACTACGGTTGCAGCACCAATACTTGCTCCACTACTCATATATATACTATCACAAGCAATTGAAATCAAGGCTCCAGCTGATGCAGCATCCTTATTTATCCATGAGTAAATTGGTTTATCAAAGTCTAATATTCTTGTTCTAATATCATCAGCATCATTTAATGCACCACCATAAGTATCCATTTCAATAATTATTATATCATAATCTTTTTTTTCAACTTCTTCTAACATTAGTTTTGTATACCTATTTATTCTCGGATCAATATTTTGTTTTATTTCAACAAGAAGAACGTTAAGTTTTTTCTCTTGCGAAAAAGAAGTATTAATTTTGAGTACAATGAATATTAGTAAAAAAATATAAATTATTTTATGTTCTAGTTTCATAGTACAAAATTAATACATTACTAGTTAAATGTTTTTTATAAACTATAAATTCTGTCTTTTAATTTTCTTTTTTAATTTGACTTACTTTGAATCAATTTCAAGTGAATTAAATGACACAATTTTTCATAATGTTGAGAAAGGAGAAACATTATTCTCGATTTCTAAAAAATATAATCTTTCAATAGATGATTTGAAAAATTGGAATAATTTTAAAAATAATAATCTTTCAATAAATCAAAAAATTATAATTATTAATCAATCAACAATTATAAAAACTGAAAGAACTGAAAAAACGTACGATGAAAAATTTCCAGGAATTTTAAAAGAGGAAGGTTTTGCATCTTCAATAGAAGAATCTATGGAGTCAACTAAGCATTTAGCTTTGCACAAAACTGCAACAGTTGGAACTATTCTTTTTGTTAAAAATCAAATGAATGATTTAAAAGTTATGGTCAGAGTTATTGGAAAATTGCCTGATACTGGTTCAAATCAAAAAATAGTCATTAGATTATCAAAAATAGCTTTTTCTAAATTAGATCCTATAGATCCAATAATTCCTGTAGAATTATCTTATCTTGAAAACTAACTACTATAACTAGTCCCCTTATCTGGATTTTTTCTCCAATTTTCTAAAAAATCTATTTCTTTTGAACTAATTATTTTTTTTGCTTTTACTAATTCAATTAAATCATAATAATCACACAGATTGATAACTTTTATATTATTGGATTTAAAATTGGTTTTAGAAATTTCAAAATTGTAATTAAATATACATGTTAAGCCTAATACATTACATTTTCTTTCTTTTATGGCATCAATCGCTTTTAATGAACTTCCACCTGTTGAAATCAAATCTTCTATAACTAAAACATTAGAATTCATTTTTAAGTCTCCTTCTATCATATTTTTCATCCCATGTTTTTTAGCAGTTGATCTCACATAAACCAAAGGTAAATTAAGCTCTTTGGCAACAAGTGAAGCTTGTGGTATTCCTGCAGTTGCTACACCTGCTATAACATCTATTTTATTGAAATTTGATGTAATTTTATTAATCAACTGAGCAGTGATATTATCTCTTATTTCTGGATATGATAGGGATATTCTATTATCGCAATATATTGGTGACTTCCATCCAGAGGCCCAGACAAATGGGTTTTTCAAATTAATTTTTATAGAATTAATTGAAATTAGAGAAGATATAATTTTTTGTACACTCATTTATAGATTAATTAACAAAAATAATTCGATTTATTTTAATATTTTACATTTCAATAATTGATTTTTTCCAATATGAAAAGAATTTTTATTAATGATATACCAGTATTATTTAGAAATTTAGATAATTCAAAGTTGAAAGTTGAAAATTATGATACTTTAATAGATGGATCTTCTGGAATAATTCATACTAAACTACGAGCAAGAGTATTAATTTATGATGCATTGCCAGATTCAATAGATTCATTATTAAAGATAATGACTGAAAAAAAACTCAAAAAAACTTATTCTGTAACATTTACTTTGAAAAACAAAAAAGAAGTAATAAAACACTTAAAGAAAAAATTTAAATTAATTAAAGCGGCTGGTGGTATTGTTCAAAATAGAGAAAACAAAATTTTATTCATTTACAGATTAGGTAAGTGGGATCTTCCAAAAGGCAAAAAAGATAAAGGTGAAAAAATAAAAAATTGTGCTGTAAGAGAAGTTGAAGAGGAAACAAATACCAAGGTTAAAATTGAAAAAAAAACTTGTACAACATGGCACACCTATACTAGATATAAAAAGTTTATTCTAAAGAAAACTGTTTGGTACAAAATGAAATGCATTGATGATTCAAAAATGAAAGGGCAAAAGAAAGAAAAAATTGAAAAAGTCAGATGGATGGAAAATAAAATTATAAATGAGATATTGATCAATTCATATAAAAGTTTATCTTATGTGATGAAGAAATATTATAATAAGTACCAACTAAATACTTGAAAGAACTTGAATTGTTCTTTCGACTTCTTCCTTAGTATTATAAATTGAAATCCCAAGCCTTGTTACTCCACCTTTTTTTTCTAATCCCATACATTCAATAGCTTTTTTTGCATAAAAATGACCATCCCAGGCACATATATTAAATTCAGAAAGTTTATCGCAAACGTATTTTGGATTCTTTTTTTTATGAGTAATCGATATTGTAGGTGCTCTTTCTTTTGAATCAAAATTTAAACCTATAGTTTTGAAATTATTTAATCTATTAACCTCATTATATAACATTGAGGCTAATGTATGCTCATGTTTTCCAATATTATCATATGCATTTTTTAATTTTGTTCTAAAATTTTTTCCTTTTCCAAAGCTAGCTATAAACTTAACAGCTTCATTCGCTCCGGCACATGCTGCATGATTTAAAGTTCCTGTCTCTATTCTATATGGTGTTTTTTGATCTTGAACTATTAACCGATCTGTATTAAGGTTATCTAAAACTCCAGGTTTAGAATATAAAAATCCAAGGTGAGGACCATAAAATTTATAAGAAGAACATAAAAGAAAATCACAATTTATATCTTTTACATCAATCAAAAAATGAGGAGCATAATGTACTGCATCCAATAAAAAAAAAGATTTATGATTTTTTAAAATATTTCCAATTTTTTTAAAATCATTTATTGTTCCAAGAGCATTAGATGACATTCCAAGTGCAACTAATCTAGTTTTATCATTTATTTTGCTTTCAAAATCTCTATAATCTAATTTTCCAGACTTTAATAATTTAATTTCATTGATTTTTATCCCATAGTTTTTCAAACTCATCCATGGTCCTCTATTTGCTTCATGATCAAGTTGAGTTACTATGATTTCATCATTTTTTTTGAAAATTTTTGAAAAGGCTCTAACCAAACTAAAGGATAGAGTTGTCATGTTATGACCAATAGATATTGAATTTTTATTTTTAGCACCTAAAAAAATAGATAAATTTTTCCTAGTTTCATCCATTATTTTATCAGTCCTATTACTTGTTATAAAACTTCCATGAGTATTTGCATTTGAAGATATATAATAGTTTGAAATAGCATTAATTACACTATTTGGCACTTGAGTTCCACCTGGCCCATCTAGATAAATAATTTTTTCATCTTTTGAGTTCTTTATTTCAAGTGAAGGAAAATGATTTCTTATTTTATTAATATTTAACAAAACTTTTTTTTTTATAATAAATATAAATAGGAATTGAAATTAAAAGTAATATTATGCTATAGAATATAGGTTCTTTTCCAATTCCAAAAATTATCCACCATGTAAAAAAAAATGTAGGTATTCCAATCAAAGATGGAATAATAAATTTTTTTAAAGGCGCCTTTTGCTTGATTAGAATAGCAATTTCTATTAATGAAGAGAAAACATAGAGCATAAGAGCGCAAAATGTACCTGTTAAAATAAGAAAGGTAAATATTCCTACTAAACCTTTTGAATAGTTCATAATTATTAATGAGCTAACAAAAGAACTCGTTATAAATAGTCCATAGGTTGGAACTTGATTATGATTTAATTTTGAAAAAATACTTCCAAGTAAACCATCCTGAGCTAATGTTTTAGGTATTTCGGCTTGAAGCAATGTCCATCCATTAAGACAACCTATTCCAGCAATGATAGCAAAAATTGCAATTATATTTTTTCCGGTTTCTCCTAAAACTACATT
>JBELBJ010000007.1:18828-20537 GCA_042095375.1 Marinoscillum sp.
TTTCCCATAGCTTTTATACCATAATTATTTATTAAAGTAATAATCCATATAATAGATATTGAAAAAATTATACTAAAAATCTTATCATCTATGAAAGGTAAAATGACAGTGCTATAACTGGTAATCGCTATTGCAAGTCCAGCATTAGTTAGTAGAATGGAAAGCCAATATCCCCAAACAACAAAAAAAGCAGAAAAACTACCAAAACCTTCTTTAGTATAATGGAATGGGCCACTTTTTCCCGGTATTTTTTGACTTAATCTTTTGAAAATCATAGCAAGAAAAACTGCTCCTATACCTGAAATTATCCATCCAAAAATACTTATAGATCCATATTTTGCTAATGATGCTGGCAACATAAAAATACCAGCTCCTATCATATTTCCTACAACTAGACTAGTAGATTCTCTTAATCCAATTTTTTGACTTTTACTTTTGTTCATTGTCTAATACAATTTACATTTTTATATTTATAAAAATTAAAATTTAATTATTTTGATTACTTAAAATTATGTTTTAAATATTTATGAATAAATGGATTACTTTTTAGGAATAGATTTAGGTAGTTCATCAGTAAAAGTATCAATACTGGATGGAAAAAAGGGGAAGAGTATAATCTCATGTAATTACCCTGAAAAAGAAATGAATATTTTTTCTTTTAAATCTGGATGGGCGGAACAAGATCCTGATTATTGGTGGAAATGTATTCTTAGTTGTTTTAAAATCTTAAATAAAAAAATTGATTTTTCACTTATTGCTTCTATTGGAATTTCTTATCAAATGCATGGATTAGTATTAATTGATATAAATGGAAAACCTTTAAGAAAATCAATTATTTGGTGTGATTCAAGAGCAGTTGATATCGGTAAAAAGGCTAATGAAACAATAGAATCTAAGATTATTTCAATGAATTTACTTAATTCTCCAGGGAATTTTACTGCTTCTAAGTTAAAATGGGTAATGGATAATGAATCCGATTTGTACAAATCAATTTATAAAATTATGCTGCCAGGTGATTATATATCTTATAAATTGACTAATAAAATAAATACCACTCAATCAGGACTATCCGAATGTATTTTATGGGATTTTAAAAATAAAAATATATCTAACGATTTAACTTCATATTTTGGTTTCAAAAAAGATTTGCTTCCACCAGTTTTATCTTCATTTGATAATCATGGTACGATTTCAAAGAATATATCAAACTTATTTGGTTTCAAAGAGAATACTAAATTAACCTATAAGGCAGGAGACCAACCTAATAATGCATTTTCTTTAAATGTATTAAATCCAGGAGAAATTGCAGCTACTGCAGGTACCTCGGCAGTAATTTATGCTATTACTGATAAAAATATTTACGATAAAAATGAAAGAATTAATACTTTTTTACATTGTAATAATTCTATTGATAACAATAGAAATGGATTACTTTTATGTATCAATGGTTCTGGAATAGCATATTCATGGCTGAAAAAAATTCTTAATTCTGGTGATTATAACGATTTAAACCTAAGCGCAATTAATTCACCAATAGGATCTAAAAACTTAAAATTTTATCCTTTTGGTAATGGTGCTGAGAGAATTTTAAAAAATAAAGAAATAGGAGCAAATCTTATGAATTTAAATTTCAATATGCATGATCAGATGGATTTTATAAGATCAGTTCAAGAAGGTGTGGCGTTTTCAATGAATTATGGAATCGAATC
>JBELBJ010000007.1:20637-46614 GCA_042095375.1 Marinoscillum sp.
GACTGGAAAAAACATTTGTCTAACTTTTTATAATAAACATGTCAATTTTACTAGGAGATAAAGAATATTTTAAGGATGTTAAAAAAATAAAATTTGAGGGAAAAGATTCTAAAAATCCCTTTTCATATAGATTTTATGATGAAAATAAGATTGTTCTTGGAAAAAAAATGAGTGAACATTTTAAATTTGCAGTTGCTTATTGGCATTCATTTGTAAACCCTGGAAATGATCCATTTGGAGTTGGCACTAAGTCTTTTCCATGGTCAAAATCTTCTGATCCTTTTCAAAATGCTTGTCATAAAATGGACGCTTCTTTTGAATTTATTTCAAAATTAGGATTGAATTACTTTTGTTTTCATGATTTTGACTTGATTGAAGAAGGATCTTCTCTGTCTGAATCAGAAAAAAGACTAGGAAAAATTACAAGTTATGCAAAAGAAAAGATAAAAGCATCTGATATTAATGTGCTTTGGGGAACAGCCAATCTTTTTTCAAATCCAAGATATATGAATGGAGCTGCTACAAATCCAGAATTTGATATATTATCTTTTGCGGGCGCTCAAGTAAAAATTGCACTCGATATTACTATTGAACTAGAGGGTGAAAATTATGTTTTTTGGGGAGGGAGAGAAGGATATATGTCACTTTTAAATACAGATATGAAAAGAGAACTTGATCATTTAGCAAAATTTCTTCACCTTTCAAAAGATTATGCGCGATCACAAGGTTTTAAAGGTTGTTTTTTTATTGAACCTAAACCTATGGAACCTACCAAACATCAATATGATTTTGATGCTGCTACAGTTATTGGGTTTTTAGAACATTATAGTCTTGATAAAGACTTTAAGTTAAATATTGAAGTTAACCATGCAACTCTAGCAAGTCATACATTTCAGCACGAGCTCCAGGTAGCGGCAAACAGCAATATGCTTGGAAGTATGGATGCTAATAGGGGAGATTATCAAAATGGATGGGATACTGATCAATTTCCTAATAATATCTATGAAATTGTAGAGTCTCTTTTAGTGATTATACAATCTGGTGGTTTACAGGGTGGAGGTATCAATTTTGATGCTAAAACAAGAAGAAACTCTACTGATTTAAATGATATGTTTTATTCTCATATAGGAGCCATAGATCTTTTTGCAAAAGGATTATTAATAACAGAAAAAATATTAAATGATTCTGAATACTCTAAATTATTGAAAGAAAGGTATGCTTCTTTTGATACTGGAAGAGGAAAAGATTTTGAAGATGGAAAAATTTCTATAAAAGATTTATATCACCATGCTTCTAGATTGAAAGAGCCAAAGCTAATTTCTGGAAGACAAGAGCTATTTGAAAATATAATTAATAGATATATTTAAAATTTTCAATTAGCCTAATAGTTCAATCCAATTATTAAATATAAAAAAGCAGTTAATACACCGGAAATAAGAGCATATGGAAGTTGAGTTTTTACGTGATCGATATGATCACTTGCAGATGCCATAGAGGAAATAACAGATGTATCTGAAATTGGTGAGCAGTGATCGCCAAAAAGACCACCGCCAAGTGCAGCAGCTATAGCTACGTGTGTGTCTATTCCAATTTGATTTGAAATAGGAACTGCAATTGCAATCATAATTGCAAATGTTCCCCATGATGTTCCTGTTGAAAAGGATATAAAACAACTAGTCAAGAATAATAAAACCGGGATAAATTTAGGAGAAACAATACCTTTTAAAGATTCAGATACATATTGACCAGTTCCAAGTTCAGTACAAAGGTTTCCTATTGCGAAAGCTAATAAAATTAAAACAGCCATTGAAACCATCCCAGACATTCCTTTTAAAGTGTTATTTATAATTTCTCTAATTGTCATAATTTTTTTTATTACGTAGTAAAATGAGGAAATAATAATAGCAAAAAAAATAGAGTATAATACTGACTTAGATCCAGAAGCATTTCCAATTATTCCAAAAAAAGTATTATTATCTAATTCTGTACTATATCCAGTGTATAATAGCATGAATGGCATAATTAAAATCATTGAACCCAAGGCTATGAACATATTTAATGAATCTTCCTTAATACCTTTTTTCGTTTTAATTATTGTGATCTCATCGGATATCATTGGTAATGAACCATCATCAAAAATTTTTCCTTTTTTTGTTCTTATTTCCGCTGATTTCATAGCACCTAAATCTTTTCCTGTAAGTATGAAATAGAATAAAACAATTATGACAAGTATAGGATAAAAGTTATAGGGCATAGCATAAATTAATCCTTTAAACGGGTTTTCAATTCCTTGAGTAAGAAGTAAACCCATAATAAAAGCACCCCATCCATTAAAAGGAATTAATAGTTTAGATGGCGCAGAAGTTGAATCAGCAATATAAGCTAATTTTTCTCTAGAAATTTTTAATTTATCAAATATTGGTCTAAAGATAGTGCCTACTGTTAAAGCAGATATATTTGATTCTACAAAAATTATCATTCCAGTAAAGGCAGCAAACAATTGGGCTTTTTTTCTACTATTATTTATTTTATTTTCATCACTATTGAAATATGTTTTTACAGTATTTACAAAACCAGCTACTCCTCCTGAAACTTGAATGAATGTAATTAAAGAGCCAACTAAAAATGTAAAAATTATAACTCTAGTATTTCCTGCATCTTGAAATACATTTACAATTCCATCAATTGTTAAAAGAACTCCATTTAATATATTCCACTCACCAATAATTAGCCATCCAATAAAAATTCCAGTTAAAAGAGAAATAAATACTTGTTTTGTTCTAATAGCCAAAAAAATAGCTATTAGAGGAGGTATAACTGATAAAAATCCATATTCTTGCATTGTTCAATATTAAGCAAATTATATTTGCTTACTTAATTTTAGATAATAATTTAAATGAAAAAATTATTTAATTTTTTTCTTATCTTATTTTTTTCTTATCTCTTTTCTGCTTGTGATGAAGATGAAATATCTATTAATAATTTAAATTCTTATTTAAAATTATATTCTCAAGATTATGAAAATGTTTTAAAATCCGTTAATAATTCTGAATTTTTAGATATATCTAAAAATGCTAAATATGGTCTTTCGCTTTATACTATTACATATAAAACCACATATTTGGGTGAAGAAATTATTGCTTCTGGATTAGTTTCATTTCCCGATACAGATGAGCCTGTCCCAATGTTAAGTTTTAATCATGGAACAGAATCTAGACATTTAGATGCTCCATCAGATAATTTAGTAACTTATAGTTTTTTCTCTAATGCCGCTAGTCTCGGTTATATTTTTGTGATGTCAGATTACCTTGGTTTTGGATCCTCAAAGAATATTCTTCACCCTTATTATAGGTCCGATATAGTTGGAAATACTATAGTAGATATGTTAAAGGCAGTAAAAGAACTAGCTGAAATAGAGAACTATAACTTTAATGGTGATGTTTTTTTAGCTGGATATTCTGAAGGAGGATTCGCAACTATGGCTGCTCATAAAAATATTGAGGAGAATAAACCTAAGGGTATAAATCTAATAGCATCAGCACCTGCAGCAGGTGGGTATGATGTTGTTGGAATGTTAGATTACTTTTTGAGTCTTAAAACTTATCCCCATCCTTATTATTTGGCTTATGTCGCTCTTTCATATAAAACAACTTATCAATGGGATCTAGAGTTATCAGATATTTTTAAAGAACCTTTTGCTTCAATAATACCTAATTATTTTAATGGATCTTATTCCGGTGGACAAATTAACGATGTTTTAACATATAATATAGATAGTCTTCTGACTGAAGAATTTATAAATAATGCTCATTCTAGTTCAAAATACTCTGAAATAATTAATGCTTTTGAAGAAAATAGTCTAGATAATTGGGTGCCTAAAACTAAAATGTATTTGTATCATGGCACAGATGATATAGCAGTTCCATATAATAATTCTGTTAATACTTATGATAATTTTATAAAATTAGGAACTTCTTCCTCAATTATTTCTTTAAATCCTTTGCAAGGAAAGGATCATGCCTCTGGTTCTCTACCTTATATGATTGATATTTTTGATAAATTTGAAGCACTAAAATAGTTTTATGAGAACAATCCACTTTTTGAGTCTTTTTTTCTTGATTTTTTTTTCCTGTAAAGAAACAAATAATGATTTAGTCCTAGCTCATATAAATAGTATCAAAAGTAAGTATGCTCCAGATAGTAGAATTGCATTGTGGAAAGTTGATTTTAATGTTACAAATAATACAATAAAAGGTGAAACTGATTCTAAAGAGGCCAAATTAGAATTTTTCAAATTAATTGAATCGGATAACATTGATATTAATGATAGCATTACAGTTTTACCTAATTCATCAATTCCGAATTTTGGAATCGTAAATAATTCTGTATCAAATTTAAGAAAATCACCTAGTCATTCATCGGAATTAGTTTCACAAGCTATTTTAGGAACCAAACTTCAAGTTCTAAAAAAAAATGGTGAATGGTATATGGTCAAAACTCCAGAAGGATATATTTCTTGGATTGACCATGGAGGATTAATCAATTTAGAAGAAAAGGGGTTTAAAAATTATTTTGAAGGTGAAAAAGTTATTTTTAATGAAGTCTTTGGTTTTGCATTTAAAAATAAAAACATGAAAAAAATTGTTTCGGATCTTGTGATGGGAAGTGTTTTAAAATTAATTAATGAAGAATCAAATCAATTTAAGGTAATGTATCCAGATGGAAGAATTGGATGGGTAGATGGTTCAAAGTTTATTAAATATTCTTCTTTTGATGAATTGAAAAATGATGATTTAGATGTTTTAATTTCAAATGCTGAAAAATTAGTAGGTATTCCATATTTATGGGGTGGAACCTCATCCAATGGGTTTGATTGTAGTGGATTTACAAAAACATTGTATTATATGAATGGATTAATTATTCCCAGAGATGCTTCACAACAAATAAAAATTGGTCAAATTGTTGATTCTGTTAGTAATTGGAAGAATTTGAAAATTGGAGATTTATTATTTTTTGGATATAAAAATGAAGAAAAATTAAAAATTGATCATGTAGGCATGTGGTTAGGAAATAATAAGTTTATACAATCTTCAAAAAATGTACGAATTAGTTCTGTGAGTCCAAGTGATAAGGATTATGATAGTTATCATATGGAAAAATATATTATGACAAGAAGAATAATAAATAGCTTAGAATAGATGATAAATAAAAAAAAAATTTATTTACATATTTTTTTTATCATATTCTTCCCTTTATTCAGCTGTACTAAGCAAAAGGATTATACTGGAATGTCATGGATAAAACCGGGTGAATTTATGATGGGAGGTATGAATCACTCTGAAGCTAGGAATGATGAGTTTCCATCACATAAAGTTAAATTAAATGGATTTTGGATAGATCAAACTGAAATTACAAACTCTGAATTTATGGATTTTGTTAATGAAACTAATTATGTTACTACTGCAGAAATAGTACCTACTTGGGAGGAAATAAAAGATCAATTACCTCCTGGAACTCAAAAACCTGATGATAGTTTATTTGTAGCTTCTTCTTTGGTTTTTAAACCATCACCTTATAAAGTACCACTTTCAGATGTTTCAACATGGTGGGAATGGAGAAAAGGTGCAAACTGGAAACATCCTTTTGGTGAAGGATCTTCTATTAAGGAAATTATGAATCATCCAGTAGTACATATATCATATTTTGATGCTGTTGAGTATTGTAAGTGGAGAGATAAAAGGTTGCCTACGGAAGCTGAGTGGGAATATGCAGCAAAGGGTGGAGAAGATAATGTTAATTTTACGTGGGGAAATGGATCAATATCATCAAGTTTTCTAAATTCTTGGGAGGGAGATTTTCCTTTTTCCAATACAAAAAAAGATGGATATTATTATACTGCACCTGTTAAAACTTATACTCCTAATGGTTATGAGCTTTTTGATATGGCTGGAAATGTTTGGGAGTGGTGTAATGATTGGTATGATTATAATTACTATAAACTAAATAAGTCATTATCAATTAATCCTAAAGGACCCAATCAATCCTTTGATCCCCAAGAACCTTACTCTAAAAAACGGGTTCTTAGAGGTGGTTCATTTTTATGTAATTCAAGTTATTGTTCTGGTTATAGAGTAACTGCTAGAATGAAGTCTAGTCCAGATTCTGGAATGTCTCACACTGGATTTAGATGTGCTTGTAATTAATTATAATTTATTCTTTTAAACAAGGTATAAATGTATTCTCTTTTATTTCCATTAAATGGGTGTTCATAAGTATAATTAGTAGCTTTTAATAATAAAAAATCTTCGCCTAGTTTTTCCTTAAGCATTTTCTTGTCATAGTTATATATATCTAACCCGCAACATTTTTTTGCTCCTCTTAAGTTAAATTCACATAGAATAACATGACCATTTTTTTTAACAACTTTTTTTAATAAATTAAAATAATTTTTTTGTTGATATTTTTCTCGAAAAAAATGCAAAACAGCTCTATCATGCCATAAGTCAACTTTATTTATCTTTGATAACTTTTTTGGATTTGTTAAATCATCTTGTATAAATCTTATTGAAGATTTGTTTTGAAGTTCGTTTTGAAGTTTTTTTAATGCAATAGAAGATATATCATTAATTATAATATTTTCATATCCTTTTTTGATTAGTAAGTTGATTAATTTTGAAGTGCCTGCTCCAGCATTGAATATAACAGAGTTTTTCTTTAATGCACATTTTTCAATTAATTCTATAGATAACTTCGGATCAGATTCAAACCAGCCAAGATTCTTTGATGAAATGTTTTTGTAAGCATTATCCCAATGAATTTTGTAATTGTAATTTGATTCTTTCACAATAATTTTTTTATTTTTTGGATAAAAATTTTAGAAGTGAATTGGTTTTTTTTCATGCCGCTAGTTCTAAATATTTCTTTACCTGATTTATCAAAAACGATAGTAGTAGGCAATCCATAAGCATCAAAGTAAGAGTAATCTCCTTCAAGTTTTAGAAATTCAATATCATATTTATTTTTTTGAACAAATGATTTTATCGTATTTATATTTTCGTTTGAAATTGCAACAAATTTTATACTATCTTTTTCAAAGATTTTTTTTGAATTCATAATATCTTCAAATTCTACAATACATGGTTTGCACCATGTTGCCCAAAGGTTCATAAATAAAACATTTCCATGATATGAATTAAGATTAATTTTTTTATCATTTAGATCAGTTAAATAGTTTGAATCTATTTCTAAGTTTTTTTTACTTTTTTTATTACAGGAAAAGAATAATAATAAATAAAATATAATATAAAATGTCTTTTTCATAAACCTAACTATATGTTAAAAATTATCTTTTTCTTAAAATATATAATTATGATAATGAATTTAATTATTTTTGTAACAGATTACTAAAATTATAACTAATAATGAAAATATATTTCTTCATCTTTTATCTTTTTTGTTTTGTCTTTCCAGCTTTTTCACAGCAATTTCATTCAAAGATTAAAGTCAATGGTCTCACATGCGCTATGTGTTCTTATTCTACTCATAAAAGTTTAGAAAAATTAGATTTTATAAAAGATATTATTCCTGATTTAGAAACTACTTCATTTATTTTAGAATTTAAAGAGGGTATGTTTGTGGATTTTGATTTAATTCAAGAAAAAATTGAAGATGCAGGTTTCTTTCTTGGTGAAACAGAGATTATTTTTGAAAGTAATATGTTAACATCCAATGATGCACATACCTTAATTGATAATAACTTATTCCATTTTTTTTCTGAAGTGAATAAAGAGTCAAAAGTTTTTAAATTGGTTGATAAAAATTTTATTACCAAGAAAGAATTTGATGAATTATCAAATAAGACAAATCATACGTGTTATTTGACTGGAAAGCATTCTAAATCATGTTGTACTAATCATGAAAATCTAAAATCAGATAAACTTTTTCATTTGAAGTCTGATATCTAATTATATTTTTAGATGAAAAAAATTTTTCTTTTTTTTCTAATTCTAGTTATAATATTTAATCACTCTTATTCTCAGGAATTATATATTAATTCAGAACCTGCTAGTTTAATACCTAAAGGAACAAAAGTTGTTAGGCTTTCTTATTCTAATATTATTATTGATGAATCTAATGCCTTAGGAGATGTTGCTAATGCTTTTCTAATGACTCCGTCTTTAGCATATGGTTTATCAAAAAAAATAATGATAAGTACGAGCTTTCAATTTGCTAATAGACCTTATGAACAAGGTTTAGTCCCTAATTTTGGATTCAATGGATTTAAATTTTATTCTAAACAAAGAATTTATACCACAGATAAACAAAAAAATCACACAAGATTATCTTCGTTTTTAAAATATTCTTTTCATAAAGATAATTTCATGAAAGGTAATATTGATTTAGATTTACAAAATAAGGGTTTTGAACTTGGTTTAATAGGTACTCAACTTATAAAAAAACTTGCTATCTCAATAACCTCTGCTTATACTAGAGCAAATGATATTAATGACGACTCTAATAATTTAATTAATCTAAGTACCTTTAAAAATTCTTTATCAGCAGGCTATTTGCTTCTTCCCAGAAAATATAAATCTTATAAACAAACAAATTTTAATTTATACTTAGAATATTTGACTAATACTGTAATGAACAAAAACTTTCCAGTAAGATATAATAGATTTTCATCTACTTTAGCTCCTGGATTACAATTTGTAATTTTATCTAGGTCTAGATTAGATTTTAGTTATAAAATTAGAAAAGGAGATACTGAAAATGAATTTTTTATAAAATTCACATATATAATTTATTAATTATTCTTCGATCAAATAGGATCCTTTATAAACCTTAAATCCATCTTTTGACCAATATGCAAGTTTTGGTTCATTTCCTTTTTTTTCTTTGATTGATGCACATCCAACAGAACCATCTTTTCCTAAAGCAACAATTTTATCATTAAAATCAATATTTTTTATTCCCCCATTTATATCAACAATTTTTTTACATAATGCTTCACATGCTTCTTGTGGAGTCTTTCCATTTCTCATTTGTTCAACTACGAAGAATGAACCACAAGTTCTTAAAATTTCTTCTCCTCTTCCTGTAGCACCAGCTGCACCTACTTCGTTATCAACATATAATCCAGCTCCAATTATTGGTGAATCACCAACTCTTCCAGGTATTTTATAAGCAAGACCGCTTGTAGTCGTTATTCCTGCCACATCATTATTTGAATCCATTGCTAAAACATTTATTGTTCCAGTAGATCTTTCAATATCATAATTACCATCTTTTGGAGGAAACCAATCATCTTTATCTGAAATATTTTCTTTCCATCTAAGCCAAATTTTTCTTGCTTTATCTGTTAATAAATTTTCTACTTTAAAACCATGAGCAATAGCAAAATTTTGTGCTCCTTTTCCTACAATATGAATATGATCAGTTCTCTCCATTACAAGTCTAGCAATAGATGAAGGAGTTTTTATTCCTTCTAAACAAGCAACAGATCCACAATTATGAGTAGGTCCGTACATTATTGAAGCATCTAATTGTACTACACCATGTTCATTTGGAAGACCCCCAAATCCAACTGATGTGTCCTCAGGATCTATCTCAGTTACATTAGCAGATTTTTCAACAGCATCTAATAACTCTCCATTATTTGATAATATTTCCCATCCTGGTTTTAAAACTTTTTCTCCCCAATCTTCACCTCTACTACAAAGTATAATAGCACCTTCTTTTTTAGATGATTTTCCTTTTAGGTTTGTAACTAAAGGAGCAGTAGCTCCAATTGCTGATAATTTTTTTAAAAATGTTCTTCTATTAGTCATTAGTTTTAAAATTTAATTTATTTATATATTCTTTTATATATTTTGGTTTTTGTTTTAATCTATACTGCAAAATCCATCTGGGATGAGGCAGAGTAACAATTTCATTAAAGAATTTATATTCTTTGTTGATCTTTTCAAAAAATTTTTGGTTTTTTCCTTTCCCAATTATTATACAAAATTCTCTTTTTCCAAAATTTTCACATTGATATTCAATCCATTCTACTATTTTTTTTTTCCAATTTTTTAAAATTATTTTACTATCGTAATAGTTACAATTTTTATCATCTTTTGTAAATCCAAATGGACAAACACTACTAATAAAAAATTTGTTATAGAATTTTTTTATACCTCCATTAGTTAAAATCATTTCATAAATAAACTTTGAACTAATTTCTTTTTTTTTATTAAATGAATTATTTATTAAGCAGTATTTTTCTAAATTATAACCATCAGTAAATGGTATTCCTGTTAAACCACCTCCAAGTCTTCCTGGATTAATGCCAAAAATTATTATTCTTTTATTATAGTCACTAAAGTAGGTTGAGTAAAATTTTTGAACAAGCTTCCAAACAGTTTCATTTTCGTAGGGGTTCATAACAAAAATATTATCGGGAACTTTTACTGGCTTTATATTTTTTAAAAATTTTAAAATTTTTTTTGAATTGTTCATTTTATAAATAATCAATAGTTTTGTTCAATAGAAAATTTATATGAGATCAATTTATGTATTCTTTTTTTTAATATTATTTTCTTGTAGCCAACAAGATAATAAATCAATAGTTAAAAAAGAGATTAAATATCAACTGGATTCATTAGAAATGAATGGTTATCTAGTTTATGACGAGTTTATTAAAGAGAAACGACCAGCGATTCTTGTTGTTCATGAGTGGTGGGGTCAAAATGATTATCCTAGAAAAAGAGCTGAAATGCTTGCTGAACTTGGATATGTTGCATTTGCTATTGATATGTATGGTGAGGGAAAAGTAGCAGACCATCCTAAAGACGCTGGGGCATTTAGTTCTTCAGTTATGAAAAATTTTGATTTAAGCAAGGAAAGGTTTATTAAAGCAATGGAGGTTGTTAAAGAATTAAATTATGTTGATAAAAA
Organism: Marinoscillum sp.; assembly: GCA_042095375.1. Taxonomy (GTDB): domain Bacteria; phylum Bacteroidota; class Bacteroidia; order Cytophagales; family MED-G16. The sequence continues at coordinate 31,576 of JBELBJ010000007.1, forward strand.
CAAAATTGGAGCTATAGGGTATTGTTTTGGTGGTGGTGTAGTTTTAAATATGGCTAGATTAAATGTTGATATTAAAGGGGTTGTAAGTTTTCATGGCTCATTGGGTAAGGCAGTTGATTATACTGGACCAACATCCACTAAAATTCTGGTTTGTAATGGCGCAGATGATAGAATGGTAGGAGGGGATGCAATTTTAAGATTTAAGCAAGAAATGGATTCTATAAAAGCTGATTATGAATTTATTAATTATTCTAATAGTACACACGGATTTACTAACTCAGAAGCAACAATAAATGGAGAAAAATTTCAAATAGGATTAGCTTATAACAAAGAAGCAGATATAGAATCATGGAAAAAAATGCAATCTTTTTTCAACCAAATTTTTAATTAAATAAACTCTATTTTAATCTTTTATTAAATCTTTCTATATGATCTTCAGGCATTGTATCAACTTGAAACCCAACAATAACATTAGACCATAACATTATAACATTAGCAACTTTATTATCATTTGCATCAATTCTATAAAATAATCTTTCAATATTATTATCCCATAAAGTAGGTTCAACATCAATACTTAATGCTAAATCATTATTATAACTCTCCATATCCATTTTTCCATCTTTCATATATGCATAAGGGTATTTAACTGCCTTATTAAAATCAATTTTCCAATTTCCTTTTTCACTTGGAGTCATAGCAATAGAATATTTTCCTGCTCTTAAAACTTCCCCTCCAATTTTTACTGAGGTACTAAATACGACTGATGTAGGACCATTTGCTCCAGCTCTCCATAATTTATCATATGGAACTAAATCACCAAAAATTGTTCTGCCTTTAACTCTAGGTGATGAATAGTAAATTTCTATTTTTGTCATTCCAACATTTTGAGATACCGATGCTTGTGGACTTGCAACCGGTTCTAAAAAGTTAGTTTGCATTTGAGAATAAACGCTAGAATTAAAGAAAATTAGAATAAATAATATTGATATTTTTTTCATGTTTTTGATTTTAAATTTAAAGATTAAATATTAGGATTAATTTAATTATATCAAAGTTTTTTTATTGCTATTTCTTTTGAGTTCCCATGACCAAGCAGATTCCAACATCTTTTTTAAATCAAATTTAGCTTTCCACTTCATTTTTTCATTTGCTTTTTTTGTATCTGCATAAATTTTTTCAATATCTCCTTTCCTTCTGTCTGCAAACATATAATTTAATTTTTTTCCAGAAATTTTTTCAAATGTATTAATAACTTCAATTACTGAGTATCCTATTCCAGTTCCAATATTAAAAAACTCATAATTATTTTTTGAATCTTTAATATATTCATATGCTTTTATGTGAGCTTTTGATAGATCTTCTATATGAATATAATCTCTTATTGCAGTTCCATCTTTGGTATTATAATCATTACCAAAGACTTTTAATCTAATATTTTTATTAAAACAACTTTGTGTAATAATTGGAACTAAATTACTTGGAGTTTCTTTAGGACTTTCTCCAATTAAATTACTATTATGTGCCCCTACTGGGTTGAAATATCTAAGCGAAATATTTTTAAATAATTTATTTTTCTTACAAAATTTTAATAAAATTTCTTCAGATTTTATTTTAGTTTCTCCATATGGAGAACTTGCTTCTCCAAAAGGCATAGATTCATTCACAGGTAAAATTTTTGGAATACCATATACTGTACAAGAGGAGGAAAAAATAAATTTATTTACTTTAAACTTTTCACAACATCTTAATAGGTTTTTAATTCCTTCAACATTATTAAAAAAATACTTTTTAGGGTTTTGAATTGAATCGGATACTGATTTTAATGCTGCGAAATGAATTATACAGTCTATATTATTTGTTTTAAATAAATGAAATAATTCCTCGTAATTTGTAATGTCACAATTGAAAAATTTAGGTTTTTTTTTTGTTATTGAATAGATAGAATTTAATATATCTAATTCAGAATTACATAGATTGTCAATTATTATTATTTCATAATTTTTTTCTAATAAATTAACAGAAGTATGTGATCCAATATATCCTAAGCCGCCTGTTATAAGAATTTTTTTCAAATCAAAAAATATAAATTTACCACAAAGAAACAGGATATTTTTTTTCTGCTACAAGTCTATTTATTTTTTTAATAACATCAGGTTTATCTTCTTTAAAAGTAATTCCAAACCATTCTTCATCAACATTTTTTGCATAAATGTTTTTATTATCATCTATCAATGAATTTAGAATTTCAGGAAGTAAAAACTCCTTTGTTAAATGATTAATATTTGAATTTAAAAATCTTTTAAATTCACTTTTTAAGTGATTTACAAATGATTTTCTAAAACCAAATAGATTCATCGATACTTGCTGATTTTGATCAATTTGTATTCTATTAGTTTCATTTTGTAATCCATAAATTTTATTTTCTTTTGTATTCAGTTTTATTTTATGAGTTTCTTTAATCCCTTTTAAGAGATGTTTATCAACATTACATATGCCCCTAGAAACTTCTCCATTTTTAGAAAGGGTATTTTTTATTAAATATGATACTACACAAGCATGAAACTCTGATTCTTCAATTTTTTTTAATGTATTATACATTTCTTTGTATCCGCCAAGCCCATAGAAATCATCTGCATTAACAGTTGCAAACGGTTCATCAATAACACTTTCACAACAAATAACAGCATGGCCTGTTCCCCAAGGTTTGATTCTGTTTGAAGGCAACTTATTATCTTCCAATCCATAATTCATAGGTTGAGGTACAATATCATATCTTATATTATTAAACCTATTAAAAATTGGAATATATTTTTTTTCAAAATATTCAATAAGTTCTTCAGTTGTTAATATGATAAATTTTTTAAACCCAGCCCTCATAGCGTCAAAAATTGAATAATCTAATATGGCTTCTTTATTTGGTCCAAAACCATCAACTTGTTTTAATCCTCCGTATCTACTTCCAAGTCCTCCAGCTAAAATTAAAAGTGATGGTTCCATTAATTATTCTTTTTTTAAATCATATCCACCTGAAAACCCTGATAAATTCCATTTTCCAGAAAAAGATTCTTCTTTAAACCTTGCTTCTTCAAATTCTGCACCAGTTCTATACCTTATACTTCTACAGCGCCACCACGATGAATTATTTGCTAAACAATCATCATATTCGCCACCATTTTCAATAAATTTTGTTTCAGAAAATTTAATCCATCCATATTCATCAATCTTACCAGAAATATAAAAAGTTGAGGAGGAATTTGAATAAGATGTTTCGCCATAAAAATTACATCCATCAGATGAAGTGACTTTCATGGTAAATTGTTCACTAAAGTTACCAGAATTTGAGTATTGACTCCCTTTCCAAGTGCCAATCATTTTTTCACAAGCATCCGTACAATCAATAGTAAGCTCATCTTTTTTACAACGATATGTAGTATTCCATAGAAAAATAATAAGTAAAAGATTTACTAATTTCATTTTTTATATTGTTAAGCGAAATTAATCTTTTTTTAAGAAAAAAACAGTAAAAAATTATTCTTTAAATAATGTAAATCCACCTTCTAATTCACATCTCCAGCATGAAATACCCCATTCTCCAGAAATAGTTTCTTCATTAAATCTAACTTCATCAAAGACAGCTCCTGGTCTCCATCTTACTGTTCTGCATGGACTGCTCCAACCTGATCCTATACAATCTGAATATTCACCACCATCAACTACATAAAAATTTTCGGAAAACTTAATCCAACCATATTCATCTATTGTTCCAACTACTGAGAATGTTGTAATTGATTGTGAATAAGAAGTTTCACCAAAAAAAGTACATCCATCTGATGAAGTAACTTTTAATGTGAAAGAATCACTAAAAGTTTTTGCATTATTAGATTGACTCCCAGTCCACGTACCTATCATTTTTTTTGCTGTCTCGTTACAATCAATTGTAAGTTCATCTTTTTTACATCTGTAGGTTGTATTCCATAGAAAAAATATAAGTATAATATGTAAAATTTTCATTATTGACTTTAGTATTCAAAATTATAAAAATTTATTTGATAATTTATTTGCTATTATTTAATATTTTTAAAAAAAAATCATTTCCTTAATAACTTATGTTATCAACATTTGACTGGATTATTGTTTGTTTTTTTACTTTTTTAATTCTTTTTTTTGGTTTAGTAGTATCAAAAAACAGTTCTAAAGACTCTAAACAATATTTTTTATCTGGAAGAAATCTTCCTTGGTGGTTATTAGGAGTTTCTATGGTCGCTACTACTTTTTCTGCTGATACTCCAAATTTAGTTACCGAAATTGTTAGAAAAGATGGAATTGCTGGTAATTGGCAATGGTGGGCATTTTCTTTAACAGGAATGATGACTGTTTTTTTTTATGCAAAACTTTGGAGAAGGTCTAAGGTTCTTACTGACTTAGAATTTTATGAAAAGAGATACAGTGGAGAAGAAGCTGCTTTTTTAAGAGCATTTCGAGCTATCTATTTAGGTCTTTTTTTTAATGTTATTATAATGGCATCTGTTAGTTTAGCTGGAATTAAAATAGGAGGGTTGTTACTAGATATGTCTCCTGTTGAATGTGTTTTATTTACTTCTTTTTTTACTGTTATTTATTCAACCTTAGGTGGTTTAAGAAGTGTAATTTTTACAGATTTTATTCAATTTATTCTTGCTATGATTGGTTCAGTTTGGGCATGTATCTATATAGTCTCAATGGATGAAATTGGTGGTTTAAGTTCATTATTTTCACATTCTAATGTAGAAAGTAAATTAAATTTTTTTCCTGATTTTGATGATTATAAATCATTATTTTCTCTTTTTATTATACCTATAGCAGTTCAATGGTGGAGTGTATGGTATCCAGGTGCAGAACCCGGTGGTGGTGGATATATAGCTCAAAGAATGTTATCCGCAAAAAATGAAAATCATGCTTTAAAAGCTACTTTATTATTTAATATTTTTCATTATGCTTTAAGACCGTGGCCTTGGATTTTAATTGCTTTATCTTCATTAATAATTTTTCCTGATTTGGATGATATATCAAAAAATTTTCCTCATTTAGATCCAAATGTAATTGGAGATGATTTAGCATACCCTGCTATGCTTAGTAATCTTCCAAGTGGACTTTTAGGTTTAATTCTTGCATCATTAATTGCAGCTTTAATGAGTACTCTATCGTCTCATTTAAATTGGGGCTCTTCTTATTTAACCTTAGATTTTTATAAAAGATTCATAAATAGAGATGCAACTGAAAATCAAATTGTAAATGTAGGAAAGATGTCTACTATTTTATTGATGTTTATTTCTTCTATTATTGCTTTATATTTGGATTCCGCATTGTCAGCATTTAAAATTTTATTACAAATTGGTGCTGGAACAGGTTTAATTTTTATTCTAAGATGGTTTTGGTGGAGAATTAATGCATATACTGAAATATCAGGGATGATAGTTTCTTTTTTGATAGCATTGTATTTTGAATTTTTTCATGAAATAATATTTTCTTTTAAATTAAATACGGACGAACAACTTATTATAGGGGTTTTTGTTACAACAATCTCATGGTTATCGGTAACGTATTTTACAAAACCTACAGATATTATTAAGCTTTCTGAGTTTTATAATTTAGTTAAACCTAAAGGTATAGGTTGGAATGGATTTTTAAAACTAGCAAAAAAAAATAATATTAAAATAAATAAACAAAGAGGTTCTTTTATTCCAAATTTTATTTCAATGCTTTTAGGAATAGTTATAATTTATTGTAGTCTTTTTTTAATAGGCTTTATTTTGTATAATAACTTTTTTATTTCTCTGATTCTATTTTTAATAATCATGATTTCTGTATTAATGTTAATTAGAAATATGCAAAAAAATTATAATTATTAAATTTAAATGGGAGAGGATTATGTAATAGAATTTTTATCTGATGAATGGATTTTAAATTCTTTTTTATCTTTTTTATATGTTTCTATTTCATTATTTATAGGATCTAAATTAGATAAAGAAAAAAAACTTTTTTTTGCTAAAGCTATTGCATATTCTTTAATTGTATTTTTATTTTTATATAATTTTTTTCATTTATATTCAGGGTCATGGTTTTTTGAAAAAAGACTTCCTCTTCAACTTTGTTATATCACCCAATTGATTTGTTGTATTATCTTATTTCTACCTAAAAAACAGCTTTTGTTTGACTTAGCATTTTATTGTGGTGTTTTAGGTGGCTTTCAAGCATTACTAACACCATTAATTGATGATTATACAGGAATAAAATTTTTTTATTTTGATTATTATTTTGTTCATTCAACTATAATGTTGTTTCCGCTTTATCTTTTTTATATTCTAAAGATGAAATTAACTAAATACTCATGGTTAAAAACTTTTCTTTTTTTGAATTTATTAGTTTTAGTTATTATGCCTATAAATTTTTTGATAGATTCTAATTATATGTATTTATCAAAACCACCAAATGTTGATCATCCATTAGCATCTGGTGTTTGGCCATATTACATTTTAAAATGGGAAATTTTTGTATTATTTCTATTATATATTACTTATTTAATATTCAATTCTAGAATTTTTAAAAACTAAATTATAAATTACCAATTAAAAATTTTATAAAGTTAAATTGAAGATAGGATTTATTAAGGAGGACAAAGATACTAGAGTATCACTGACTCCAGAAGTTGCAAAAAAATTTAAAAAATCTTCCCATGATTTGTTTTTAGAATCTGGGGCAGGAGAACTTAGTAATTTCAAAAATTCTGATTATAAAGAATTTTCATCTATCGTTAGTTATTCAGATTTATTAAAAACATCCGATATATTAATTTCTATTAATCCACTAGAATTAAATAAATTAAATTCTGATTTTTCAAATAAAATATATTTAAGCAATTTTAATTCCGTAGATACTAATAAGTATTTACCAACTTTAGAAAAAAATAAAATTCATGTATTTGATTTAGGAATAATTCCTAGAACAACTATAGCTCAAAGCATGGATATATTATCTTCTCAGGCAAATTTATCTGGATATAAGTCAGTTATAAAGGCAGCAGAATTACTCCCTAGAATGTTTCCGATGATTATAACAGCTGCAGGTAGTATAAAGCCTGCTAAAGTTGTTGTTTTGGGTGCTGGTGTAGCTGGTCTTCAAGCTATTGCAACTGCAAAAAGGTTAGGTGCTATAGTTGAAGCTTCTGATCCAAGATCTGCTGCAAGAGAAGAAGTCTTAAGTTTAGGTGCAAAATTTATTGAAGTTGAGGGAGCAGTTGAAGACTCTTCTGCTGGTGGGTATGCTGTAAAGCAAACTAAAGAATACTTAGAAAGACAAAAAAAAGAGGTTTCTAAAAGGTTAGAATTAGCCGATGTTGTAATCTCTACTGCACAAGTTTTAGGAGGTAAATCCCCAATTTTAATTCCTAAATCTATAGTTGATAAAATGAGACCGGGTTCAGTTATAATTGATCTTGCTTCAGCGTCTGGTGGTAATTGTGAAATGACTCAAGATGGTAAGATGATAACATATAATGATATTAAAATTCTTGGTAATTCATATTTATCAGCTGATCTTTCTCAAGATTCTAGCAATTTATTTTCTAATAATGTTTACAATTTTTTAGAATATATAATTAATGATAATAAAATTTCTAACAATGAAGAAGATGAAATTTTTAAACAGTGTTACATTACAAAAAAAATAAAATTTAATTAAATGGAAACTTTATTCAATTATATTACTGAAAATGAAATATTTATTTACCTATTATTATTCACAATAATCTTAGGGTTTGAAGTAATCTCAAAAGTTCCTACAATACTACATACCCCTTTAATGTCTGGTGCAAATGCTATTAGTGGAATAGTTGTTTTAGGAGCTATCATATTGATTAGGCAAACTGATCCATCTAATTTAACAATTTTGATTCCAGCTTCTATGGCATTATTTGTTGGTTCAATTAATGTTTTTGGTGGCTTTATTGTAACAGATAGAATGTTGGGAATGTTTAAGAAAAAAAAGAAAAAGTAATATGTTTAATTTAGTTTTCTTATTGGCAGCACTTTCATTGGTCTGGGGATTAAGACTTCAGAGTAATCCTGAATCTGCAAAAAAAGGAAATCTTTTAGCTTCTATGGGAATGGGTTTAGCAATTTTTGCTACACTATTTTTTGAAATCAAAGATCAATCTACATTTAATAATTTAATTTGGATATTAGTTCCAATTTCTTTATCAGCATTAATTGGTACTTATGTTGCTAAAAATGTCCAAATGACATCAATGCCTCAAATGGTCTCTATTTTTAATGGCCTTGGTGGTTTAAGTGCTGTTTTATTATCATTTATTGAGCTTTATAAGGTATCGTCAATAAATACCGACACATTTTTTTCTTATAAAATTACCCTTATAATTAGTCTTTTTATAGGTTCAGTTGCTTTTACAGGTAGCATGTTAGCATTTGCTAAGCTTGATGGATATAAATGGTCAGAAAAGCTTAGTTTGCCGTATCAGCATATTATCAATATTATTCTTCTATTAATTATTATCAGTTTTTCTTATTTGTATTTTATTAACCTTTTTGATTTTAATTATATTTTATTTGTTCTTATAATCTCTCTTATTTACGGTATTTTCTTTGTTGCCCCGATAGGAGGTGCAGATATGCCTGTAGTAATATCACTACTCAATTCATTTACTGGAATTACAGCTGCTTTAACTGGAATAATTTTTAATAATAATGTTATGCTATTAGGCGGTATTCTTGTAGGTGCAGCTGGTACAATATTAACTGTTTTAATGTGTGAAGCTATGAACAGATCTATTTTTAATGTACTAATTGGAGGTTTTTCAGCATCAGGAAAATCTTCAAAAAAATCTGAAGATGGTGATATTAAAGAAATATCAGATTCAGATTTTGCAGTTCAACTATTTTATTCATCAAGTGTAATATTTATTCCTGGTTATGGTTTGGCTGTTGCTCAAGCTCAAAAAATATGTAAAGAAATTCAAGAAACTCTTGAAAAAAATGATGTTGAAGTAAAATATGCAATTCATCCAGTTGCTGGAAGAATGCCTGGTCATATGAATGTTTTATTAGCTGAAGCTGATGTTGATTATTCTAAACTTATAGAGTTAGAAGAAGCTAATGAAAAATTTACTTCTACAGATTTAGCTATCGTTGTAGGTGCAAACGATGTAGTTAATCCTGATGCAATTGACGATACATCAAGTCCACTTTTTGGAATGCCAATATTAAAAGTATGGGAATCAAAAAGTGTGGTTGTATTAAAAAGAAGTATGAATCCTGGTTACGCTGGGGTGCAAAATCCATTATTTTTTAAAGATAATTCCAAAATGTATTTTGGAGATGCAAAAGATAGTCTTCAAAGATTATCTTCTGAACTTAAAAATTTATAATATTTTTCTTAAATTGAACCGATGTTAAGAGGTTTAATTTTCTTTTCTTTTTTTCTTTTTTTTAGCTGTAATAACAATGTTTCTCAAAAACCTAATATTATAGTTTTCTTTTTTGATGATTTAGGATATGGTGAACTAGGAGCATATGGTCAAAAAATAATTCAAACTAAAAATATTGATAAACTATCCAATTCTGGTGTGAAATTCACAAACTTTTATTCAGGATCTCCGGTATGTGCACCATCTAGAAGTATTTTCTTAACAGGGCTTCATTCAGGGAATACTCCCATAAGAGGCAATCATGAGTATGGTAGTAGAGGTGATGTATGGGATTATCATAAAATGTCTCAAAATCCAAACCTAGAAGGACAATATCCTATTGGTGAGAATACTTTGATATTTCCTATGCTACTAAAAAATTCAGGTTATAAAACAGCTATGGTAGGTAAATGGGGTTTAGGACCTCCTAATTCAAAATCCATTCCATCAAATATGGGATTTGATTATTTTTATGGATACAATTGTCAAAGAATGGCACATAATTTATATCCCCCACATTTATGGGAAAATTTAGAAAAGGATATTTTAAATAATAAGGTACTATCACCCAAACTTAAATTACCAATAGATTCGGACCCTTATGATGAATTAAACTATAATATATTTAGTCAAAATGATTATGCACCAGAAATTATGCATAAAAAAGCAATTAATTTTTTGAATCAAAATAAAAAGAATTCATTCTTTTTATTTTACGCCAGTCCTTTACCTCATGCACCTCTTCAAGCTCCAAAATATTTGATAGATAAGTATAAAAAAATTATTGGTAAAGAAGATCCCTATATTGGTGATAAAGGCTACTTCCCTACAAGATATCCAAGAGCTACTTATGCCGCAATGATTGAATATATAGATCTTCAAGTTGGAGAAATTATCGAAGAACTTAAATCTTTAGATATTTATGATAATACAATTATAATCGTTTCAAGTGATAATGGTCCAACTTATGCTGGTGGTGTAGATTATGAGTATTTTAATAGTACTGGTATTTTTCAAAATAAGAAAGATAGGATGAAGGGGTATATTTATGAGGGTGGAATAAGAGTTCCAATGATTTTATCTTGGCCTGAAAAAATAAAAAAAGGAAAAGTTGTAAATGAAATATTTGCAAGCTATGATCTTTTTCCAACAATTTGTGATTTAGCAAATATCAATTTCTCTGAAAAAATTGATGGAATTACCATGAAACCAATAATGCTAGGATTAGATAAGCAAAATTTTCATGAATATTTATATTGGGAATTTCCTGCTTATGGTGGCCAACAAGGTGTTAGATTGGGAAAATGGAAAGCAATTAAAAAAAATATTTTTAAAGGAAATACAAGTATTGAATTGTATAATTTAAATAATGATCCTAAGGAGATTTATGATATATCTAACAAAAATTTAAAAATTTTAAATAAAGTTGATTCTATATTTGAAATTGAACATTCAATTTCAAATATAGAAAGATTTAAACTGGGATATGTAGATGATAATAAAAATTGATATTTTAACTAAAACTTAACTTAATATCTTAATTTTTTATTCTTTTTTGCTTACTTTTATCGTTAAATTTAAATTTAAAATTACTAGTTCCATATTTTTTTAATTTTTAAATGAAATTGATGCTGAAAAAATACTTTTTAAAGATTTCCAGTTTATCATTATTAATTATCATTTTTATCTCATCATGTAATCTTGATGAATTTGATTTTGATAAAATATCTGATCAAGTTGTTTATAAGCCTGGTTTTGCTTTTCCTATTGCTAGAGTAAAGGCAACTATAGAAGATTTTTTGGATAAATCTGATACTACTATTATTATTGATAAAAGCAATAAAAATTTATTAAAAATTAGATATGATCAACCTGATCTTATTGATGTGTCATTGAGTGAAGTATTTGATATATCAAGCGTTTCAACTAGTATATCTCAAAGTATGACTACTGAAACAGTTGATATTGCTGATGTTTCAGGTACAGAAACAAAAATTACGCTAAGAAATTTAACTGATAATTTTCCTGCCTTATCTGGCTTAAATGCATTTGATGGTGCTCAAGCTCCTTTTCCAGGTTTTAATTCAAGTGGATTATCTGGAGGAGATTACAATTTTACTGCATTAGATCAATTTCAGTCTGCTACTTTCCAATCTGGAACTATGGAACTTACTATGGATAACCAACTTCCTGTTATAGTTAGTGCTACATATCAATTGAGAAGTGGAGGAACTCTTATTGGAGAGTTTGTTTTTACTGATGTAGCAGCAGGTCAAACTAAAACTGTTTCACTTAATTTAGCAGGAAAAACTTTTACAAATGCAATGACAGTTAATTTGAAAGAATTTGTAACACCTGGTTCTTCAGGATCAAATGTATCAATTAACTTAGATGGATCTTATATGGGTATAAAGGTTGATATTAAAAATGCTAAAATTAACTCTGGGGTAGTTAAGGTAACTGATTCTAAAGCAGTTGAAAGCTCAACTGAATATCCAGTAGATATTGGCGACGGTATAAAATTAAAGAAGCTTACTTTAAAAACTGGTACAATCAATTTTACAATATCTTCTGCTATGACTGTAGATATGGAGATGAAAATTAAACTTCCTAGAGGAATTAAAGATAATGATACACTTCAAACTACGATTAGTATACCTAGTGGACAAACTATAAATTATGCATGGCATATAACTGGTTCTACACTAGATTTATTTTCACCTACAACCTCTACATATAATTCTTTGTTAGCAGAATTTGAAGTTGGTGTAAGTTCAGGAGGATCATATATTAATTATGCTTCTGGTCAAACAATATCTGTTACTGCAGGTTTCGCTAATTTAGAATTAGATTATGCTGAAGGTAATTTTGGTCAGATGGAAGTTAAACTTGATTCTGGTAATTTTGATATAGGAGCTGATTTCTTTGATTTTTATGATAAAGTGGATGGTGAATTTTCTCTTACTAACCCTAGTATGGGTCTTACATTAAAAAGCTCTATAGGGATTCCAGCGCAATTAGATCTTCAGGTTACAGGAATTGATAAAATAGGAAATACTTCATCACTTGATGCAGAAAAACAGAGTATAAATTATCCTAAAACAGTTTCGGAGGGTGAGGTTGAAACGGTTATTGCATATAATAAAGATAATTCTAATATTGTTGGTCTTTTAGATTTACCTCCTGATGAATCTATATCTTATAAAGGATCAGTAAAACTTAACCCAGATGACACTACTGTTTCAAATAATTTTATTTATGGTGATTCAAAGGTATCTGGGGGATTGTTTTTTGAAGTTCCATTTCAAATTTCAGCTAAAGATATGAGTTATAGTGATACAACTAATCTTGATTCTTTTGATAGTTCATACGAAGATTTTAATGATTATTTTAAAAGCGCAGAAATGTCAATGCAATTTACATCTGGTTTACCATTAGGTTTATCTGTTATTATATCATTCTTAGATGATAGTTCCAATACTCCTTTAGTCACTTTAGATCCATTTACTATTGATCCGGCACCAGTCGATGATTCGTCTTTTATAAGTGCTAATTCTGAGGGTACTGCTAAATTAAGTTTGAATAAGTCTCAGTCTGATAAAATTTATAAATCAACTAGAATGATATATCAAGTAAAAGTAAATTCCTTTCAAAATAAAGGGGTTAACATTACTTCAGATGCAAGTTTAGAGTTTATGCTTGCCATGAAAGTTTTATTTAACATTAGTAATCTAAATGGTGGTTAATCGATGAAAAAATTAAAAACAATTTTATTCAGATTAATAATGAGATATTCACTCTTATTGTTTTTTATATTTTTCTCACTAAGTGGGTTTTCTCAAGGTTTTTTAACCATGTATGGATTGAAAGGATTACCAAATAATAATGAACTTAATCCGTCTTTGTATGATGATTCTAGTAAATTGTATATAGGACTTCCTGTTCTCTCTGGAATAAGTATGAAATCAAGTCTCGATTTTGCTTACTCAGATTTAATTCATTATAGACCGGCAGGTGATTCATTAATAATTGATATTCCAAAATTTTACAAGAAACTAAAAAATAAAAATAAGCTTTCTCTAGAGTCGACTATTAATCTTTTCAGTTTTGCAATTAGAGGTAGAAGTAAAAAAGAATGGTTAGGTTTTGATAATTTTAGAGTTTCTTTTGATATAAAAGAAAGACTTTTAGGTCAGATTGGTATTGATAAAGGTTTTTTCACTCTTCTTCATGAAGGTAATATTAATTATTTAGGAAAAAACTTTGATTTAGGTAATATGTCCATGAATATGACTCATTATCGAGAGTATGGTATTGGTTTCACAAAAGATATAATGTTATTTGATAAAAGATTTTCTGCTGGCGTTAGAACGAAATTTTTGTTTGGAAAAGGTAATTTAAATGCTGATAAGTTCAATATGCAGTTATTGTCAGATGATTTGCCCTCTTTTTTACAATATACAGCACTAGCTGATGCAAATGTTTCATCTCCTTTAATTTTTACATTTGATGATGAAGGTCTAATCGATGATGTTAATTCTTCAAACCTTGAAGATACAGATTCCTTAATTGGTTATCTTAGAAATACTAAAAACAAAGGTTTTGCATTGGATTTGGGTGCAACCTATGAATTTTCAGATAAAATTACTTTTGGTGCTAGCTTAATTGATTTTGGAACCATAAGATGGAAAAAAGGCGTTTATAATTTATCTGCAAATGCTTCTTATAGATTTAATGGTGTTGATTTAACTCAATCTATTAATGAAGATGATGCTGATTATAAATCAACGGATGATGTTTTAGATGAAATGTTAGATTCATTAGAAAACTCTTATAAGATTACAAATTCAGAAAATAAATATTCAACTCCAATTCCAACAAAATTGTATTTTTATGGAAATTATAAATATAATTATAAATTAGATTTTGGTTTATTATCAAGATTCTATTTCTATGAAAATAATTCTGATTTTTCATTAACTCTATCTGCTAATGCAAAGCCAGTGAAGTGGTTTTCATTTTCAGCTAGTTATTCTGCCATTAATGGAAACTATAATAATCTAGGTATTGGTATGACTATACGTGGTGGACCTGTTCAATTTTATTTATTATCTGATAATATAGCAGCTGCTATGAGGCCTTCTAGAGCTCAATTTATTAATTTTAGATTTGGTATAAATTTATTATTTGGTAGAGATTGGGGAACCTATATTGTAAATAGTCCAAGACAGTAAATCAACCAGTTCACTCTTCAAATTAAATTATATGTTTTTACTCCTTTATTTAAGTATCAATTCAATTATTTTACATTTTCCTGAAAATAAATGGATAGATATATTTAATGGTAAAAACTTGAAGGGCTGGGAAATTAAAATTAGAGGCCATAAAGTAAATGATAATTTTAATAATACTTTTAAAGTTAAGGATGGTGTTTTAGAAGTTTCATATGATGGATATGATCAATTTAACGATAAATTCGGCCATATTTTTTATATTTTAAAGGAATTTGAAGATTATCATTTAAGTTTAGAATATCGTTTTTTTGGATCTCATTTGTCAGGTGCACCATCTTGGTCTAT
>JBELBJ010000008.1:0-43188 GCA_042095375.1 Marinoscillum sp.
TGCCACTTTATTAAAGGTTTAGATATATATATAATATATTTTTAAATGTAACCTTTGCTTTTCATAAAAGTAAAGTTGAGGATTTATTTAAATTACCTTAGAAAATACCACAATTAACATAAAAACCCACTAACCCCTCTCCCCCTTTTGAATTTTTCTTGGATGTTTGTAGATTTAGTTTATGATAAACTCTTTCGAAAAAACAAATAAAAGAATTCTCACCTATGTACCTTTTTTAATTTGCTTTGTTGTTCTTTATTTCAGTAATACTTTTAATTTTTTTGTTTCTTTGAATGGATTTTTACAAGTTCTACTTTTTATTTTAGTAGTCTGTATTCCTGCTTACATAACTAAAAGAATGTCATATGTTGATATTGGTTGGCCTTTTGGACTTGTTATTATTGGTGTTTTAGTCTTATTATTAGGTGAAGGTTATTGGCTTAGAAAGTATATTATTAGTATAATGTATTTATTTGCTGGTTTAAGAATGGGTATAGGTTCCTTAATATTACTTAAAAAGGGACATCTTAATACCGAACTTTCTCGCTATCAATATCAAAGAAAAAGATGGAAAAAGTCAGGATTTACTAATGTTGATATTTCTCTTCAATATGAAATAATGTTACAATGTTTGGCTAATATAACTTTTCTATCAATTCCCGCTATTTTACAGGCATTTAATCCTCAAGAATTTCTATCTATAATAGAAATTTTAGGATATTCATTCTGGTTACTATTTTTTGTAATGGAACATACTGCAGACATTCAAAAACAAAAATATTTAAAGAAGGCTTACTTAGAAAACAGAAAAAAACAAGTTTGTAATATTGGATTATGGAAGTATAGTAGGCATCCTAACTACTTCTCAGAATGGATGGTTTGGAATTCACTCATTTTATCTTCTCTGCCATCATTTTTCTATTTACATATAGCTGAAAGAGATGTGATATGGCTAGGTATATTGATTTCCATGTTCTATTTATCTATAATTATGTACAACACATTAGTTTATTATACAGGTGTAATTCCATCAGAATATTACTCATCAAAGAAACGGCCAGATTATAAAGAATATAAAAAAAAGACTAATATGTTTTTTATTGGAAGAAATCGATAAAACCACTCCCTTTTTGAATTTATCTTAGATATAATTAGATTGTAAAAATGAAATTATTATATATATAATGGCAGAGTTCAACAACAATCAATACAGTCGCCGAAGATTTAATTCTCAAATGCTTACTGGTGTAATAACTTTAGGTCTTTCTCCAAGTTTATTAGCTCAAAATACTTCAATATTAAAAGAAGAAATTGATTGGTACAACGCTAAAGACATAGGGGTAGAAGGGAAAGGGTGGAAAGATACTAAAAGATATTTTGATCGTTTACCCTCAAAAGCAGAGGGCGTTGTTCGTAAACCAGTCTGGAACCTATCTAGACACTCTGCTGGAATGTGTTTGAGATTTATTACCGATTCACCAAATATATATATTCGATATAAATTACATCTAGAAAGACTTTCTATGTTTCATATGCCTGCAACAGGTGTTAGTGGAGTGGATTTATATGGTGAAGATGATCAAGGCATTGACCGTTGGGTATCTGTCGTAGGACCTAAAAAACAAAAAATCGATACATCAGTAGCTCAAGGATTAGCACCTGGTTCTCGAACCTATACAATGTATTTACCTTTATACAATGGAGTTGAAGATATGGAAATTGGCATTAAAAATGGTAAGTTTTTTAAACCATTATATCCTCGAAAGGAAAAACCAATCCTTTTCTATGGAACTTCAATTATGCAAGGCGCTTGTGCATCAAGACCAGGATTAGCAATTCCTGCTATTATAGGTAGAAGATTCAGACGACCCACAATTAATCTTGGCTTTTCGGGAAATGGTTGGATGGAAGCTGAAGTTGCATCTCTGCTAGCAGAGTTAAATCCTTGTGCATTTGTAATTGATTGCCTCCCAAATATGAACGAGACTAGTATTTCAGAACGAACAATCCCATTAGTTAAAAAGCTCAGGGAAGCACACAATAAAACACCTATACTTTTAGTTGAAGACAGGAGCTTTACCAACACTCCATTTTTCCCTTCATTAAAAATTCATCATCAAAAAAGCAGAACTGCGCTCAAAAAAGCATATAAAAAATTGACTGATTCAGGTGTAGGATATTTATATTATTTGGATGGAGATAATTTATTGGGTAATGATGGAGAGGGAGCTACTGATGGCTCCCACCCAAATGATCTAGGGATGGTTCGATATGCTGACGCCTACGAGCCAGTTTTAAGGTCTATGCTAAAGCAGTTTTAATTAATGATGAAAGATTTTTTTGATAAATACCAGTATACAATTGGAGTAACTACAATTGTATGTTTAACAATTAAGGATGCGATTGGAATTAAAACTATAGATAATTGGTTTCCAGCTGAACTAAATATCAGTTTATATATTATAGGAATAGCTCTATTATGTAGGCATCTTTATCAAAAAAAAATAAAGTAATGAAAAAATACATTAAATAAAGTTTATACTATGAATAAATTAGGTGAAGGTTTTAAAAACTATAGCAGAACACAAATAGGAATCTTTTGGTTTTTAATAGGTGTCTCTATTGGTTCTATTATAGTATTATTACTTAGCTAAACAAAAAAACCCATCTTTTGAATTTTTCCTGAATAGTTGTAGGTTTGGAAGATGGAATTTATTATTGGTATATCTATAATAATAGGTATAGTGCTTACAATGAGATTGTTTGGTGCGTGGATGTTAAGAATCGATGAGGTAATTAAATTATTAAAAGAAATAAGAGATAATTTAAAGAAATAATAAAAAATATGAAATTAAGAGACTTTATCTATAACAAGGAAACAAAAGAATCACATTTAGCAGGAGTTATTTTTCTAATCGTTGTAACTATAATTTCTGCAGTTTTTGTTTATTGGGTATTTTCAACAATATGAGAAACCTATTAATATTCTTATTTATCTCGTTTAACGGATTTACACAAACCTTTGAGTTTAAGGAAAATGGAAAATATAATAAAAATGGTATAATTAGAGTTGATTCTCTTAGACCCCTTTATTATGAAGAAAATAATGCTATTGAAAGTAATTTAACATTTGCTGGTTTTAATGTCAGTCATAAAAACCCAGATTATGTTTTAGTCTATAGTTTTCAAGAATATGCTGTTATTAAATATTTTAATGGTATGATAATAGATAAAAATGGAGATGTTATTATATCCTTTAGACAAAGAAAAGCAGAGATTAAAAAAAAGGAAAAAGATAAAGTTTTCAAGAGCTTAGCCGAAGAATTGGCAAATTTTATTAAATAAAAAAAATTCGATTAACAGAAACTAACTCTACTCTTCTTTTAATTGAATTTTAGTTTCTTAAGATTTTTTCTTTTTCTTAAGTATCAGAATAAATCCACCTCCAAGCAAAACAATTAATGCAATTAAAAAACCTGTGTCCATATTATATTTTAAGTAATTATTTCTTATTCCATATTCTTTTATTGAAAAGAATATGTAATTAAAAAGATATTTAAACAAAAAAAAAATAAATCCTTTTTTAGTTTATCACGTATATTAAAAGTCTATTATATATTAAAACACTAATAACGTTATTACTATTTATTTCTCTTGTATCTTGTTCTCAAACTTATGAATTAATGGATGAACAGAGTATTGATTTATTTAATCCAGAAAAAAATATTGGTTTAAAAAATTGGAATATTGTTAATGATGATGTTATGGGTGGGATTTCTACATCTTACCTATCATTAAATGATGAAAAAAATTTAATTTTTAATGGGTACTTATCATTAAAAAATAATGGAGGATTTGCTTCGGCAAGATTAAGTTTTATCCCAGAAACTTTAACTGGTGTAAAATATTTAAAGATAAAATTTAGGGGTGATGGTAATATTTATAAATTACGTCTTAGGCAAAACAATAGACGAGCATCCTATTCTTCTGATTTTAAAACCTCTAAAGATAAATGGGTTGAAGTGGAATTAAAGATTGAGGATTTCAGACCATTTTGGAGAGGATATTCTTATAATAATTATCCTGATTTAGATATAAGTCAAATAAATTCATTGGGTATACAAATTTCAGATAAACAAGAAGGAGAATTCAAATTAGAAATAAAATATATTAAAGCAATCTATTAAGAAAATAAAATCTAATTCTAATATTACTCTTTATTCGAGTCATTTCTAAATTCTAAAACAAAGTCCTTTTTTTTAATTTTCCTTAGATAGTTGTAGATTGTAGATATAAGATATGAATAAAGAAATTAAAAAAGGACTAAAGTATTTAGTTAGTAAAAAAGAGATTAATCAATATAATAATCAGGGATATCTAGTTCTTAAGGACGTATTAACTGAAAAAGAAATGAAGTCTATTGATCCTATTTTTGATCATTTTATTTCTGGAAAAGAACAAAAAAAAATGAAGAGAGACTTTTGTGATATGTCTCAACCCTATGGAACTCCATTTGAAAAATTTCAATTAATAAATGCTATGTTACCTGGAAAATATATGCCATCATTTAAAGAAAATGTTTTTTATAAAATTGCTAAAGATATTGCAAGACAATTATATAAAAATGGAAAAGCTGAAATGGATTACGAGCAATTTTTAGCTAAAAAACCTTCTAAAAAAGGTGCTGAATTTTCAATGCATCAGGATTTGGGATATTGGCCTAAAACTAAAAATACCTGGACCGCTACTTTTTCATTAGCACTATCTGATGCTGATGTAATTAATGGTTGTTTGCAAGTTATTCCTGGAACTAATAAGGAAGATGGTCTTAGAATACATAAACCAAAATCATATCATAATGATGAAAAAAAATCTAATTCTGATCGTGACAATTCCCATACTTTAGTTATTGAATCAAAACCAAATGATAAAGTTATATATCTTCCTTTGAAAAGAGGGGATATTACCATTCACAATGAAAAAATTATTCATGGATCAGGTGGAAATAATTCAAACGAATGGAGGAAAACCTATATAATTGCATTTAGAGATTCTGAAACAATAAAGAAAGAAAGATTAATTGGTTTCACTCATTCTCATAATGATAAAGTAGACTGGGAAAAAGTAATTTCTATATGATTTATAAATCATAAGAACACCTCTAATTAAATGAGTTGTAATAAACTATTTTTTTTGAATGTGATCCATCTTAATATCCATTTGGCTTTTCTCTTGAATCTTGATAGATTGAAACTGATTATAATTTGCAAACCATGAATATTACAATACTAAAAAGAATGGCATTCATCCTAATTCTCGGATTATTGTGTTTTCAATTTAAGCATGAGTTGCCAAATACTCTCCTTATTCAAAATGCAATACTAATTGATGGCAGTGGTTCAGATAGAATAGTAGCATCTGTTCGTATAGAAGGTAATACTATAATTGAGATTGGAGATTTGAAGGTACTAGAAACAGATTCTATAATTAATGCTGAAGGATTAGTTTTAAGTCCTGGTTTCATTGATACACATAGTCATCATGATTGGGACAGCCTAAGAACAAAAGAATCAGCTATTAGTCAAGGTATAACCACCATTATAATTGGTCAAGATGGAACTTCTCAATTTCCTATAAAAAAATTCATGGATTTAATTGATAATGCTCCATGGTCAATTAATGTGGGCTCTTATTCTGGACATGGAAGATTAAGATATGAAGTAATGGGTGATGACTTTAAACGTGAAGCCACTCAAGAAGAAATTGAACATATGAAATCGTTGTTGGAAACTGAGATGAATAATGGTTCTTTAGGCCTTAGCACGGGTTTAGAGTATGATCCAGGAATATATTCGAGTACTGCTGAAATCATTCAGCTTGCAAAAATTACTTCAAAACACGGAGGACGTTACATCAGCCATATGAGAAGTGAAGATATCAATCTTGTTAAAAGTATAGATGAAATAATACAGATTGGTCATGATGCAAAAATTCCTGTTCAAATTTCACATTTTAAACTTGCGAAAAAGGGGCTTTGGGGAAAAGCTCCAGAAATATTAAAAAAACTTGATAGTGCCAGAGCAAAAGGTATTGATATTTCTGCCGATATCTATCCATATCAATACTGGCAATCTACAATGACAGTATTGTTTCCTAATCGAGATTTCGAAAATCGAGAAACCGCAGAATTTGCTCTTACAGAACTAACAACTCCTGAAGACATGATAATTAGCAGTTTTAATGCGAAACCTGAGTATGAAAATTTGACTTTGAAAGAAATAGCTAAAGAACGAAATGAAGATCCAGTTACCACCTATATTGAGCTCATAAGAATGTCGCAAATAATACAAGGTGAAAGTATTATTGCTAAATCAATGGATATAGAAGATATTAAATCTATTATGAATTGGTCTTATACAAATTTATGCTCAGATGGCTCTCCAAATGGACATCCAAGAGGATGGGGTTCATTTCCAAAGTATTTAAATATGGATACCGGACAAACTCTTGAAGCTAAAATCAATAAAATGACTTTTCAAGCCGCAAAGAACTTGAATTTAAAAAATATTGGTGAAATTAAAGAAGGTTATTTTGCAGATTTAGTATTATTTGATATTGATTCTATAAAAGACAAAGCCACATTTGAAAATAGTTCTTTGAGGTCTAAAGGTATCAATTATGTTATTGTATCTGGCGAGATTGTATATTCTAATCAAATACCAAAAAAGATTTACTCAGGTAGACTCATAAAAAGAATTAATTAGAGCCTTACTTCCCTTTTGAATTTTTCTTATATAGTTGTAGATTGAGTTTATGAAAATAATACTAATTATTTTTATATTTTTTATAACCAGTTGTAATAATATTAATAATAAAGTTCAACCTAATATTATCTGGCTTGTCGTAGAAGATCAATCTCAAAATTTTTTTCCTTTTTATGGAAATAAATCTATTAAATTGTCAAATATAAGTTCCTTAATAGAAAATGGAATTGTATATGATAATATGAATTCTCCTTATCCTGTATGTGCTCCAGCAAGAAGTGCAATTATAACAGGAATGTATCCAAATTCTATTGGAACAGGAAATATGAGGGCTTATGATGGAAATAATAAAATTAGGAAAATTAATATATATAATGATTTGGATGTTCCCATAGATATACCCTATTATTCCTCAAATTTAGCAGAAAATATCACTCCATTTACTCAAATTTTAAGAGCAAAAGGTTACTACTGTACTAACAATTCAAAAGAAGATTATAATTTTAAATTAAGAGAAGAAGCATGGGATCAATCTAATAAAAATGCTACCTGGGAAAACAGAAATAATGAACAACCTTTTTTTTCTGTTTTTAATTTTAATATTACTCATGAATCATCAATTTGGAAAAGAGATAAAGAAAAATTAAAAGTGAATCCTAAAAATCTTATTATTCCACCTTTTTTTCCAAACGATTCAATAACTAAACATGCTTTTGCTGTAAATTATTCAAATTTAATAGAAATGGACAAAGAAGTAGGGGTTCTTATAAAGAAACTAAAAGATCAGGGATTATATGATAATACCTATATATTTTTTTTTAGTGATCATGGTGGGCCCTTCCCTCGTTACAAAAGAGCAATCTATGAAACTGGATCTAAAGTGCCACTTATTATTAAATTTCCAAAAAAAATAAATATTAAAGAGAAAAGAAATAGTGAAATGCTTAGTTTCATTGATTTTGCTCCAACTATTCTTTCTATAGTAAATATTGATATTCCAAAAACTTATCAAGGCAAAGCTTTTTTAGGTAATTCTAAATCTAAAAATAAAAGAGAATATTTATTTACAGCTAGTGATAGATTTGATAATCAAGTTGATATGATTAGAGCAGTAAAAAGTAAAAAATTCAAATACATTAAAAATTACAATGTTAATAAACCCCATGCATTAGATATAAATTATAGGAAACAGATGAAATTAATGAAACATTTAAATCAATTAAACAATTTAAATTTATTATCAGATAATCAAAAATTATGGTTTCAAGTACCTAAAAACGAAGAGGAATTCTATGATTTGAAGAATGATCCTTTTGAATTAAATAACTTAATTAGAAATAAAAATTATTCAAAAGAAATAAAAAATTTAAGATTTAAATTAGAAAATTGGATGAAAGAAATAAATGATTTAGGTCATATACCAGAAAAAGAATTAGCCAACATTTTATCAAAATAATTTTAAATTATCTATTATAAAATTTTTATATATAGTTTTAAATTACATACATGAAAAAGCTTATTCTCTTATTTTTTTTAATTTTTATTTGTAAAGATTTGTTTACTCAAATATTACCAACATTTCAGGGAATTTATAAACCTACAAGTAGTCAGTCTTTTTCAAATTTTAATTTTGATCCAAATACAAAAGGATCAAAAATAGTTATTTCAAATAATAATAGAACTGTTGGGAGTACACAAGTAGCAGGGAATTCTTGTAATTGGCAAAGTGTTTATTTATTACCTGGAATTTCAATGGGAACTGGTATAAAAACTGTAGAATTTACTATAGATAGTTATAGTAATACTCCTGGTAATGCCTTTGATATGGTAATTGGTGTTGATCAGGGTAATACCAATGGATCTACCCTTTATTCTAATCCAGGAGGATATGGTTGGATTGCTGAAAAAGGTGCGTTATATGGCTATGGTGTTTCTAATAATTGTTTGTCAGGCGGTAATACACCTTCTTATGGAACGACTTATGGTCAGGGGGATGTAATTAAACTTGAACTTGATTCAGATAATGAAACATTAATTTTTTGTAAAAATAATGTATGTCATGGTGTAGCTTATGGTCCTAATTGTTTCGATAATAACACAACCTATTATTTTTCAGTGGCAATTTGTAATCAAAATTATGCAGTTTCAATAAATTAAATATTTTAATCTAAGTATATCTAGTTTAGAAGAATTTTGATGAATGGTTTTAAATAAAAAAAGCCACCTTACCATAGGTGACTTAATGACCTTCTATGATTTGCACCATAGAATTAGGTGAACTCAAATATAAACAAAAAACCCTACATCAATGATATTTGAAATAGATTTTTGTAGATTGTAAATGTTAAAAATTTTAATTAAAAATTAATTACAATTTGATTTGAAAGAGTTAGTTTATATCTCAGGTGTACTTGCACTATGTAGCTTTATTATGAGTGGAATATTTAAAGTTTTGCAGTTAATGGGAGCTCCTACTCTACTTTTAAGCAGCGGTGTCTTTACTTGCTTATTTATCATATCTTTTGCTATCTATAAATTTAATAACTAATATATTTAATTCTGAAATTTATGTATAAATCAACTCTTTTTTATATTATAATTTTTCAATTAATAACGTACAGCCTTGATGCTAAACTTATATATAATTGCAAATCCGTTCATTTTGATAATAAAAAATATAATGATATTAATGTTGTTTTCATGACAGGTTTTGAAATACTCAAAAATGTTCCTTACGAACAAAAGTTAGTAACCAAAGGTAAAAAATATGCAATTGTAATATTAGCTGATGAAAAAATGATGATTGTTGAACTTGATGAACCAAAAATTAAAAATAAATCTTCTATAGATGAAAATAAGATTGAAGAATTGACAAGTCAAGAAAATAATCTAGACGGAGATGCTTTTTTTTATGAATATAAAACAAATTGTCGTCTTGAATTCACAAAAAGTTGCTTAAAAGATGCAGGAAATTCAATCCTTTATGGTATAGATTTGGAAAATAAACAAATTGTAAAAATTAGTCCCAATCAATACATGTATTAGAATTAAATCAATTTTAATTCAATAATTTATTTTTTTAAATACTTGTGTTTAAGTTTAACTTTTAATTTAAATATTTGAAACTATGAAAAAATTATTAATTATACCCATTATGTTTTTAACCTTTAATTTATTCTCACAAGATTTAAAATATGGTGATGGTCTTTTTGAGGCTAATTTTGTTGTTGATATGATGTATTCTGAAGATCTTAATAATTATAAGATGACAGCCTCTGGAGAAGCTGGCCCTTATGGTAGAGCTTATTTATCTTATAATTTTACTAGTCATCTAGATGTTGATGGACAAGGTGAATTTACTGGAACAGCATGGACACAAAATGGAGAAGAAATAACAAGAGCAATTTTAAGAGGTATTTATAGAAAGAATGGGGATATTTTTAAATTGTATACTCTTGATAATCTATCAAATGGAAAATTTATTATAGCTACAGGTGAACTAGATATGGTTAAAAAGACCTTAAATTTTAAAGCATCGTATGTAGAATAATTTATTTTTAGAAGTTTTTAGGCATATAATATGATTCATAAATTTTTTTATGAAGAGCATCACTCCAAATTATTTTTAATCTATACCTTTTAATAACGTAAGTTTTTTTTTCAATAAATTCCTTAATCAGTTTACATTTAATCATAAAGTAAACGTACATTATCCATTATACAATTCAAAAAAGTATTTAATGAATATGATGAAATTTATTATTTTTTTATGTTAATAAATCTTTTTTTCTCGATTGAAGAAACCCAATAGAATTAAGTTCGTAATTAGACTGTATAGTATAATATTAAATAAGTAAGGGGTAGTTTATTTTATCCGACTGATACCCTTGGATTTTATTCTACCCCACTTATTTATCTCTCTAAATTACATTTTTTTTTAATAACTATCTTTTTTGATAATTTTTAATTTTTTGATAGTTTCAAATTATTACTTTGATAGTTTATCTTAATCTCTTATGTTTAAGAAATTAAATTTATAACTATGAAATTACTTTTTTTACTACTTTGCATTCTGGGAGTAATTCTCCCCTATTATCATTTATTTTTATTTTTAAAGAGTCCTAATCCCACAGTTGACTATTTTATATCAGAAATTTATTCTTCACATCCAACTTCTATGATTTCATGGGACATAACAATTGCATACTTATCTTTTTTTAGCTATTTGATTTATAAAAAAATCAATAATGGTTTAAATATTTCAAAATATATAATTGCATCATTTGTTGGATTCTCATTGGCACTTCCTCTATACCTATATGATCACTATCATGAGTAAAAATTTAATATATTGAAATAACTTATTTTGAATTTAGATTAAATATTTTTAGGTTTAAATTATGAATGTAGATAAGGGCAAACTATTTTATAAACTTCATCAGCTACAAAAAAGGATTCATAGAAGTAAAATTAATCCTGGACATTCATCATCTTTAAAAACGAATTTAAGATTGAAACGAGTTCTAGAAATAAAAAAACAATTAACCAACATTTAACTTAAAGCTTTCAAGTGTATAGTTTACTAAAAATTTCTTATTTGTATTTGTTTATGGGATCAATTTCTATTTTAGTTTATTTCAATATACCAGAAAAAATAAATTCACCATTTTTATCTCAATGGATTTTAATGCTTAGTATAATATATTTTGTTTTAGGGTTTGTAAGACTTATAAGGCATATAAGAAATAATTAAAATAAACCTTTAATATTATCTAGCGTTTCATATTTATGATTAGAGTTATTACTAAAGAAAATCAAGCTAAAGGAAGTTTTAATAACGGTGAAATTTTAGAAAACAAACCTATAGGTTTCCCTCAAGACGGAGGTATTGTAAAGCCTTATTCTAATTTATTTTATTGGGCTCATGCATGGACTCCAGGAGAAAAAAGTAAAATAGGGTTACACCCCCATAAAGGCTTTGAGATTTGTAGTTTTATTTTAAGTGGAAATGTAAACCATTTTGATAATAAATTAAATAAATGGATTTCCTTAAACGAAGGGGATGTTCAAATTATCAGAGCAGGAAGTGGAATTTCACATGCAGAAGAGATAGATGAAAATTCAGATATTTTTCAGATATGGTTTATTCCTGATTTAACAAAATCATTATATGAAAATGCAAGTTATAATGATTACAAAAAAAATGAGTTTCCTATAGAATCAAATGAATATTTTTCTAAAAAAACTATAAAAGGAAATGAATCTCCTTTTATAATGGAAAGTGAAAAAATTGAAATAAATCAATATGAAACTAATAAAGGAAAAGTTGAAATACACACCAATACTAAATTTATACATTCTTTTTATATTATAGATGGTAAAATATCTATAGATGATAATAGATTGATTAAATCGGACTTTGCTATTGTTAAGGACTCAGAAAAAATAATAATTGATTCAATTTCAAAAAGTAAAATTTTTGAAATCAAATCTCCATCAATCCCTAGTTATAAAATTAATATATAATTTTTTTTATCAATCGAGTGCTATTAATAAATAATCAACTAGTCTTTTGTAAATTAAATTTTCCACTTAATTTCAATACCATACCATTCCACGAATTTCCAGAGGTTGTGTTTATTCCTTCCAACTTCCAGGAACCTGAAAACTCACTGTCATTATATTTAGCTTTTTCAAACAATGTCCCAGTTTGCCATCTTACCTTTTGACATTCAGTTTCAATTTGTGTACAATTAGTGTACTCTCCCCCATCATTTATATATTCAACCTCCCTAAATTTAACCCAACCATACATATCTATTTCTCCCTTTACCCTATAAGTTGTAGTTGATTTTGAATAAGAAGTTATTCCTTCAAAATTACATTTTGATGCTTTTGTGACTTCTAAAGTAAAATTATCATCAAAAATATTTCCAGTTGAATTTTGTGAACCTTGCCATGTGCCTATAATACTTTTGGATACTCTTTTACAACTTATTAATCCTTCGTCATCAGCACATCTATAAGTCGAATTCCACAAAAAAAATAAAAAAATTATAGTTGAAAATTTCATATATATATTTAATAATAAATTAACTTATTTTATAATAAAACTAAATTTAAATATTAATTTTTTTTTCAAAGTTATAATTATACTTTTGCAAGCTAAATTTTTAAAATGAATTTCGATATAAAAGAATTTTTAACTGCTTCAATGATTCTTTTTGCTATTATTGATATTATTGGAAATATACCGTTAATCTTAATAATTAGAGAAAAATTTAAAATCATTGAATCTGAAAAAGCTTCAATAATTTCCTTAATCATTATGATTACATTTTTATTTCTTGGTGAAATTATATTAAGTCTCTTAGGAGTTGGAATAAATGAGTTTGCTGTAGCAGGATCAATAATAGTTCTTTTCATTGCTTTTGAAATGATATTAGGAATTCGTCTATTTAAAGATCAAAACCCTAAAACTGCATCTATAATACCTATAGCATTTCCATTAATTGCTGGGCCAGGTACACTTACAACTTTAATATCTATAAGAAGTGAATATGATAAAATCAATATTATTTTAGCAATTATTGTTAATATAATATTGGTATATCTAATTTTAAAATTTTCTTATAAGATTGAAAGGTTTCTTGGAGAACAAGGAATCAATATTTTGAGAAAAGTTTTTGGAATTATACTTCTAGCTATAGGAATAAAACTTTTTACAACCAATATAAAAATAATATTTTCATAATTATTTTATTGATTTTTCTAACTACTTATTAGATTAGGGTAATGAAAAAGTTTTTTTTCTTTTTTTTTATATGTTTTAATAGTTTTTCACAAAACTCTTATTTCCCTAGTAAAGTATGGATTGAAAAATCACCTGAATCACAAGGTTTAATATCAGAAAAGATAGGTAATGCTATAAAATTTGCAGTTCAAAATGAAAATTTAGTAGAAAGAGATTTAAGGATTTCAATTTACAAATCATTTGGTAAAGAACCTGGTTTCAAAATAAAAGGTCAAACTAAAATGAGAGGTAAACCAAATGGCTTAATTATAAAAAATGGATATATAGTTGGCAAATGGGGAGATACAAAAAGAGTTGATATGACTTTTAGTGTTACTAAAAGTTATCTTTCTACTGTTGCAGGTATTGCTTTTGATAATAATTTGATTGAAATTGAAAATTATTTAAAAAACTATGTGTGGGATGGTAAATTTGATGATCCTCATAATAGTAAAATTAAATGGCACCACTTATTAAATCAATCATCAGAATGGTCCGGTGAACTTTTTGGAACATATGATTGGGCAGATAGACCTCCAAAAAACCTAAATCTAGAGGAAGTAAAAAAACAAAGACGTTTTGAACCAGGAAAAAATTATAAATACAATGATGTAAGAGTAAATTTATTATCATATTCTCTTTTAAATGTCTTTAGAAAACCTCTACCTATAATATTGAAAAATGAAATTATGGATAAAATAAATGCTTCATCTACATGGAGATGGTATGGATATGATAATTCAATGGTAATAATTGATGGTTTAAATATTCAATCTGTCAGTGGTGGTGGTCATTTTGGAGGTGGATTGTTTATAAATTCTGAAGATCATGCAAGATTCGGATTATTATTCTTAAGAGATGGAATATGGAATGAAAATAGACTTATATCTTCAGATTGGATAAAAAGAGCTACAAAACCTTCTGAAAACAATCCTTCTTATGGTTATATGTGGTGGTTAAATAAAGATAAAAGAAAATGGGATGGTTTATCTGAAACAATTTATTATGGATCAGGATTTGGAGGAAATTATATAATTATTATACCTGATAATAATATAGTGATTGTTGCAAGATGGATAGATTCCACAAAGATTGGAGACTTTGTGAAAAAAGTTATTGAATCTCATAAATGAAATCTGTTGAAATAACACTCTTTGGAGGTACTGGATTAATAGGAACATTCTTAAAAGAACAGATTGTGAAAGATTCATTTTTTAACAAAATAAATTTTGTAACAAGAAAGGCATTTAAATCAAATCATAAAAAAATAATTAACCATGTTATTGATTTTTCAAATTATGAAGAAATTTCTAATACAATCAAAAATAGTGATTTAGTATATTCAGCTATAGGGACAACTCAATCTAAAGTAAATTGGAATAAAAATGAATATAGAAAGATTGATTATGATATTAATTCAAATATAGCCATAGCATGCAAAAAATTTAACGTAAAAAATTTTTCTTTTGTATCATCAGCAGGTGCAAATTATAAAAGTGATAATTTTTATCTTAATCTTAAAGGACAGATTGAAAATAACATTATAAATATGAACTTAATATCTACATCTATTTATCGTCCTTCTTTACTGTTAGGTAAAAGAAAAGATAGTAGAATAGGAGAAAAAATAGCTCAATTTTTAATGCCAAAATTTTCTTTTATAATGCCTGAAATATATAAACCTATAAAGGCAAAAGATGTTGCTCTTTCTATGATCAATGTTTCAAAATCAATCCAAAAAGGACATAAAATATATCACTATAGAGAAATAATAGAAAATAGCTAAATAATTATAATACTTCTAAAGATATATTAAATCAACTATAGAGAGTATCTACAATCCATTTTCATTATCCTGCTTTACCCTCTCATAAACGTAAAAACCTTCAACTTTACCATTTGATATTAAAGCATCAATAACCTGAACAGCTTTAACTTCATTACCTTCAATAGTTAGGGTAATATCATTTCCGGATGTTACCCATTGTTTTCTAACACCTTCTTGATCAGTTAATTCGTTAGCAATTAAATAATTAATTTCCCATCTTGGAGATGCATCCTTAAACCATTGGCTTAAAAATTCAATATGAGCATCTACCCCATCTATATACTCTCCTGTAGGAGCCCAAACTTTAATATTTTCGGAATCCATTTCTCTTATTTTATCTAAATCTCCATCATTATGAGCTTTTATATAATTTCTCCAAATATCATTAGTTGAAAGATCTCCAGCAATTAAATCAATTTCAGTTCCATCATCAGCTACTTCAATTCCAATTTTTGTAGGTTCTATGGCTATCTCAGTTACATCAGAAGTTTTTGTCTGACATGATACTAAAATAAGAAAGGTCAATAAATAAATTACATTAAATGTTTTCATATAAGTAAATTTTAATTAACAATATGTTAAAATAAAAAATAAATCAAACTTAACACCATGAATTTTGAATTTAAGTTTGATATTTATAGATTAGAATTGAATTATAACTAAAATTTTAATTATGAAAAATATATTATTAATGGTATTAACGTCATTTTTATTCGTTTCATGTAATAATAATGTTAACGTTGATACTTCTGAATGGAGTGGTGTTACTAATCAAAATGATGAAAAAAGTAAAATAGTTGAAAAATTAGCTAAAGGCTATACCGATGGAGATTTTGGAATTGCTAGAGATTACTTTACACCTGATGGAGAGCATAAAGTGAATAATGATGTTTATACTGTTGAAGAATTAATCAATGGGTATAATTTTCATTCTGTGCTATATGATGAAATGCAGCATATTGATCCTGTAATAACTACAATTAAGTATAATAACGGTGAAGTTTATACAAATCATTGGTCAGATTGGTCAGGTAAGTCAAAAATAACTGGTGAATTACAAAAAAACACATTTCATTGTTGGTGGCAGTGGGAAGGAGATAAAATAGTTGCAACTCAATGTTATTTTGATACTAGTGATATTGAAGCAGAAGCTATGTTATATCAGGAACAAAATAGCCAAGAATAATTAATATTCTTTTTCTTAAAAAATTAAAGAAAAAGTAATAGTCAACCCTCTAAATGATCCTTTCCTTCTTATAATATTATTATTTGAAGAGGAAGGGTTATTCAGAATTGGAAAACCCGTATTATCCCATAACATATTATTTACTGATTTATATTTTTGAATTAGATATCCTATTTTCAGTGATATATGCTTATTTCTATAGGTAGATTTTTTAAAACCTATACCTAAATTAAAGTAAATTCCACCTTTAGTAGAAATATAGTCTTGATCACCAAAATCACTTCCAATTGAATATCCTATATTTTGATATATGAAAGTTCTAAATTTAGAATTCTTTTTCTTTTCTATATGTATAGGAAAGATATCTCTATTTAAAGATAAATAGAATGGTGAAAAATTAATTTGATCAATTTTAAAAATTCCAATACCAAATCCGGGATTTAAAATTTTATCATTAACAATTCCTTTAGAAAAAAGCAATTTACTTGATAATCCTGAATGAAAATCAAAACCAAACTCTAATTCATTCCAACTCTTTTTTTTAAATTCAAAAAAACTATTAAATCGTCTAAATTTTATTTTATAATTATCTTCAGATGATATAATTATAGTATCCTGAGAAATCCCATTATCAAATAAAATATATCCTGAATCACCATAGCTAAAATCTTTATTAAAATACTCTAATATCTGACCTTTGTGTTTTTTACCATCTATAATTAGAATATCCTTTTTTTGAGAAAAAGCTGAAAATGATAGAGCAATAAATAAAAGATAATAAATTCTCATTTTAAAGCTTAACTATAGGAATTGTACTAATATATTCAATTTGAGCCTTTTCACAATCATAAGAGTATTGATGAAAACCATCATCACCTATAACCATTAATACATTCATAAATGGAATAACA
Source organism: Marinoscillum sp. (assembly GCA_042095375.1). GTDB lineage: Bacteria > Bacteroidota > Bacteroidia > Cytophagales > MED-G16. The sequence continues at coordinate 17,483 of JBELBJ010000008.1, forward strand.
TCAATTGAGCTAATATCTTTAAAATGTTCTATTAATTTTAAATTATTCAAATTTGATATATCAAACATCTTTAAACCAAACTCACCTTCAGTAATAAATAGACAATTGTTATCTACCCCAAGTCCATGAGGTTGAATCATTTCATATGTTTTAAATAATATAGGTTGATCAATCTTTGAAATATCAATAATATCAAGTTGATTATTAAATCCCATACATTCATTTCCACCTCTTAAGGTTACAAAAGCATAATTATCTTGAACTACAACTGGATCACAACTAGTCATATGTTCATAGGTTGATATCCATGAAGGTTTATCTTGATTTTTTAGATCATATATATGCATTCCACTTTGGGCACCTATAAACAATCTATTTTTATAAGGAAAAATTGTTTCAATTCCCCAACCCAAATCGATTTCAGACTTAAAACCAGGTTTTTTTTGATCAGAAATATCAAAAGTATTAAGATTATAAGCATCTACCGTATATAAATGATCTCCTACTATAGTAAATCTTGCCATAGAACCTCCAATACCAGTTCCTGAGGAGTTTTCAGAAAAACCAGAAAGACTATCACTTGATGTATCACATGATAAAACACTGATTATCAATAATTTATATAAATAATTTAAATATTTATTTTTTCTTATTCCCATATAAATCCACAGTTATGATTTTCTATATATTCTTCAACAATCTCTTCCTCATATCCTATTGTTATTCCATTTTCTTCAGAATATAAACCTTGATTTAAGTAATAATTTTTAAATGCTTCTTTTACTCTGTTAACCTCTTTTACAGAATCTATTTTAGATATATCAAAAATCACTAAATCCATATAACTATCAGCATATAAAAAATCATTTTTAGTAGCTATATCATAGTTTCCAGGTAAATTGATAAAACCAACATTAATGGGATTACTCAAATTCCTATTATCTATAATATGGATACCCTTTTTAATCTCGCTAATAAAAAGATAACCATCTTTATAATTGAGTTTTCCAGGATTGTTGATTTCACGATTATTAATGAATTTCACAGAATCTCTTAATTCATCCATATTGGAATATATTGGATTATATTTTACATAAGTACTATAGTAATCACAATTATCTTGACATGAATAGAATAAAATAGAAAATAAAATTATTTTTATTATAATCCTCATTTAAAAAATAAAGTAAGAAATTGATTATTTTCTAACATACCCCCCAATAGATTCTCTATAATCTATTTCAAATCCATTTTCCGATGCAAATTTTTTAAATTGATCAGTTGCATTTCCCAAAGTGATAAATGATTCAATAGTAAAAATTTCAAAAAACCTTTCAAAATTTAGGCCATTAATAAAATCTACTCCATGTTGTATACCATCATCACTATTATTATATCTTTCAATTAAAGTAACATTTTTACCATCTTCTGAAATAAAATAACCATACACTGTACTCGGCTCTCTTTTGACTATAAAATCAGATAAATATTGTGTAAAATCTTCTACATCCTCTACCGAATTTTCTTTAGTTGACAATTCAAGAATAAAAACAATCTCATCAGAATCTTTATTTAATAGAACTGAATCTTCTTTTTTTGCAGATTCTTGACAAGATAATATAAATAAAAAAATAAGTAAAAAATTATTTTTCATTTGATGAAAATTTAGAATTATTTAAAAAAACAATTGTTAAAGTAGCAAATAAAACTAAAGTTGCAGGGAAAAATTTAATCATTTCATCATTGACATTGAAATGCATAATTACAGCTCCAGACATAAGAGCAATTATAACACATGCAGCTGGTAGTAATATTTTATTGTAATATATTGATATTAATAAGGCAAAAGCACAACTAACTTTAATGAATCCAATTACATAAGTGAATGTTTCACTAAAGCCATAAATATTAAATTCCTGTAACATATTTAAAGCATCGCCTCCCCTGTATATAGTTTCATCATTAAACCTAAACAACCATACGTTAATTATTGTAGTTGATACTAAAAGAATTAAGATAGATTTAATATTTTTCATAATATAGGGTTTATAAATAGTTTATAATTTAAACAAAACAAAGATAAATAACTTAAATTATTGTTTTATCTAATTTTATCTTAAAGTAAAATTAAATTATTATGAAAAAATTTTTAACTATTATTAGTGCAGTAGTTAAGATTTTTTATAAAACAATATAAAATAAATCATTTTTTATTCAACTAATAAAAAACACTTCAAATGAAGGTTATTTTTATTTCTTATTGTTAGATTGTCTTAATGAAAAGTATAAAATTAGCTATTAGCGAAATCTTTTTTTCAATTCAAGGTGAGGGAAAAACCGTAGGAATTCCATCTGTATTTGTTAGACTTGGTGGATGTAATCTTATTTGTGGAGGTGAAGGAACACAAATTGATAAAAAATTACATAATAATGCTGAATGGAGATGCGATACCATAGAAATATGGAGAAAAAGTCAAAGCTTAAAAATTCATAAAATACTAGAAAAAAAATATATTGATGAGCTTAAAAAAGGAGCTCATCTTATTATAACAGGTGGAGAACCATTAATCCAACAAGAAAATCTTATGTTATTTTTAAAATTTATAAAAAAACTAACAGCATGTTATGTTGAAGTAGAAACAAATGGAACTATTATTCCAAATAAAGAACTAATCCAATTGGTTGATTTGTTTAATTGCTCTCCTAAATTATCAAATAGTGGAAATAACAAAAATGATTGTATAGTTCCTGAAGCATTAAAAACTATTAATTCCAAAAGCAGAGATTGTATTTTTAAATTTGTAATATCTAACAAAAAAGATTATGAAGAAATCTTAGAAGACTTTAGTCAATATATATCAAGAGAAAAAATATGGTTAATGCCTGCAGGAGAAAGTCAAAAATCCATTATAAAAAATAGAAAAACCGTCATAGAACTTTGTAAAAAAGAAAATTTAAAATTTAGTAATAGATTGCAAATAGATATTTGGGATCAGAAAACAGGTGTTTAGTTCTAAATTATTTGAATTTTAGTTTTTTGATAGCTAGATTAGTTTTTTTAAACTTAAATAAGAGATATGAAAAATATAATTTTTACACTAACTATACTTTTTTTTATCAGTTGTAATCAACAGAATTCAAAAACAGATAATTCCGATTGGTCTGGAACCATATCCGCTACTGATGAAAGAAATGATCTTGTAAATAAATTTGTAGATGCATATGAAAATAAAGATTCAGATGCTGCTTTATCAATTTTTTCAGAAAATGCAGTATTTAACGTAAATGATTCTCAATTTACTCCGAAAGAAACTATCGAAGCTTTTATGAGTGGTCATGAATACTATGATGGAATCAAAAATATCAATCGTGAAACAATGACTATGTTTTACAATAATGGCGAAATTTATACTAACTATTGGTATACATGGAATGGTATAAATAAGAAAACAGGAGAATTGCTTGAACTTAGAGGATATGCGTGGTTTAAATGGGATGGAATGAAAGTGGCTGAATCATACAATGCATTTGATCCAACTGAATATAGAAAAGCTTTTGAATAAATAAAAAATAAATTTTTTATTCTATTTCAAGTAATATTTCATTTTTTCGACCCCAAAATTTATAGGGAGGATCATATCCTAAATATATTGGATTATCACTAAATTTTAAATTATTTTGTATTAGAATATTTTTTAATTTTTGATAATAATTTTCATTTTTATAATCATTATTATAACCTCCATAACCTATAGCAGCATACTTTTTTTGTTTAGATTTATATATATTAATTCTAGGATCATTTGGTTTAGATAAATCATTCAATTTATATTTAGAAGGCATAACAAACTTCATGGTCATCGCATCTTTTCCTTCAGTATTATTTTTTTGCATATGAACAGGAGCAGTCATTGCTATTTTTTGACTTTCACTGTTTCCACCAAAAATATAATTAGCAAGAATTCTAAAAAGAGAATTTTGTTTGGCATTATTCTCTTCTAATGTCACGGAAGCATATATAGAAGGTAAGTATTCTCTAATCTCAATTTCATTTATTTTTTTTGTAATAATATATTTTTGATTTTCAGTTTGAGCCATAGAGGTAAAAGGTAAAAAATAAATTAGTATCAATAGTAAAAACTTCATAAAATTACTTCATTTAAAAGATCAGCAAGTCTTATTCCAGCTTTATAAAGTTGTTTCTCAACTGTATGAAAATTCTTATATAAATATTCATATCCAATGTAATCATCTTTTTTAACCTCACTGTATATTTTTTTTACTTCATTTTGAGATTCTTTAGCCCAATCTTTAGGATTTAAAGTAGTATTTAAAAATTTTAATTTTTCTAGATTTTCTGCAAATTCTGTATAACTCATTTGATGATCATTTATCATATCAGTATCCCAAAGCCTATGAAGGTTTGTTGATTTACCAAAAAATTTAAGTTTAATATCATTACCTCCCCTATCTTCAAATCGACCAACATGAAATGGTTGATGAATATCCCCTACTAAATGAACTAAGAATTTTAGATAAAAAGCTTTTGAAGATAATGAAGAATTTTCATTTTTTAACACTTCTATACATTCATTAATTGCCATTACAACATCACCTTTTGGGTTTTTTTCAACATCACCATAATTTTTATCTAATGGAATATTAACATAATGCCAAGAATTATATTTTTTAAATTCAGGGTCTGATTTGATTTCATCTGCCCATGTGCTTACGGAAGGTAAAGATTCCCCATCTAAAATAATATTTATTTTTTTGATCGTTTTTTCAGTTAAATTTCTATTAGCTATTTCAGCAACAATTCTATGACCAGTTTTGCCCCAAATACCATAAGCAGCATTTGATATATGTAGAGCTAGGCAAAGTAAAAAAAATAATTTTATTTTCATTTATTAAATAATTATATTATTCTATTGGAGAAATACTTTCATTAACAGTATCAGAAAAATAAAACTTAAATTTTAATTCACCATTTTCTTTTATTAAATAAGCACTTTCTAGCCATTCAAATTCCATTTTAACCTTTCCATTAGGGTTTTGTACGATAAATTCACCTTTATTGTTTAAAGTAACATGAGCAGAGTTGTAATCTGTATTTATATCAAAATTTGTTAGTACCCAATTATCCTCTAATATGTTAAAAGTAGATACAAACTCTAGGAATTCTTGCATTGTATACTTTTTTTGATTTTCAAAAATATAGTAATCATCTGTAATTAAATCGTAAAGCTTCTCTTTATCTGAATTCTTTACTGATAAAGTTTCAAAAAACTCATATACTTTATCTTCAACTTCCTGATTAGATATTTTTTTTTGAATATCCCCGCATCTTATTAAAAAAAGGGATGTAAATAGTACTATTATTAGTTTTTTCATTATATAATTTTATTAAGTTAAATACTTAAAATTCAAAAGAAATAATTAATTTGAATTATAATCTTGTATAATTATATTAAAAAATTTATTAATTATGACTTCACAAAGAGAAATTATTAAAATTAGAGTTCACGATGGAATTGTTGGATTATTATATCTAGGTTCTATATCTCTTGCACAACAATTTAATTTAGACTGGATTTATGTTGCAGTAGGTGTTGCCTTGTTACAAATCGCAAGTCCATTAACAAAATTTTGTCCTGTATATACTATATTAAATAGATTAATGCCCGATACAAAACCAATTCAAAATGGAAAATGACTTATACCCTTTATCAAGAATGTAATTTTGTTTTTTTAAATGTTATCAGTAATTGGTGTTTTTCTTATTTTTTTTAGTATTTATATAATATCTATTATATCAAAAGATAGCTCAGCGAGAGGACATAGTATTCTTACTCAGATTATTACATTTCTAATTATATTGATTTCAATATTAATTTTTTATTACATAATTATTTTTTTAGCAGAATAGTTTGTTAATTTTAGAATATAATGTTTACTAATTAAAACTATCAAAATGAAAAATATATTAATTTATTTGTTTTCATTTTTATTCATAATAAGCTGTAATAATGTGAATAATAATGAAAAAAGTGCAGCTGATGCTATGTCAAACGATATGGTTATGACAAATTTACCTGAACCTGATGCTCCACACACTTCAGTTGAGTGGCAAGTTTGGGCATATTCTACTGCAGCTCCTGCTTACATAGCAGAAGAAGCTACAGTATATGATGGACCACCTGACATGGGAGGAAAACTATTAAGACAAGGAACTAATGGATGGACTTGTTTACCAGCAAATCCAAGAGGTATGTCCGATACTAAAAATGGATGGAAAGATGCTCATGAAGCCATGGCATTATGTGGAGATGCAGAAGTATTTAAATGGATTGGAGCTTATTTTGCTGATGAAATACCAGTAATGGATAAAGATGGATATGCATGGATGTTACATGGTGATATGGGTGAAGATAATACAATGCCTAAGGTTTTGAATGAGGAAGATGCAGCGACAGGTCATTGGATTGAATCTGGACCACATTTAATGAGAATGCCTAAAGATCCAGCAACATTAGATAATATGACGACAGATTTTAATTCTGGAGCACCATATGTTATGTTTGCTGGTACACCTTACGCTCATGTTATGTATCCCGTTGATGGATATTATGACTATCAAGCTCAAAAGAAATAATTTTTATAATTGTTTTACTAAAAGGGGTGAATAGTTATTCATCCCTTTTTTTTTAAAACATTCTTTTTTTAATTTCGTTACTGAAAATAAACAATTAAAGTATGCATAAAATTAAATATCATATAACTACAACGATTATTTTTCTTATTTTTATTAGCTGCAACGTTCAAAAAAACAGTTTATCCAATTCATTTACTCGCGGCGATACAATATATACTGTTAAAACAAAAAATCAATTATCGATGGATAAAGATTCTCAAAAAGAAACTTTCTCTAATTGTTTATTATGTAGAGTGAGAAATTTACCTGGAATTGATATTGGTTCATCTGGTTCTTTTGGTTCTTATAATGAAGATAGTGCTGAAATATATATCAAAGGGACGCAAAGTGTAAAGTATCAGATGGAAGTTACTTTTTATTTAGATGGTAATAGAATTGGAGCTTATAGTCAACTTTCAGGATTAGTTAATCCAGCAAATATTAAAAGCATGAGACTTTTGAAAGGGTCCCAAGCTGCTACAATATATGGTGAAGAAGGAACATGGGGTGTTATATTAATCAAAACAAAATAATTATTTTAGATGTATAGACTTATTTTCACTCTGTTATTATTGTCATTTAATCTATTTTCTAATAATAAGCTTGTCGTATATATGTCTCCTACTTGTGGATGTTGCACATATTGGGTTAAACATATGGAGGAAAACGGATTTTCCGTTGAAACAGTAAAGCTAAATAATGTCGATTCAATTAAAATGATTAATAAAATATCCCCTCAAATTTCATCTTGTCACACTGGTATAATTAATGGATATTTTGTTGAAGGTCACGTTCCTGCAAAAGATGTTAGAAAAATGCTTTCATTAAGACCAAAAATAAGAGGTTTAGCTGTTCCTGGAATGCCTGCTGGGTCTAATGTTCCTGGAATGGAAGTAAAAGATTCTCCAGCTAAATATGAAGTCTTATCCATAGAATATAATGGCATTAATAAAATCTGGTCTAAATACCAGTAAAAATTTACTCTTTAGTCTAAATTTTCCTATTAAATAAATATGGAAAACAATCTCGAAAAAACTATAATAGTTGGGATAATTAATAAGGATCAGAATAAAATAAAATCAAATGAATTTTTAGATGAACTTGAGTTCTTAGCACTTACAGCAGGGAGCATAGTTAAAGAAAGATTTTTTCAAAAAATTGATAGTCCTAATCCAAAAACATTAATTGGGAAAGGAAAAATTAATGAAATACATTCATTCATCAAATCAAACTTTATTGAAACAATAATTTTTGATGATGAATTATCTCCTGCTCAAGAAAATAATATCAGTAAAATTTTAAAAATTAAAGTTCTAGATAGAACTAATCTAATTCTTGATATTTTTGCTCAAAGAGCTAAATCAAGCTATGCAAAAACCCAAGTTGAACTTGCTCAGTGTCAATATTTATTACCAAGACTTAGAGGAATGTGGACCCATCTTGAAAGACAAAAAGGAGGAATTGGAATGAGAGGTCCAGGAGAAACAGAAATTGAGACAGATAGAAGAATTGTTAGGGATAAAATTTCATTGTTAAAAGAAAAGATTAAAAAAATAGATAAACAAATGTCAAATCAGAGAGGAAATAGAGGAAAATTAGTAAGAGCAGCCTTAATTGGTTATACTAATGTTGGAAAATCCACAATTATGAACACTATTTCAAAATCTAATGTTTTTGCAGAAAATAAATTATTTGCAACAGTAGATACAACAATAAGGAAAGTTGTAGTTAATAACCTGCCATTTTTATTAGGAGATACTGTAGGTTTTATTAGAAAACTACCTACTCAACTTATCGAATCTTTTAAAAGTACTTTAGATGAAGTAAGGGAAGCAGACTTACTCCTTCATGTGATTGATATATCTCATAATAATTTTAAAGATCATATGGAGTCTGTTAATAAAACGCTAAAAGAAATTAATGTAATTAATAAACCAACAATATTGATATTTAACAAGATAGATCGTTTAATCCCTAAAAGTAAAATTTATGATTCAGAAAAACATATAAAAAAAATGAAAAAAACATGGATATCTAAAATTGAAAATATAACGATTTTCATTTCTGCAAAGAATAAATTGAATCTCGATGAATTTAAAAATGTTATCTATAATGAAATAAAAAAAATTCATATAAAAAGATTTCCATATAACGATTTTCTTTATCCAAATATCTAGATTAAAAAAATTTATATAAATTGAAATAGGTAATGAAAAAGATCTATTTAATATTTTTACTTAATTTTTTTGCTTATTTCCTTCACTCTCAAAAAATAACTGAAAAAATAACTTTCAAAAGTGCAAATCCATTTTCTTTTTATGACGTTATCACTAACCTTAAAAATCAAGAAGAGCAAGAAGTAAAGGGTATTTTAACTATACCTGTAAATGAAACTGATCCTTTAAAAAAATACCCCTTGGTTATTGGAGTTGCTGGTAGCCTGGGATGGAAAGACCATCATTATGAATATTTAAAAATGTATCAAAATATGGGTATTGCAACATTTGAATTGAATAGCTTTAAAAGTAGAAATATTACAACAACTGTAGGCTCTCAAACAGAAGTAACAACTGCAGCAATGGTTCTCGATGCATATAGAGCATTAGAAGTTCTTTCTAATCATCCAAATATAGATAAAAACAATGTTTCAATTACTGGTTGGAGTTTAGGAGGCGGAGTAACTCTTTTTTCTGCTTGGCTACCATTAAAAAATGCTATAACCAAAAATTTATCTTTTGCATCTCACCTAGCATTTTATCCAGCTTGTTTTATTAATCCTGAAGATAAAAGTTTTTCAAAATCTCCGATACATATATTAATTGGTGAACTAGATAATTGGACACCATCCCAACCATGTATTGATCTTGTAAACATATTAAAAAGAGAAACAAATATAGATATTACTATTTACAAAGACTCTCATCATGGTTTTGATAGAGATTCACCTGTAGTTGTTAATGAGAATGCTTATAATTTTACAAAATGTAAATTTAAATTAACTAAACATGGCCAAATATTAATGAATTATATCAATATACCAATGTCAAATCCATTTCTTCAAAAATTAGGCTTAGTTTTTTGTGTGTCTCGAGGTGTTAATATAGGTGGCAACCCCTCTTCTAGAAAATTATCATTTAAATTTGCTAAAGATTTTATGAAGAAAACCATATTAAAATAATGAGATTAAATAATTTATTTTTTTTATTTTTTTTATTTTCTTGCTCTGAAAAAGTAAAAAAAGATCTAATTAGAGTTGAAGATGATCAATTAATTACAAAAGATGAAGTTGTTTACTTTAATAATGAATTATTTACTGGAATCTCATTTAAAATTTGGAATAATGGAAAAATGCAGTCTGAAAGATCTTTTAAAGATGGGTTATCTAATGGTTTTTCTAGAGGATGGTATGATAATGGACAAATGATGTATGAAGGAACTAATAAAAATGGAAAAGAACATGGGTTATGGAATCATTGGTATATAGATGGAAAAAGAAATATGGAAGCTAATTTTGTAAATGGTATTTTAGATGGACAATTTAAAAGATGGTTTGACAATGGTTATTTAGCTTATGAAAGAACTTACTCTAATGGAGAATTAATTGATGAAAAAATACCACCACATTCAAAAAAAACCGAGTAAAATATTAACTCATCATATATAATAATCGTTAAATTGTAAAAATTGTTTTTTAATTAAATTTTATATAAGATGAATAGAGATAAACTATTTTTCATTTCTTTGATTGGATTTATGATCTTTATTTTAGTTGAGATTAACTATATTAGAAAAACTCAAGATATGATACTCAGATCTAATACTAAAATGCTTGAAATGATGATTATTGATTTGGATAAATAATTTGAAATCTTAATAATGGGTATTTAAAATATTATTAGATTTTAAAAAAACTCTGTAATTATTAGATTAAGAATAAAATATATTATTATTACTGATTTAAGAACTTTGACTATTATAACATTTGGATGCAGAAACTTTTTTTTATCATTTTTAACTTCAATAATAAATTTATCCTTAAGACTTTCTTTAACTGCAAAATATACTAGTATGAAAACTATTAAAGGACGAACGATATAATCAACATATTCCATATAACTTATTAAAAAAACAAATATGAAAAATAATATTTACTTTTTGAATCAATAATCAAATAAATATGGAGTTAAATGCATTACATATTATAGGTTTTGGTCTAATAGCAATTTTTTTGTACTTACAATTAAAAAAATTATAAATAGTGGAAGAGTTCACAAATGAGGAATCATTTTCAAATTATATTTTTTGGTTAAAAATATCAATGGGATTTGGAGCAATTCTTCTAACTTTCTTATTTTATTGGTTAATAGAAAAACTTAAAATCAAATGAAAAAATTAATACTATTTCTTTTTTTTATTAGTTGCTCTCAGCTTAAAAATGAAAGTAAATATTTTAATCAAGAAGAAAAAAATGATGATTTAAACAAGAATTCTAATAATATAAATATAAAACTAAATTCACCTAATACTGAAAAAGATAATAATAAAGTAAAAGAATTTTCAGAAATCGATTTCTCACATTTTCTCTCTAAAAATTATATAAAGTCATTGTTAAAAGATGGTGATTCAATTAAAATACTCGACACAAGATATAAAGAACAATCTAATTCAAAAATTAGAGTAACCACTGAATATGAAGTCATAAGAAATTTGAGAAAAAAGACTATAAGAATGAGATTAATAGCTGATTTTGATAGAGAAAAAAATATGTTGATTCAAGTTATTTTTCATAATCAAATTTAATAAGTATTGCTATTTTTCCCAGTCTGTATGAAACAACCCCTCTTTATCAATTCTCTCATATGTATGCTCACCAAAATAATCTCTTTGAGCTTGAATAAGATTCATTGGTAACATTGAAGATTTTATAGAATCAAAGTAACTTAAAGATGAAAGAAGTGCATGTGATGGTATGTTGTTTTCAATACAATAAATTGAAACTTTTCTAATTGACAAAACTGTTTTATTAATTATTTCAGAAATATTTTCATCAAAAATTAGATTATCCAGGGATGAGTTTTTCCTATAGGCTTGCATAAATCCTTCAAGTAATTGTGCTCTTATTATACAGCCTCCCCTCCAAATTTTACAAATTTTTTCATAATTAAGATTATATGATTTTTCTTCAGATACTATCTTAAGTTGTGATAAACCCTGAGCAAAAGTTATAATAAAACTAAAAATTAAAGCTTTTTCTATATCATCAGACTTTATTGATGAAGTTGGTGAAATAATTTTTTTACTATATAATTTCTGAGCCTTAATCCTAGTCTCTTTAAAAGAAGAAATTATTCTCATAGACACAGAAGAATCAATAGTTGGAATACTTACACCAAAATCCATAGCACTTTGAGAAGTCCATTTCCCTGTTCCTTTTTGTTTTGCTTTATCTAAAATTAAATCAATTAGATAATTGTCAGATTTTTCGTCTTTTACTTTGAAAACATCTCTAGTGATTTCAACAAGATATGAATTCAACATACCATCATTCCATTTTTTGAAGGTATTGTAAATTTCAATATTTTCTTTATTTAGCCCATTTTTTAATATATGATAAGACTCTGATATTAATTGCATAATTCCATATTCAATTCCATTATGAATCATCTTTACATAATGTCCTGAAGAAGTATTTCCTAAATATGTAACACAAGGCTCTCCTTTAACTTTTGCAGATACACTTTCAAATATAGGTTTAATAATTTCATAAGAATCTTTATCTCCACCTGGCATAATACTAGGACCAAATCTTGCGCCTTTTGAACCTCCAGACACACCAGCTCCTATAAATTTTATATTTTTTTCTTTTAAATATTTATATCTTCTTTCAGTATCATCATAATGAGAATTTCCTCCATCTATTATTATATCGTCTTTATCTAAATATGGTAGAAATTTTTTAATTGTTGAATCAACTGGTTCACCAGCGGGAACCAAAAGCATAACTTTTCTTGGTCTAGACAAAGAGTTTAAAAATTCTTTTTCTGATTGAGTGCCATCAACAATAAAATCTTTACCTTCTTTTCTTAAAATTTTGATTGATTCTATACTAGAAGATAACCCAATACATGAAAATCCATTTTCAGCTATATTAAGAATAAAATTCCTTCCCATCACTCCCAAACCAACTAAACCAAAGTCAAATTTTTTATTTTTCAATTATGATATTTTTTTTTGCAAATATGTGATATATTTTTCTCAATATTTAAATTACTTTTTATTTTCTTTTTTAATAACTTATATTAATAATAATTATAGTGAAAAATACAACTGGAAACATTTTAATAATTTTTGGAGCAACAGGAGATTTGGCAAGCAGAAAAATATTTCCAGCATTAAATGAAATTAGAAAATCTAATAAAATCCCTGAAAACTTTCATATTTTAGGTTGTGGTAGAAAAAAAGTAACTAATAATGTATTTAATAAGCTCTCAAATAATTTAGTAGATAATGCTAAGTACATAAAGTTAGATCCTCATTTGGAAAGTGACTATGATTTATTGAACTATAATATTGAAAAATTCAAAAAAATATATTCAACCACTAATGTCATTTATTATCTTTCAACTCCACCCAATGCTTATAAGCCAATAGTTAAATCTCTTATCAAGAAAAAATTAAACATAGAAAAATCTGGTTATAGGCGAATAATCATTGAGAAACCTTTTGGAAAAGATTTAGAATCATCAAAAAATTTAAATAAAATTTTAATTAATGGTTTTGAAGAGAAACAAATTTTTAGAATTGATCATTATCTGGGTAAAGAAACAGTGCAAAATATATTAGTTTCAAGATTTACTAATCTAATTTTCAGTGCACTTTGGAATAAAGATTACATAAGTTATATAGAAATCACTGCTGCAGAAAGTATAGGTATAGAAGGACGTGGAGAATATTATGATAGCACTGGTGCTATAAAAGATATGTTTCAAAATCATCTTCTTGAATTACTTTGTCTTGTTGCAATGGATGAACCACAAGACAACTCTTCTGAAAGCATTAGAAATGAAAAGGTTAATGTTTTAAATAAAATAAGAAAAATTAATTTTCAAGAAGATATAATCAGAGGTCAATACACAGCCTCAAATACAAAAACAAAAGAATTTGTAAATTATACAGATAATAAAGGAGTAGATAAAAGTTCTAAAACTGAGACATTTTTTGCATGTAAATTATTTATAGATAATACAAGATGGAAAGATATTCCATTCTTTATCAGAACCGGTAAAAGATTACCAACAAAAGTTACAGAAATTGTTGTGAATTTTAAAAATAATAAAAATATTTTCAGCAAAAACAATGAAACAAATATGTTAATTTTTAGACTTCAACCCGATGAAGGTATGTTAGTGAAATTCAATCTTAAAAAACCAGGAGAAAAATCACTAATAATAAATAAAAACCTTGAATTTCATTATAAAAAGCTTGGAGATGATATAATTGATGATGCCTATGAAACTTTGATTTTAGATGTTTTTAAAGGGAATTCAATGTTATTTTCAAGAAGTGATTTTGTTGAAAAAGCTTGGGAAATTGTTGATCCCATTATAAATGAAATAAATAATAATAAAATAAAGCTTTATGGTTACAAAGCTGGAACTTGGGGACCAAAAAAATGTGATGATCTATTTAGAAATGAAAATACTTGGAGATACCCTTGTAAAAATCTTGTAAATGATGGTGAAATTTGTGAATTATAATCATGAATATTAAGATATTTAAAACAAAAGAAGAATTATCAGATAAACTTTCAGATTATATAATAGACAATTATTTAGATAGTTCTATTGCTCTCTCAGGAGGTAGTACTCCCCTATTATTATTTAAATCTCTTTCTGATAAATTATCATCCTCCATAAATTTAAATACAAAGTTCTATTGGGTTGACGAGAGATGTGTAGAACCAAATTCTGATGATAGTAATTATAAAATGGCTAAAGAAAATCTTTTTATAAATAATATTTTTAAATCTGAAAATATATATAGAATCAAAGGTGAAAATAATCCTTTCAAAGAAGTAATTAACTATAACAATATATTAAAAGAAACATTACCAGTTAAAAATAATATTGCAATGTTTGATTTAATTATTCTTGGTTTAGGAGATGATGGTCACACCGCATCACTATTCCCTCATGAATTTCTAAGTTTAAGAGATAAAGAAGAATGCTTAGTTGCTTCTCATCCTTCATCTGGACAAAAAAGAATTAGTTTATCAGAAAAAATAATCAACAACTCTAAAGAAATAATATTTCATGTTACAGGTTCCGGGAAAAAGCATATAATTGATGAAATAATTAACAAAAAAGGAAATTATAAATCATACCCAGGAAGCTATATTAACCCAAAATCTTCTAACTTATCCTGGTATCTAGATTCTGATGCTTCAGATATGTTAACAAAATAATAAATGTGTTAAAAGCTTTTAAAAACATAGGACCAGGAATAATTGTGACATCAGCATTTATTGGTCCAGGAACAGTTACTTTATGTATTTTATCAGGAATTGAATTTGGTTACTCTCTAATTTGGTGTATTGTATTTTCAATTATTGCTACGTGTTATCTTCAAGAAATTAGTTCAAGACTAGGAATTATATCTAGAAAAGGTCTTAGTGAAATCATAACTGATATTGATAATAATTTTATTAGAAAAATAGCAGTATCATTTATATTCTTATCTCTATTTATTGGGAATACTGCGTATGAATCTGGGAATATTAGTGGAACTTCTATGGGGCTCGAAACATTTATTGGAAGTTCAAGTCTTAACATATTTAATCATGAAATTAACTTAAATCCAATTTTTATAGGGTTTATACTTATATTAATTGTTGGAAATGGCTCATATAAAGTATTTGAAAAGTTTTTACTTATCCTTGTTTCAATAATGAGCCTTACCTTTATTTTTCTTGCTATAATTTCAAAACCAAAAATTAATGATTTATTAAATGGATTAGTCCCTTCAGTTGATGATAATAATTTTATTTATGTTATTGGATTAATTGGAACAACTGTTGTCCCTTATAATTTATTTCTTCATTCTTATGTTTCAAAAAATAAATGGAAAAATAGAGATGATTATAAAAATTCAATATTTGATACTATTATTTCAATAGTTTTTGGTGGAATAATTTCCTTATCAATAATTATTACATCTGCATCAGCCCATAATTTATTTAATCCAACCGAAATAAAAAATGCTGTTGATTTAGGAAGTCAGATATCTCCTATCCTTGGCAATTCCTCAAAATACTTTATATCTATTGGACTCTTTTGTGCAGGAATTACTTCATCTATAACTGCTCCAATTGCAACTTCATATGCGCTTTCTGGAATATTTAAATATAAGCCTAAATGGGAAGACCCATCATTTAAAAAAATTTCATATACTGTAATAATAATTGGTGTACTATTCTCTTCATTAAGTTATCAACCTATTGTTATTATAAAATTTGCACAATTCATAAATGGATTATTCTTACCATTAATTGCTGGATTTCTACTCTGGTCAATTAATAAGAAAAAAATAATGGGCGACTTTACTAATTCTGATAGATACAATTTATTGGGTATTATTATTATTATTATATCATTGTTAATAAGTTATAGGAGTTTGATATTATTATGAAAAAAAAAATAGATATAAACTGTGATATGGGAGAATCCTATTATGATAAAAAAATAGGAAATGACTCTAAAATAATGCCCTTTATCACATCATGTAATATTGCTTGTGGTTTTCATGGTGGTGATCCAAATACTATAAGAAAAACTATTGAACAAGCTATTAAATATAACGTTAAAATTGGTGCTCACCCCTCCTATTTTGATATAGAAGGATTTGGAAGAAGAAAAATTAATCTAAGATTAAGTGAATTAGAATCAATTATACTTTACCAAGTTTCTGCATTGAAAGGAATTACTAAATCCTATGGTAAAAAACTTCATCATATAAAACCTCATGGTGCACTTTATAATATGGCAAGTATCAATGATGATATAGCAGAAACAATTGTTTTAACAATAAAGAAAATTGATCCTAATTTAAAGCTATACGGACCATCAAAAATGAAATGGAAAGAAATATCTGAAAAACATAAAATAGAGTATGTATCAGAAGTTTTTTCAGATAGAAATTATAATGATAATTTAACACTAGTTGACAGAAATAATGAAAATTCAATGATTACAGATATTGAAAATTCAATAAATCATTTATCAAGAATGATAGATAAAGGAAAAGTAAAAACTATAAATAAAAAATTAATTGATATTGATGCAGAAACAATCTGCATACATGGAGATCAACCCAATGCTCACCTATTTGCAAAAACCATATACAATACTTTTAAATCTAAAATTGTAAAATGATAAAAATAGTTCCCTCAGGAGACTCTATTATTATTATTAAAGATTTAAATGATCTGAAAAGTTCAACATTGACAAATTATTTAATAAACCTAAATTTAAACGAAATTGAAGATGTTATTAGTCTAAAAAATTCTGTTGGTATTATATTTAATCCTTATAAAATAACATCAGAAAAATTTATTAAAAATATTAAAAGTCTTATTTCAGATAAAAATTTTAATAATATCAGGAATTTAAAAACATGGGAAATACCTATTTGTTACGATGAAGACTTTGCAATTGATTTAAAGGAAATTTCTACTAAATGTAAATTAGATGTAGATCAAGTTAAAAAAAAACATAATAATTTGACTTATGAAGTTGATTTGATTGGGTTTTTACCTGGATTTCTTTATCTAGGAAATTTAGATAATTCCTTATATCTTCCTAGAAAAAAGAATCCAAGGACCCATATCCAAGAGGGTTCTATAGGGATAGCTGGTAATCAAACAGGTATATATAACATAGAAAGTCCAGGTGGATGGAATATAATAGGAAGAACACCACTAAAGCTATTTGATAAATTAAAGGACCCACCAATCAAAATAAAACAGGGTGATAAAATAATCTTTAAAGAGATAACAAGAGAAGAATTTAATAGTTATTGATATTGAAAAATACAATTGAAATTTTAAGAGCAGGAATTTATTCATCTATTCAAGATTTAAGAAGAGTTGGGTTTAAGAAATATGGTATACCAAAAAGTGGCCCAATGGATGAATATTCTCACATATTAACAAACTGGTTGTTAAATAAAGATATTCACTCAGAAACTATTGAAATAACTCACTATGGACCTAAAATTAGAATAAATTTTGAAATCAATGTTGCAATATTTGGTTCGAATTGCGATGCTCAATTAAATAATAAAAAAATAGAAATAGGAGTTTCAATCAAAGTAAAAAGTGGAGATATATTAGATATAAAAAAATGTATAGATGGCAACAGAGTTTATCTTGGGTTCTCTGGGGAAATGAAGTTAAAAAAAGTATTTAAAAGTTTTTCTACTTATGAGAAAATTAGAATTGGAGGAGTTTCTGGTAAAAAACTAAATAAAAATGATAAGATTTCTTTCAAAAATATCAAAAATCCTAAAATCAAAAGAATACCATCATCTTTTATAAAAAGATATGATCAAAATAATATAATAAGAGTAATAAAAGGAATACATTTTAATAAAGTTCAAAATGAAATAAGATTACTTGATAATGAATTTAATATTTCACCAAATAGTGATAGAATGGGTTTGAGATTAATAAATAATTCAATTAAACTTAATAATCATGATGAAATTGAAAGCACGGTTGTAAACAAAGGAACTATTCAAATTCCTAGAGATGGGAACCCAATAATATTAATGAGTGATTCACAATCTACTGGAGGTTACCCAATTCTTGGAAATATTTGTAAAGTTGACATATCAAAAATCACTCAGATAAAGCCAAATAAAGGTATTAGGTTTAAAATGATAACTCTAAACGAATCAAATAGAATTATTGAATATGAACGAGAAAAGTTTAAATCTAAGCTAAGTACTGACTTATCAGCCTAACTTATTCTTCAATATATTAAATTTTAATTTTAACTCTTTTAATCTATTTAATGCATCCATCCCAGGTTTTTGATCAGCTCTACTTAACATCGACTGAAGATATCTTATTTGATCAATCATCATTGGCCGCATGTAAGTACCTTCCTTTGTATTAAGTTCTTTAGCAATAGATAGATACTTTTTATTTTTTGGCTTCTTCTCTATCATTTTAGAAACCTTATCCTCAAAAAGTCTAACATCAGACATAAAATCTCTTATTTCAAGTAAAATCTTTTCCTGTTCCTCATAAACTTCAGCCGTTACATCTTTAATTCTTGGATCAGAAATAATTTCAAAATTTTCAGTATACGAACTACCATCTATAGTTAATATGACTTTATATTGACCTGGTTTAGCCATTGGACCATTTCTATATGAAAATCTTGAATTTTTATTCCATGACCCCCTGTGTCTCATGTCCCACTTAAACCTATTCACTCCTATCATATTAGATATATTACTATTTGAAATGAAGGTAAATTCATTTGATGACATCTCATAATTCTCAATATTCTGATTTTTATCAATAGACTTATATGAATTAATTAAATTATTTTCATTGTCCATAATCATAATTAAAATATCCCCTACTGACTCTTTTGTTATTTTATAATCAATATCAACATAAGTTCTGGGATAACTAACATGATTACTATTTGATGGGCGATTTCTATATCTTATAGTATTTGTAATAGGATATAAAACCTCATTATCATTAAAACTGAAGTTCCTTAAATAATCAATATTATCCATTATCCAAAATGATCTTCCCATTGTAGATAATACAATATCATTTCTGTGAATTTTAATATCAGTTATTGGTGTTACTGGTAAATTTTGTTGGAATGACTGCCAGCTATTTCCATCATCAAATGAAATAAACATTCCAAATTCTGTGCCTGCAAAAAGTAGTCCTTCTCTTTTAGGGTCTTCTCTAAGAACCCTTACAGGATAGTCAGCTGGAATTCCTTCTGTTATAAGATCCCAAGAATTCCCATTATCGTAGCTTCTGTATATATAAGGTCTCCAATCACCTAATTGATACCTAAGAATAGTAACAAATGCCTTAGACGGGTTATGTGATGAAGGTTCAACAGAATCAACTCTACCTCCTTTTATATTTTTATTAGGAGTAACATCTTTCCAATTTTTTCCCGCATCAGTTGTTACATGTACAGGTCCATCATTGGCACCAATCCAAATCAACCCTTTTTTTAATGGTGATTCTCTAACTGAATAAATGGTACTGTAAAACTCCTCGCCCGTTATATCTCTAGTTATGGGTGATCCAGAAATAACTTGTTTGTCTGACTCAAATGCTGTAAGATCAGGAGATATAGTCTCCCATGTAACTCCATCATCATTTGTAACATGAAGAAACTGTGATGCATGATAAATAACATCTGGGTTATGTGGAGATATATGTATTGGTGAGACTCTCTGAAATCTATATTTAAGATCCTCTGGATTATGTCCATACATGTTAGATGCACCTACATAATATTGTTTTTCTTGCCCAGTTATTTTATTGTAAACACCAAACCTACCTTTACAGTTTGAGTAGACAATATTTGGATTTCCAGGTTTTGGAACCGCAGGTCCTGTCTCACACCCACCTGTATTTGTAATATATGCATTTGGTCCAGCCTGAAGCCCATATGGAGGTAAGCTAGGTACAGATACTGTTGAATAATTATCTTGCTGACCACCATATAGCCAATATGGATACTGATCATCAACCTCTACTTGATATATCTCTGCAGTAGGTTGATTAAACTGAGTAGTCCATGTCTTTCCAGAATTAAAGGTAATATTAGCACCTCCATCATTTGACTGAATCCATACTGATGTATCATTTGGATTAATCCAAATATCATGATTATCACCATGAGGTGTAGAATAAGACTTCCATTTCTTTCCAGCATCTTTAGAAATCATAAATCTATTAGCACTGGAATATAAAATATCAGAATTTAGTGGGTTTGATTCTACATTCAAATAGTAGAAAGGTCTATTAACCAGCTCTTCCCTATTATTCATATGTTCAAATGATTTACCTCTATCTTCAGATTTATATAAACCACCCTTATCTTCAGATGCTTCAACCATTACAAATAACCTATCAGGATTCGATTTAGATACAGCAAAATCAATTTTTCCTATATACTTGCTATCAAAACCCAAATCAATTTTATTCCAAGTCTTACCAGCATCAACTGATTTATAAGCTCCTCCATTGGTTGAACCACTAATGATTGTCCATGGTTTTCTCTCGGCTCTCCATGAGGCAGCATATAAAGTATTTGGGTCATCTGGAGCAAATTCTAGATCTACAATTCCAATAGAATCTGATAAATAAAGTATTTTATCCCATGATTTACCTCCATCAGTACTTTTATATAGTCCTCTCTCTTTATTATTCTTAAATGGTTGACCTATGGCAGCCACATATATTGTATTTGAATCATCTGGATGTATTTCTACTGCACCAATTTGACCAACATTTTCCAGTCCTATATGATCCCATGTTTTACCTGCATCTTCTGATTTATAAATTCCTTTTCCAACAATAATATTTGATCTTAAACCATCTGAACCTGTTCCTACATAAACTATGTTTGGATCTTTTTGATATATATTAATAGCACCAATTGAAGGTGACTTAAAATATCCATCTGAAACATTATGCCAATTATTTCCAAAATCTGATGTTTTCCATACTCCACCACCAGTTGTACCCATATAAAAGACATTTTTTTGAGATTCTACACCATGTACTGTAGTTACTCTACCCCCTCTTGTTGGTCCTACATTTCTATATTTTAAATTTTTAATAATATCTTTAAGATTATTATCAGGTTTTATTAAGGAAGCATCAGAATCAAATGATATAAAGAAAATTAGAATGAGTTTTAATAAGTTTTTCATACTATTTAATTAATTGTTCATAAACTGCGTTTGTGATCATAATATCTTGTACTGCTACTCCAGTTAAGTCAGCAACTGTAATTTCATTATTATTTTTTCTTAATTTTTCACCAGAATCAATAATCGAACCTATTTCGATTAGATCTTCTTTTTTTATAAGATTTCTATCAAGAGCATTTTTAGTTTCACCTCTTTCTAAGCATTGTGGTATACTATCAACTATTACAGTATCCGCTATATTTAAAATTCTTGGATCTAATTCCCTTTTATCTGGTGTATCAGAACCCATAGCTGTAATATGCGTCCCTTCCTTAATATCATCTTTATAAATAAGTGATTCATTAGCATTGGTTGTTGTAACAATTAAATTTGAGTTTTTACATAACTCTTTTGAATCACTTACAATATTGATATTAAAACCATGAGACTTCATGACTTCAATATACTTAGAAATTTTTTCTTTATTTCTTCCTAGAATAAAGACTTCTCTACAATCTGTAACTAACTTCAAGTACTCTAATTGCATCCTAGCTTGTATTCCAGTGCCAACAATACCTATCCCATCTATTTGTTTTGAAGCTAAATATTTAGCACAAATAGCTCCAGCAATAGCTGTTCTAACATTAGTTAAATAACCTTCATCATGCAAAACACACTTTAAATAACCCGTTTTACTATCAAACATTACCATAACTCCATGACTTGATGATAAACCAACTTTATCATTCTCAGAAAATCCTGAAGCAATTTTAACAACATAATTATCTTCATTTTTTATATAACCATACTTGATATGAACATCTCCTGGTGGCTGATCAAATAATAACTCACCTACAGGAGGAACAACTGAATTTCCTCTAGAGTATTCTACAAAACCTTTCTCAATTGATTCTAATAAATCAATATTTTTAAGAGTTTTTAATATTTGTTCTTTTGTATAAAATTTAGAATTCATAATATCTTATTTAATGTATCTGAGCCAATATTTCCTCCACAAATTATAATTGCAACATTTTTATCTTCTAAGTATATCTTCATCTTTATAGCTGATGCTATAGCTACTGCTGCAGATCCCTCTATAAGCATTTTGTCTAAATACATTGAATTTTTAATTTGTAATGCTATCTCTTCTTCAGAAACAAGACAGTAATCGTCAATTAATTCTTTACACATATTAAAAGTAATTGATCCTTCCTCAACACCTCCAGCAGAGCCATCCGAGAGAGTATCTTTTGATTCAGTATTAACTATTTTACCTTCTTTTATAGAATTTATCATAATTGATGAATTAGAGGGTGAGCAACCAATAACTTTAATATTAGGATTAATAGATTTCATATAATTTGAAACTCCAGAAATTAAACCACCGCCACCTACCGTTATAAAAACAATATCAATTTGGCTGTTTTCTTCTAATATCTCTACCCCAATTGTTCCTTGTCCAGAAATAATATTATAATCATTATAGGGAGAAACAAATGTAAAATTATTTTCTTTAGATAAACGAATAGCTTCATTTTCAGCATCAAGACAATCATCTCCAAATTTTACCAATTTAGAGCCATATGATTCAATTTTTTTTACTTTTGATTTTTTTACATTTTTTGGAACATATATAGTTCCTGTCATCTTTTTTTGTGATAATGCATATGAAACTGCAGCACCATGATTTCCAGAAGATGCAGCTACTACTTCTTCTGTCTCTATAATATTCAATATTTTATTTAAAGCTCCTCTAGCTTTAAATGAACCTGTTTTTTGGAGGTTTTCTAATTTTAAAAAAATATTTGAATTAGTTTCTTTTGATAATCTTTCTGAATACTTTAATGGTGTCTTTACTATATAATTTTTAATATTATTTAGTGATTTTTTTGATGAAGGAATTTCAAAACTCATATCTATGAAAACTTTGATTGATTTGTTTTCTTTATCTTTTTAAATGGAATTAATAACAAATCAGAAAACGAATCAATTTTCTTATCATTTATGTGAGTATCGATACCATAAACTATAGACTTAGAATCGTCCACATAAGAATAAGTCCCAAAAAGTCTATCCCATATAGAAAAAATATTACCATAATTTGTATCAGTTAATGGGAGTTTAAAGTGGTGATGTACTTTGTGCATATTAGGAGTAACTAATATATACGAAATAACTCTGTCAAAATTTTTAGGCAAACTAATATTTGCATGTGTAATATGAGCAAATAATACTGATATACTCTGATATAGCATAACTATTCCTATAGAGGCTCCAGAGACATAAACAGCAAGAATTGTAAACAAAATCCTAAATACTGTTTCTCCGGGATGATGTCTAAGGCCTGTTGTAACATCAACATTTTTATCGCTATGATGAACTACATGGAATTTCCACATCCATGGAACTTTATGTTCAAT
The DNA here is from genome assembly GCA_042095375.1 of Marinoscillum sp. Classification (GTDB taxonomy): domain Bacteria; phylum Bacteroidota; class Bacteroidia; order Cytophagales; family MED-G16. The sequence continues at coordinate 41,567 of JBELBJ010000008.1, forward strand.
AAAATGAACTAAATATGCTCCAATTAGATCAAGAATCAATAAAGAAATTATTACTTCAAAAACTAAAGGAAAATCAAATAAATGAATAACTCCAAACTGATTTTCGTTAACTATTTCTGTGGATTTAAGTAATAAAAAAGCGAAGCCAAAACCAATAATTGCAGTAGTTGTAGTAAATAATAGATTCAAAAAAGCATGAATACCTTTCTTATATTTAAATAAGTAAAGAGGAATGATTCCCTCTAAAATCCAGAATAGGACAATTCCACCAAGTAAAATACCTGTTCTAAAGATTAATGGAACATTGGCAAAAAAATCTATTATTTGACTCATGATAAAGACTTAATTACATTAAAGGTTCTATCTATTTCTTTTTTTTGATTATATATGTGAACAGAATGCCTCATTAACTCTTTTCCAACTGATCGAGGTTGGAGTCTCTCTTTATCCCATAGTATCTTTTGCAATTCAGGACCAGTCATTCCTTCAACTTTATATGTAGTTAAACCAGCACATAAATCTTCATTATGAGAAGATACTATTTCTACATTTCTTAACTCCTTTAAACCATCTCTTAGGTACTTACCTAATTCTTTAACTCTTCCAAACCACCTATCTTTACCTATCATATTAAAAAAATCAATAGAAGCATCTAAACCAATCCTTAAAGATGGGTTTCCTGTTCCAGATTGTTGAAGACTAAATCCTTTATCTTCTTTATTATCCCAATTATAACTCGAAAGTGTTGGCCAAATATTTGATGATATGGACTCATCCAAATAAAGAATACCATTTCCTGGTGGTGATAAAAGCCATTTATGAAGACTTGAATAGTAAGCATCACAGTTTAATTCTTTTAAGTCAACATTTATTTGACCTACCGCTTGCGCACCATCTATAATAGTAAAAATATCTCTTGATTTAGCAAAATCACATATTTCCTTCACTGGCATTACAGTACCATAAACGGAAATAATATGTGGGATAGCAATGACTTTTGTCTTTTTAGTAACTTGGTTAAGAATTGATTTAATTATCTGTTCTTTATCATTAGCCGGAACTGGCATTTTTGCTTCTTTGTAAACGACACCTTTTCTCTTAGCTAACTGCCTCCATGCAGCAAATCCACCACCATGTTCTTGATCTGTATTTATAACTTCATCACCTTTCTTAAAATCAAGACCATGTGCAACAAAATTCATGCCAAAAGTTGCATTTTGAATAAGAGATAATTCTTCAAAATTACAATTTAAAAGTTTTCCAAGCTTTTTTCTTATTGAAACATATGGATCATATCCTGATAATAAGTTAGGACCTTCTCCTTTATAGTCAGTTTTTGCACCATTAATTGCATTATTTCTCATATCAGAAATGACTTTATTTAAAACATAATTTGACTGAACACCTAATGTCCCATTATTGAAATATGTATCATTTTTATCAGTAGGAAACATATTTCGAACCTCAGACCAGAACTCATTTTTATTAACATTTGAAAGGTGCTGTTTAATTTTTTTAAGTGATGTAAATGTTTCACTTTTAGATATAAGAGCTACTGAAGGTATTGTTGAAAGACCTAGTAATGATTTTTTTAAAAAATTTCTTCTGGATTTTGTCATTTA
>JBELBJ010000009.1:0-37414 GCA_042095375.1 Marinoscillum sp.
TACTATATATTAATTTATTTGTGTATTTAGTATTATTATTATTATTAGAATAACCCCAAACATACCCTGAATCAAAAAATATCTTCCCATATATTCTAAATGGAAAACTTTTGAATTTTTTTAAATTGTATTTTTCAATATTCCACGTCTTATTAAATAATTCTTTTTTTATAGTATTTCTATATATAGCATTTGAATAACCTTGAATTAAATACGTTTGATAACCTCTTACATTATTTTCATCTTCATAAAGATAATAGGGTTGATTTTTACTACTAATGTAACTATATAAATTAAATGAATAATAAAACTTTTTATTTAGTTCAATGTATCTGGAATAGTAGATTCTAGCTTTAAATTTATTAACATCACTAAAAATTCCTAATCCAGTTTTTTCAATAAAAGCATTTAATCTAAACCCTCGTAAAGGATAATTTTTTATATCTCTAAAATCTCTATCAAATTCGTAAGAAATCATAAAAAATTGATTTAAATTTTTTTGTGTACTGATATAATTATCATTTAAGATTTTTGTTGAATCATTAATTTTTGTATTTTGATATTTTAATTTAAAATAGTGATAATTATAAAAAGATTCTCTATGAGAATATTCAATATGAGTTGATAAAGTCTTATTTAATGATTTTTTTGATTTGTAGAAAACAGGTATATGATTAATAGCATTGTATTCTAGATGATTCTGATCTTTTAAATTAAAATTAAATTCAATTCCACCTTTCTGTTTTTTTGTTATATATGGATTAAAGTATTCAAATTCATATTCTTTTATAAAACCAAATGTTGCAAGCAAAAAGACTTCATCACTTCTACCGCTTATATTAGAATGTTCAAATCCTAAACCATAGTTAATTCTTTTAAAATCATGATTAAAATTTACCCACCAATCATTAAAATTTCTATCTGATAATTCAAAAATTATATTTGGACTCCAAAAAACTCCTTCTATTACTTCAATTTTAATATCTATATCATTTTCTTTAATCAATATGAATTTTATTTCTACTTCATTAAAAAGATCAGTATTAATTAACTTTCTTTTGTCTTCCTCAATTATTGATTGAAAATCAGAAATAGTAATACTATCACTCTCTTTAAAACTTAATTCTCTTAGAATAATTTCTTTTTTTGTTTTACTATTTCCCTCAATTATAATTTTATTTATTTTTAGGTTAGTCTTTGAATTATTTTTTAAATAATCAAAACTTGAATAACTAAGTGTGTCAATTATATCTTTTCCATTTATATTATTTAATATAAATAATGAAAAAAAAACTAGAACAAAAATTTTATTATTAAAAAATAAAGACATAAATAGATATAAATTCCTATTTTTAGACAAATATATGTTTAATAGATGTCGATTTTATCCAAATTCTTAAGAAAAATATTTGTTATACCTATATTACTTTATCAATATTTAATATCTCCATTGACACCTATTTCTTGTAGATTTAATCCAACTTGTTCTCAGTATTCAAAAGATGCAATTATTAAATATGGGATATTTAAAGGGTGTATACTATCAATAAAAAGAATAATCAAGTGTCATCCTTGGGGTGGGAGTGGCTACGATCCAGTTAGATAAATTATAATTTTTTCAATTCTTCTTTATAATTTCCAGATAATATTGGAAACCTATACCATGAGTTTGGATCTAAACTAAAATCATCGAAGTGAAATGAAGGAGCATATCTTTCTCTCTTCCATTGATTTTTGCTAAATAGAATAAAAAATTTTTTTACATATATTTTTAAATCATTATTATTTAATTCTTTTGTTTTTGATAATTCTTTAAAAATTTCAATTGGTGATTTTAAATTTTTTATAGCTAACCTTTCAATTTTTGTCATAACGGCATAAGGCATCAAATCATTTTCATCATTTTGATTCATTTCTTTTGGTAAGAGCTCGGCTGAAGGTTTAAGTTTTAATACCTTTTTTAAACAATCGTATTTAAGTTCATTTAAAGCATACTTTATTGTATTGAGAATAAAAACTTTATTAACTCCGGCTATTGGTGCTATGCTTCCACTTGTATCTCCATCCATTGTTGCATAACCTACGGCACTTTCACTCCTGTTAGATGTAGATAATAATAGCGAATTATATACATTTGCTACCATCCAGATCATTGGAGATCTCATTCTTGATTGAATATTTTGTTTTGTTAAATTATGCTTTTTCCAAGTTAATTTTTTATTTAAAACTTTTTCAATTTTATTAGTTACAGATTTCACTTCATCATCAATGTTCCACAAATAAAATCTTGATCCTATAAAATGAGAAATTGATTTAGCAGCCTCCAAGGTTTCTGAAGTTGAATTTTTACTTTTTTGATAAGCAGTTATAAGAATTTTTTCAGTTAATTCTTTGTAAAGTTTTTTATCTTTTAATTTAATTATTCTTTTATATTCCTCTTCATTTAATCTAAGCTTAAATCTATTTATAAATTTATCAAGACCAATATTCTTTATTACTCTCTTTATCATTTCAGAAACCATAATTGCAACTGTAGCCGAATCTAATCCTCCACTAAGAGATAAAACAAAACCTTCGCAATTGCTTTTTCTCTTATAATCAAATAACGCTAATGAAGAAGCATTGAAGAATTCTTCATATTGATTTTTATTATCCAATGCTTTATAATTTTTCCTATCAATTATGTACAGGTTGTAATCATTAAATGAAAACCTTTTATTTTCCCCAATTAATTTTCCATTGTGAGCGGCTATCACATGTCCATCATAAATAACTTTTCCTGACTCATTACCTAATAAATTAGTTGATAAATACGTACAATTATATTTTCTAGAAGTTTTTATAATCAACTCTTTCCAGAATTCATATTTACCAAAAGCGAAATGACTTCCTACAGGGTTCAAGATCAATAATTCTTTTTTTGTTTTTAAATAATTCATTGGTCTTTCTTCGTCCCAAGCATCTCTACAAATCTCAAAACCTATATCTAATTTTTTATTATAATTAACTTTAATTGTACCTATTGGATATGTTTTTCTATTAATTTTTATCGTTTCTTTTTTGCCAATTTTCCATGATTTAAACCATCTTTTTTCATAATGTATGCCATCATTTGGAAGGTTACTTTTTAATGTGAATCCGATAATTTTAGAATTTTTTATGATGCAAATGGCATTATAAATATCATTTTTATATTTTAAAGGAAGACCAACTGCAACAAGTATTTTGGAACAAATTGGAACTATTTTTTTTAAAATCTCAAAAGATTTTTTAATGACCCAATCATTAAAAAAAAGATCCTGACATCCATAACCTGATATACATAATTCTGGCAAACAAAGAATACTAACATTTTTTGATTTTGCTTCTTTAATTGACTTAGTAATATTTTCATAATTTTTTTTCCAATGAATTGGTGTTTGATTTAATGTTGCGGCAGCAATTTTAATATTGATCATAAAAAAATTATTTTTATAATGTAAAAATGAATATTAAACTAAATAAAAATTATTATAATTCTAACTTTTCACAAGCTAACCTTGAAGCATCTTTTTCTGAATTTTTTTTATTATTTCCAAATCCTTTAGAAATCTCTTTGTTTTCAATAAATAGGATTGATTCAAATTGTGACGAATTATTCTTTAAAGTTATTTTTTTTGTAGAAAATTTTATTAATTTTTTTTCTTTTTGAGACCATTCTAATATTTTACTTTTAAAATTATGAGTTTTATTAACTAATTCATCGAAATTATAATAGGGAATAATAATATTTTTCACTAAATATTCTTGACAATATTCAAATCCTACATCAAGATAAACTGCCCCAATTATTGCTTCTAATGCATCACCATATATTGATTTATAATTTTTTGAAAACTCATTAACACTTTTGAAATTAATTATTTCTTTTAAACCAACTTTTCTACCTAAATTATTTAATGATTCTCTACTTACAATTTTAGATCTAATTTTTGTTAAAAATCCCTCATCTTTATATGGGTATTTTTTAAAAAGATATTCTGCAACTATTAAATTTAAAACAGCATCACCAAGGTATTCTAATCTTTCGTTTGATTCATTTTTATTTTTAGATTTATGAAGAAGTGCAAGCTTATACAAATTGATATTAACAGGTTCAAAGCCGAATAAAAATAAAATTGCTTTTATTATTTTTTGATCTTCTTTTTTTATTGAATTAAATAATTTCACTAATATTTTTTAAATGCAATAGAGGTATTATGACCGCCAAAACCAAATGTATTATTAATAGCAATTTTAACTTCTCTCTCTTTAGATTTATTAAATGTTAAATTTAATTTTTTATTTATTTTATCATCATTATTAAAATGATTTATTGTTGGTGGAATTTTATTATTATTTATTGCTAAGATTGATGCAATTGATTCAATTGCTCCTGCTGCACCTAAAAGATGTCCTGTCATTGATTTTGTTGAGCTTACATTTATATTTTTTATATTTTCATTAAATACATTTTCAATTGCTTTAATTTCAGCTATATCACCAAGAGGAGTTGATGTCCCATGTACATTAATGTAATCAATATCTTTTGAAGATATATTAGCATTTTTTAAAACATTTTTCATCACTAACTCGGCTCCCTTACCTTCAGGGTGTGGTGCAGTTATGTGATGAGCATCAGATGACATCCCAACTCCAATTATTTCTGCATAAATTTTAGCATTTCTATCTAGGGCATGTTCTAATTCTTCAATAATTAATGCGCCAGAACCCTCTCCAAGAACAAATCCATCTCTATCTCTATCAAAAGGTCTTGAAGCAGTTTTTGGAGAGTCATTTCTTTCAGATAATGCTTTAAGAGCATTGAAACCTCCTAAAGCTGATTTATTAATTGGAGCCTCTGAACCTCCTGAAACGAATATATTACCATATCCCAGTTTAATATAATTATAAGCATCTATTATAGCATTTGAACTTGAAGCACATGCTGAAACTGTGGCAAAATTAGGACCTTTAAGGTTATATTTTATTGATATAAGTCCTGGACAAATATCAGGTATCAATTTTGGTATAAAAAAAGGATTGAATCTAGGTATTTGATTTTCATTACTAAAATCTAAGATTTGATTTTGAAACGTTTCCATACCTCCAATTCCGGAACCCCAAATTACCCCAAATTTGTTTTTATCACATTTTTCTAAGTCAATTAAAGAATCATTAATTGCTTCATCTGAAGCAATTAAACCGTATTGAGAAAATAAGTCTAACTTTCTAGATTCTTTTCTTTCAAAAAAATTATCTGATAAATAATTTTTTAATTGACAGGCAAATTTGGTTTTAAAATTATCAATATTGAACCTATTGATTAATTCAGCTCCACTTACACCATTAACTAAGCCTTCCCAATATTCTGAAATATTGTTTCCTATTGGAGTAATAGCTCCCATTCCAGTAACTACAACTCTTTTATTTTTCATTTAAAAAAAATTACTTGGTATTATCTTGAATATATTTAATTGCTTCTCCTACTGTGCTTATTTTTTCTGCATCTTGATCAGGAATTGAAATATTAAATTCTTTTTCAAATTCCATAATTAATTCAACAGTATCTAGTGAATCTGCTCCTAAATCATTAGCAAAACTTGCTTCATTTGTAATTTCTGATTCCTCTAGACCCAATTTATCTATAATTATTTCTTTAACTTTGCTTTCAGGGTTTTCCATAATATTAAATGTTTAATTATTTAGTTGCAAAATTAAGTTATTTTTTTTATTTCCAAACTAATTATTCGTTTAACTACATATGTTTTTTTAATTTATTAATTCATGATAAAAAATTATTTTGATGACATATATGATATAAATTATGATTTATTTGGTATAGTATCAAATGTTAAAGAATACAAGTTAGCTTGGATTTTAAATAAAATTTTTCTTATTGACCTTGTTAAGGTTGATAATCTAATAATTAAAAAGCATAATAAAATAACATTTGAAATTTCAAATTATTTTCATGAGTCTGATGAGTTTATTATCAGATTATTAAAAAATAAATTAATAAATAAAGTTAATCTTAATAATGAAAAATTTTTAATTAATAAATTATCAAAATTTGATTATTTTTTTCAAATTTATAATAATTCAGATCCATTTAACAAAAAGGATATAATAAATAAATTAAACTCTGAAAGTTCTATTCAATTTGCTAATTTTGTAAACGTTAATTTAATTAAAGAGAAAGATTTGCTTTTGTTATGAATAAAAAAACATTAATAAATAAAACAAAAATTATTGCAACAATAGGTCCTTCATCTTATAATAAAAAGATTTTAGAAGAGATGGTTATCTCAGGTGTTGATGCTATCAGATTAAATTTTTCCCACGGAGAGTACAATGAACATAAAAAAGTAATAGAAAATACTAGAAAAATCAGTGCTAATTTAAATATTCCTATAGCTATTATCCAAGATCTTCAAGGTCCTAAAATTAGAATTGGAAAAATAAAAAATAATAATGTTAAATTAATTGATGGTCAAAATCTTAATATTCAATTGAATGAGGTAATTGGTTCAAATACTTCTATTTCAATTTCTAATAAATTTTTTTTTCAAGATATTAAACCAGATGAAAATATTTTAATTGATGATGGAAAGATAAAGCTTAAAGTTTTAAGTAAGACAAAAAATTTAATTTCTACAATAGTTGAAAGGGGAGGTTTATTGAAATCAAATAAGGGAGTTAATCTTCCTGATACCGATATATTATTATCCTCATTAACTAAAAAAGATAAAAAAGATTTAAAATTCGGATTAGAAAATGGCGTTGATTGGGTTGCATTGTCTTTTGTTAGATCTTCAAAGGATGTTGATGATCTTAGAAAAATAATTATTTCTAAAAAATTAAAAACTAAGATAATTGCTAAAATTGAAAAACCTCAAGCAATTAAAAATATTGATAAAATAATTCAATCTTCAGATGCATTAATGGTTGCTAGGGGAGATCTAGGTGTTGAAATACCAATGGAATCAGTTCCAATATATCAGAAAAGAATAGTAAATAAATGTAATAAACAATTTAAGCCAGTAATCATTGCTACTCAAATGTTAGAGAGTATGATAGATAGTAAAACTCCAACAAGGGCAGAGGCTAATGATGTTGCAAATGCAGTATTAGATGGTGCAGATGCAGTAATGCTATCTGCTGAATCTGCAACAGGAAAATATCCAATTTTGACAGTTAAAAGTATGGATAAAATAATTCATTCTGTTGAAAAAAACTCAAATACTATTTATAATAAATTTTTTGAAAAAAACAAATCATTATCAGACAGAGAGAATGATAGTTTAATTCGTTCAGCTTGTAGATTAAGTAGATTAATTAATTCTAAGGCTATAGTTACAATGACTAAGAGTGGGTATACCGGATTAAGAGTCTCTGGGCATAGACCAAAAGCTAATATACTAATAGTTACAAATAATAAAAATTTATTAAATGTTATGAATTTTACTTGGGGAATTAGAGGAATTATTTATGATAAAAATGATTACATAGACAATACTATTGAAAATATTGAAACTTTACTTATTGAAAAAAAGTTTTTAAAGAAAAAAGATAAATATATAATTACAGCTTCTATGCCATCTCATTGGAAAGGGCATACAAATATGATGAAAGTAAGTAGAGTGGAATAGCTTTAACTAGATAGAAATTTTTAAACAGTCGTATGCCATTTTTACACTTTTAGGTAAAATTTTTGATGTTTCTCTATGTAATCCTAAATTATGACTTATATGTGTTAAATATGTTTTTTTTACTTTTAACTCTTTTATAATAGCTAAAGCCTCATCTAAATTAAAATGTGAAACATGCTTATCCTTTTGTAAGCAATTTATAACTAAGACTTCTGATCCAACTATCTTTTTTTTTTCATTATTAGAAATGAAATTTGCATCTGTTATATATGTGAAATTATTAATTCTATAACCTAAAATATCTAATTTATTGTGTTTTACTTTGATTGGTTTAATTAATATTCCTTTTTTTTTAAAATCATTATTTATATAATTAATAGATAATTTAGGTAATGCTGTATAATTATTTTTTTTAAATATATAAGAGTAATCATTTATTATTTGATTCATTGTTTTTTTATTACCATAAATAGGAATTTTTTTTTTTAAAAAAAAATTAAATGATCTAATATCATCAATTCCTCCAGTGTGATCTTTATGAGCATGTGTATATAAAATAAAATCTAAATTTTTAATCTTTTCTTTTAGTGCTTGTTGTCTAAAATCAGGACCAGTATCAATTATAATATTTGTGTTATTATACTTTATATAAATTGATGATCTTAATCTTTTATCTTTACTATTCTTAGATTCACATATTTTACAGTCACATCCAATAACAGGAATACCTTGAGAAGTTCCAGTTCCTAAAAAAGTAATCTCCATCTAAATTAACTTTATCTTATTTAAAATTTTTAAATTCTCTTCTTGAATTTTATCTGAACTATAATTAAGAGAGTTTAATATTTTTATAATGGTATTTATTTTTCCTTCTGTAGTATAATATTTATTTATAATTGCCACTTTTTCATTTTTTAAAATACAAAACCCCGATTTAAAATTTCCTTTTTCGAATCTTAATTTATATCCTATATCAGGAAAAATGTTTTCTAATTTTTTTTGAAATTGTTTTGAGTATTTTAATTCCATTAAATTTTATTTAATTATAATTAAATATTGAAAATTATGACTAAAATATTAAAAAAATATTTAATTGTTATAGTAGGACCTACAGCCTCAGGAAAAACTAGTTTAGCAATCAAAGTTGCTAAAAAAATAAAATGTGAAATTATTTCTGCAGATTCAAGACAGTTTTTTAAGGAAATGAATATAGGAACAGCTAAACCTAATGAGAAAGAATTATCAAAAATTAAGCATCATTTTATAAATAATTTGTCAGTTAAAGATGACTATAATGCTGGTAATTTTGAAAATGATGCATTAAAAACCTTAGATAATCTTTATAAAAAATTTAATTACGTAATCATGACTGGTGGTTCTGGTCTTTATATTGATGCTGTTTGTTATGGTTTAGATTTTTTTCCTAAAATTCCTATAGAATTTCGTGAAAAATTAATAAATGAATTCAAAAGAAAAGGATTAAAAAATTTACTAAATGAGTTAAAAATTAAAGATATAAAATATTATAGAAAAGTAGATAAAAATAATTTTCATAGGATAATCAGGGCTTTAGAAGTTATAAGATTTTCAGGAAAAAGATTCTCTGATTTCACAAAGAATTCTAAAAAGAAAAGAAATTTTCAAATAATTAAAATTGGAATTGAACATAAAAAAAAAAAACTTCATGAATTTATTGATAGGAGAGTAGATTTAATGGTCCATAATGGTTTATTTGATGAAGTAAAAGATTTGATAAAATATAAAAATAAAAATGCTTTAAATACTCTAGGTTATAAAGAAGTTTTTCAATATTTCAAAAATAAAAATTCAAAAAAAGAAATTATAAATCAGATAAAAATTAATACAAAAAAATATGCAAAAAGACAAAATACATGGTTTAATAGAAATAATGATGTAAAATGGTTTAAACTCAATTTTGAAAAAATAATTAATTACATAAATAAACAAATTAATAATTATTGATTATCTCAGTGATTTTGAAGAGGTCTTTATCTATTTCTTTTTTTGTTTTAATAGATTTCTCAAGATCTAAAAAAGTGATCTTGTCATTTGTGATTCCAATCATTTTACTTTTACCTTTTTTAATTATTTCATTTACTGAATAATAACCAAATAAAGAACTGTTGATTCTATCTTTTTCACATGGACTTCCACCTCTTTGAATATGACCTAAAATAGAAAACCTAACATTTGAATTTTTCATTCTTTTTTGAACATACTCTGTAATTTTATCTATTGGACCTAAATTACATCCTTCAGCATAAATGATAATAATTGATTTTTTTTTAATGTTTATTTCTCTGATTTTCTTTACTAAAAAATCAAGATTTTTAATTTTTATTTCAGGAATCATAATTAATTCTGCCCCAGTAGCATTTCCAGCATGAATAGATAAATGTCCTGAGTTTCTTCCCATAACTTCAATAAAAAAAATTCTTTCATGAGAAGATGCGGTATCTCTTATTTTATCTACGGAATCCATAATTGTTTGAACTGCAGTATTAAAACCTATTGAATAATCAGTTCCATATATATCATTATCAATAGTGGAGGGAATTCCAATTATTGGAATTTTATATTCTTTTGAGAAAATAGAGGCTCCTTTAAATGACCCATCGCCTCCTAAAATTATAAGCCCATCTATATTTTCTTTTATCAAGTTATTATATGCGACTTTTCTATATTTTTTTTGTTTAAATTCTTCACATCTATTTGTTTTAAGAATAGTTCCCCCTTTATGAACAATATTTGTTACACTTTCTGGAGATAAATTGATAAAATTAGAATTTAAAAGCCCTTTAAATCCATACTCTATTCCTGTGACATATATATTTTTTTTATATGCAGTTCTAACAACAGATCTTATACAAGCATTCATTCCAGGTGCATCTCCTCCAGAAGTTAAAATCCCAATTCTTTTAATCATAATGTATTTTTAATGTAATAGATTAAATTTAATAAGACTATTTTTGACGAATATAATTTTTTTTTGATAAAAATGAACAAAGTTTTAATTATTAGTTATTACTGGCCTCCTAAAATCTCACCAGGGGTATTTAGGTGGTATTATTTTTCTAAATATTTACCAAATTATGGTTATAAACCTATTGTTTTTACACCATTAACTTCAAAAGTTAATAATTCCAGAAATCAATTTGATAATAATATTGATTTAATAAAAAGAAAAATTTTTGATCCTTCTGATATATTATCTAGTTTATTTAAAACAAACATAAATAAAGGTATATTATCATCTTCTAATTCAATTTTAAATAATTTTTTAAGTTGGATAAGAATTAATTTTTTTATTCCTGATTCTAGAATTTTTTGGGTAAAGCCTTCAGTTAATTACTTAAAAAAGTATATTGAAAATAATAATATTAAAACAATTATTACTACAGGCCCCCCTCATAGTATTCATTTAATTGGATTAAAAATTAAAGATATTTTAAATATTAATTGGATAGCTGATTTTAGAGATCCATGGTCTTCATGGGATATTTTACAAGATATGAAGCCAAATAATAAAATAATAAATAAACATAAAGAATTAGAAAAAAAAATTTTAAAAAATGCTAATAAAGTAATTGTAACAAATCCTAATCTTTATTCTGAATTTTTAAATATAATTGATGCTAATAAATTAGAACTTTTAACCAATGGAACTTTATTGTTTAAAAGCAAAAAACAATATGGTTCAAAGAAATTTAAAATTTCTTATTTAGGCTTATTAAATAAATTTAGATTTCCCAAGGTTTTTTTTAATGTTTTAAAGGAATTAATAATAAAAAATGATGAAATAGATAAAGATATTGAAATTTTCATATCAGGTACAATTGATAAATCGATTTATAATTATTTAATCAATGATAGTATTTTGAAAACAAAAATAAATTATGTTCAAAATGTTGAATATGAAAATACATTTCATCATTTTAATTCTTCAAGTCTTTTATTATTATTACTAAATAAAAAGTCCATAAATACTACACCAACTAAAGTTTTTGATTATGCCACATCTGGAACACCAGTTTTAACTTTGGGTGAGAAAAAAGATAAAAATATGGATTTACTTCTTAGGGAATTATCTTTAGAAAAGATTGTATCTTATTCTGATAAAATTTCTATTGAAAAGACAATTTTAAGATCTTATAAAAATTTTAAATTAAATATTAAAAATAAACCATCTGATAATATTAAAAAATATGATAGAAAGTATTTAGCTGAAAAACTATCTAAAATTTTGGATTATTATTATTAAGAAATTTATCAATTAATTTATTTAAATCAATTGAAATTTTAAAAAAGTAAATAATTGGAATAAAAAGAATCATAATCACAAAAGATTTAAATAATATATCTATAATAAAATTCTCATAAGATGGCAAAAAGTTGATTATAAAGTATATGAAGATAGTTATAATGATAACATAAACTGATTTTATCGAAAAAGGTAGAAAATAATATTTAGAGTAAATAAAAATAATCTTTGTAAAATTAAAAATTACTGATGATAATAGTGCTGCATAAGCTGCTCCATCTATTCCATATTTTGGAATTAAAATATAATTTGAAAATATAGTAATTATAGCAAGAATAATTATTGATGTAACGCTAAATTTATAATGTTTAGACATTAAAATTAGTTCACTTCCAAAACTTGATGTCATGGTTATTAGTTTAGCTATACATATTATTGGGACAATGCTTATTCCATTTATAAAATTATTTTTATTAGGAATAATATTAAATATATTTTCAAGATTACTAATTAGTAATAAGAATAATAAAGAACCGATTATTAATTGATTAATTGATACTATTTTATAATAATTTTCAATCGTATTTAAGTTTTTTTCTTTGAATAGTTTTGAAAGTATAGGTGTTGAAATTTGAGATATTGCTCTTCTTGGCATTTCAATAATAATTGCAATATAAAATGCTGTTGTATATACACCTGTATCAGACAATCCCAATAAGGCTGAAATCATTAATATATCTATGTTTAAGATTATAACATTTCCAAAACCACTAATTAAAGAGTATAGATTAAAATTTAATATGTTATTAACTTTATCTCTTATTTTTTGAATATTAAAATCAAACTTAAATTTTTCTTTATTGTATGAATATAAAATTAATAGTATTACACCAATTAAATAAATTGGTATTTGGAAATATATCATTTGATTAAAATTAATAATTGAGGTAGATAGTAATAAAACTGATAAACCTGTTAATAATCTATTTAATACTCCATTAGTAAAATTTGGGAGAATAATATGCATTCTAGATTTAAGGTAAGATTCAAAAATTGTACTGATTGTTAATAGAAGTAAAATTGAAAGTATAATATGAAAATAATCAATTATTAATTTTGATTTTTTTGAAAAAAAATCGACTATAAAAGAATTAAAGAAAAAAATTATTATTAATACAGAGGAAAAACCAATAATCGTAAGAAAAAACTGAATAGAAAAAAATTCATTTTTGGATTTAGTATCATTACTAAATTCAGGATAAAACTTTATTGATGTGCCACTTATTCCAAATGCTGCTAAGGGTAATAGTAATGTTGCAGCACTTATAATTTGTCTAATTAAACCTATTTCTTCAGTTTCAAGATATAAAGGAAATAATATTAATGAATTAATAAAGCCTATTAAGACACCTAAGTATATTATTAAAGAACTCCAAAAACTTTGTTTTAATAGTACCCCCATTTTATTCTCTTATGGCTTCTATAACATAATATCTATTAGTTATATTTCTTAATATTGTTCTAATTCCAGGAATAAATGATGGGTTAACCCATTTTTCTCTTCTAATTACTTTCCATCCGGATTTTTTTAATAACCAGTCAAATTGCCAATCTTCAAATTCATGAAAATGCCAGGCTCTTTCATCATTTGGATGACGATATGCTTTACTATACCATAGGTTTAGTGGTACACTTGCATATAATTTTTTAGATTTAATACTTTTTAATAATTCAAAAGGAGAAAGAAGATGTTCTAAAATTTCGAAAGCAGTTATGGCATCAAAATTTTCTGTTTTATGATTTATTGGAAATAAATCTAAATCATCACCATTAGTATTAGCTATATTATATCCTTCATTTATCATTCTTTCTGAAAGTCTATTGTGAACTCCAATGTCAAGAATATTACTATTTTTTGGTAGAGTTTTCTTTATAAACTTTATTGTATTATTAAATCTTATTTTTTCAGAATATTTATAGTTAAATTTTTTAATTTTTTCAAACATTTTATAATTTATAAAATTTTAACTAAGTTATATGTAATTGTTAAATTACGTTGAAACATATATAATTTAATCGTATAATTATAATTTCTATTTAAAGTTTTTTAAATGAAATCTTTATTCTATAAGATAATATACGCTAGTAATGTAAACTTTATTTTAAGAAATATTCTTAAAATTTTCAATTATATATTTGGTTTTAAATTCATATTACATCCATCAGGTATTGTGAAAACTATTCTAAAAAATAATAAAGTAGTTTACTTTAAAACCAATCAAACTGCTTATGTTACTGTAAGGATATTTTGGCATGGTTATAAAAGTTTTGAATATTCTTTAATTTTTATTGATTTAATAAAAAAAATTAAAACTTTTTTTGATGTAGGGGCTAATATAGGTTATTATACAATTTTAGGTGGATCAATAAATAAAAATCTAAAGATTATTTCTTTTGAACCTTCAGATGGAGCTTGCCAGTATGTAAAAAATAATATTATTTTAAATAATCTTTCTAAAAATGTCATTTTGGAAAAAAGTGCTTTATCTGATAACAATGGATATACTGAATTTCATGAAGTATACAACCCTAAATACCCTTTAACTCCTAATCTAAGTGGTGAACATAACATTGGAACAAAAACGCTTAAATCAATGAAAATATCAAATGTAAAAACAATCACATTAGATAATTATATATCTAAAGAAAAAATAACTAGTCTAGATTTAATAAAGTTAGATACAGAAGGTTCTGAACATTTAATTATTAAAAAAGGAATCAAGACTATTAAAAAATTTAAACCTATAATTATATGTGAAATTTTGAGAAAATCTAAAAATAATGTATTCATAAATGATTTATTAAAAAAGCTTAATTATAATTTTTATTATCACAATAATAATAAACTGATTAAGATAAACTCTTTAAATGAAAAGCTTATTCATAATCCAAAAGATTATTTTTTTGTTCACCCCTGTAAAGAAATTTTAATTAAAGAATATCTCTAATTAAAATTTATCTTATTAAGAATATTTTTTTTAAAATATTCTTAATTCTATAATTCCTAATAAAATTTCCTTGATTTTTTGATACTAGAAATTCAGTTTTGTTTTTACGTGCATTCAGATAGCCAGATAAGCATTCAATTATATGGTTCAAATTTTTGTTTTTCCAAACTAATTTTAATGAAGCAAGAAAAGTAATTAATATTCCATACCTTAATCTATACATTAATATACCTTGATTAAATACATGATTTTTTTTATATCTTTCAGTTGTTGCTCTTAAGTGTTTTACTATTAGTTTATCATCCACTTTTGTTTTATAATTAAAATATTTTGCTAATAGTTCATCTATTGTATCCCATCCAAGATTTTCACTTAGTCCACCAATATCTTTGAAACATTTTTTTGAATAAAGTTTAGTTGCACCTCTTATATGTTTTTTATCATGTAAACTTTCATATATCCATTTATTATTTTTTTTAACATATAAAGTACCTGAGCATATTCCAATATTTATATTTTTTTTAAAATGTTGAATCATTTTTTCAAAATAATTTTTTGGTAAAATGATATCTCCATCAAATTTTCCTATTAAATCATATTTTATTTTTGACTTTGATTTACCAAAATTGAAAGCTTTAATTATTTTTTTCCCTGCTTCTGCTTTTCCGTTTGAAGTTTTATTGTAACCATTTATCCATGAAAATTTTTTAGAATATTTATTTATTATTTCTTTTGAATTATCTGTAGAACCGTCATTAACTAATATTAAATTTAAAGGTTTCGTAGTTTGATTAACAAAAGACTGTAAACATTTATCTAA
Organism: Marinoscillum sp.; assembly: GCA_042095375.1. Taxonomy (GTDB): domain Bacteria; phylum Bacteroidota; class Bacteroidia; order Cytophagales; family MED-G16. The sequence continues at coordinate 15,781 of JBELBJ010000009.1, forward strand.
TTGATTTTCTTCATTAAATATTGGAATTATAATTAATATTTTCATAATCTTCTTAAAAGTACCATAATTTTATTGCCATAATTGAGGATGATATTACAATAAATATTTTAATAATTTTATCAGATTTATTGTATGACCATCTACTAGCAACCCAACCACCTATTGCATTTCCAACACCCAAATTTATTCCTAATATCCAATTAATTTTATTTTCCATAATAAAAATTATTAAAGCAAAAGTTGTATATACGAATACTACAAATACTTTAATGCTATTTGCTTTTGATAATTTAATTCCATTAAAATTAGATAAAACAGTAAGAATTATAAATCCAACCCCTGCATGAATAAAACCTCCATATATTCCTATAAAAAAAAATATAATTGCTGAAATTATTTTATTTTTAATATTTAATTTTTTTGAATCTTTATCTAATGATTTTTTATTAAAAACTATTGTTATTACAACTAAAACAATAACTAATGCTAGTATCTTATTAAACAAATCTTCATCAATATCTACAGCAATTTTAGCACCTATTATAGCACCAATTAATGCTGATATCGATAACCAAGACGAATATTTAAAATCTGAAATTCCTCTACTTTTATATCCTGAAATTGAAAAAATATTTTGCATAAAAATTGCAATTCTATTTGTACCATTTGCAATATTTGATGGTAAACCCATAAAAATAAGAATAGGAAGAGTTAATAGAGATCCGCCTCCAGCTACTGTATTAATAAAACCAGCTATTATTCCACATAGGAATAGTATAATTATATCATTAAATGCTAATTCCATACTCAAATACATTCAATTTATCTTTTGATAATTTTAATAATTGATTCATAGTTTTATTTATTCCTGGATGAATATAATTTTTAGCTATTTGATTTAATGGCACCAAAATGAAATTTCTATTTTGAATTAATGGATGTGGAATAACTAAATTTTTTAAATTAATTATTTCGTTATTATAAAATAATATATCAATATCTATATTTCTTGCTTTCCATCTTCCTTTTCTGATTCTGCCTAGTGATTTTTCAATACTTAAAATTTTTTTTAATACTTCTTTAGATTTTAAATTCGTTTCAATTATTATAACCTGATTTAAAAAATTAGCTTGAGATTTAAATCCCCAAGGTTCGGATTCATATATTTTTGAATTAATAATAATTTTCCCAACTTCATTAAAAATTCTACTTCTCGCTAAAGATAGATTTTGAGTTCTGTCACCAATATTTGATCCTAATGATAAAAATACTTTATTTATTTCCAATTGATTGTTTATCCCAGATTCTTTCGTGAATATAATATAGAATAGGTTTTGTTATTATTTCTGCAATAGCAACTCCACCTCCTAATTTAGCACTTTGAATTATAAACGAACTTATTATAAATGTATCTAATGATCCAATTATCCTATATGTTATTGCTTTATATAAGCTTCTTTTTTTTGAATGATGGAATGCATCAGATTGACTTTTCCATCCTAATCTCCATGCCCTTTCATGAAAGTAATATATGACAAGTTTTGTAATAATTTCAATAGAACCTACCAAAAGACCATCTGTAACACTTTCTCTAACTGTTGTTTCAGTAACTTCAAAGTCCATTGATATTAAACCAATATCAGATAAAAAATAGAAAATTTCATTTCCATAATAAGAAAATAAAAATGCTAAAATTGTAGTATCAAGAGATGCGATTACTCTCCAAGTAAAAGTTTTATAAATACTTCTTTTGTATGTTGCATCAATTTTTTTTTTCATTGAATTAGTTTTTTTATATTTAATTTTTTAATTACTCTTGAAACTCTTTCAGCAAATTTTCCACCTAAAGCTCCATCAATAACTCTATGATCATAAGAATGTGATAAGATTAATTTATGTCTAATTTGAATTTCATCTTTATTTTTTCTTTCAATTACAGAAGGTGTTTTTTTAATTTCACCAAAAGCCATTATTGCTACTTGAGGTTGTAAAATTATTGGAGTTCCCATTAGGTTATGGAAAGACCCAATATTTGACATAGTATAAGTTCCTTCTGTTAATTCATCAGGAATCAATTTATTTTCTCTAGTTCGAACAATTAGATCATTAACTTTTTTATTAATTTCAATAAAATTTAAACTTTGAACATTTTTTAGAACTGGAACAATCAAATTACCATCATCTAATGCCACAGCTAAACCTATATTTATATTCTTCTTCATTATAATTTTTTGATTTATATATGAAATGTTAATCATAGGAAACTTTTTAATTGCTCTACATAATGCATAAATAAATATTGAATTAATTGATAAAGGGATTCTGTGTTTTTTTAGAAATGAGTTTTTAATTGAAGATCTATCTTTCATTTGTTTTGTTATATCACAATCAACAAAAGAAGTTACATGAGGAGATATTTTTTTTGATTCGACCATCTTTTCAGCTATTAGCTTTCTTACTCTATCAGGTTCTATTATTTTTTCATTATCATTAGATTTTAATTTTTTATTTTTTGATTTTGAATTTTTTAAATCTAAATATTTAATTAAATCTAATTTTGTAATTCTATTTTCCTTTCCTGATCCATTTATTTTTTCTAATTCCTTAATAGAAATATTTTCTTCTTTTGCAATATTTAATACCAAAGGAGAAAAGAAATTATTTGTTTCGTACTCATTTTTTTTATTTACAATTTTTTTATCTTCAGAGGAAAAACTTTCAACAGCATCATTGAATAATTCATCAGCAAGCTTAATTGGATCATTATCAATCACATTATTATCTGTTTCTATTTGGGCAATTGGATTTCCAATTTGAACAATATCACCTTCTTTTGAAATTATTTTTTTAATTTTACCTTGAACCAATGAGGGTATTTCTGTATCAACCTTGTCCGTTGATACTTCTAGAATCGATTCTTCTTCCTTAATGAAGTCTCCTTCTTTTTTTAACCAGTTAAGTATTTTGACTTCATTAATACTTTCACCCATTTTAGGAATTATTAATTCAACTATTTTCATAATTTAATTGATATGCAGGTATCAGTTTAATAATGATAAATATACTTATTTTTTTAAATATAATTTAAGAGCTTCAATCTTATCATATTTAAAATACTTAAACAAGTTAATTCATTGTTTATCTGTCTTTCTCTAGTTAATAATAATTTTTTTGAGATTGTTTTTTTAGAATCAGAATATGCAATAAAAACTGTTCCCACCGGTTTATTTTTTGTGCCTCCGGTTGGACCAGCTATGCCACTTGTAGCAACTCCAATTGATGAATTGAACTTATTCCTAATGTTTTTTGCCATATCTTTTACTACTTTTTCGCTAACGGCTCCATATTTATCTAAATTTTTTTGAGAAACGTTTAATTCACTTTTTTTTATATTATTATCGTAGCATACTATGCTTCCTATAAAATACTTTGAGCTACCACCAATGCCAGTTAATTTATGAGATAGTAAACCTCCAGTACAACTTTCTGCCACAGCTATAGTTTTTTTTTTGTTAACTAATAATCTTGAAATGGAATATTCAATGTTTTCATCATCATAACCATAAATGTATTTTTGAATAATTGGTTTAATTTTTTTTATTTCTGTATTAATTTTTTTTTTTAATGTGATTATATTTTTTCCACTTGTAGTAAGTCTTAGTTTTACTTGTCCTATACTTGGTAAATATGCTAATTTGATACTTTTATCTAGATTATTCTCCCAAACTTTAATTTTATCTGCTAACCATGATTCACCTATACCAATTGTTTTAATTATTTTATGATATATAACTGGGAGCTTAAATTTATTTTTTAATGAAATTAAACAAATGTTTTTCATAATTTCTTTCATTTCAAATGGCACACCTGGTAATGATATTATTATTTTTTCATTTTTTTCTATCCATATTCCTGGTGCAGTTCCATTGATATTGGTTATTTTTTTTGCACATTTTGGTAGATAAGCTTGGGAAATATTTGTTTTTGTAAGCTCCAAGTTTCTTTTTTTAAATAAATCTTTGATATCACCCAATGCTTCTTCATTTAAAGTAAGTTTTGAATTAAAAAATTCACTTAAACAATTTTTTGTAATATCATCATTAGTAGGACCTAGTCCTCCGGTGATTATTATTATATCATTTTTATTTATTGAATTTTTTAATGTTTTTAAAATATCTATTTTATTATCTCCGATGGTAACTCTTTTTTTTGTTATTACTCCAATCTTATCTAGTTCAAAACTTAACCACTGTGCATTAGAATCAAGAATATGACCGAATAATATTTCATCTCCAATTGTAATTATTTGACATAAAATCTTTTTCATATTATTTTTTTATATATACTACAAAATCAAAATCATATTTATGAACTTTATCTTTCTTATTTGAAATTCTTGAGACTTCTTTCCATTTTTTTTTGTTCCATTTTGGAAAAAAAGTATTTCCTTCAATAATAGACCTTATTTCAGTAATATATAACTTATTTATATACTTAAAACTTGCTTTATAAATTTCTCCTCCTCCGATTATAAAAATTTCATTATCATTATCATTTTTAGATACTTCAATAGCTTTTTCAACTGAATTAACAACTATTGAACTTTTAATTTTATATTTTTTATTTCTCGAAACAATTATATTTTTTCTATTTGGTAGGGGTCTAAATTTTTCAGGGATTGATTCCCAATTTTTTCTACCCATAATAACGGTATGATTTCTTGTTATATTACTAAAATACTTCATATCATATGGTAAATTCCAAGCAAGTTTGTTGTCTTTACCAATTACTTGATTACTAGATACAGCTACTATAATTGAAATATTTTTCATAATTTATTTCCCCTTAAATAATCTTTAGCATTTAAAATTTTTTTCCCTTCTTCTTGGATTTTTGTAATTTGAATACTTTCTCTATTGTTATTATTCAGAATAATTATATTTTCAATTTGACTTAAACCAATTTCTGCTTCATGATTGATTATATCTTTTGCATCAATTATTTTAAATGTTTTGTTTTTATGAATAATTCTAGCACCTGGATATGGACTTAATCCTTTAATAAGTTGAATTATACTTTTATCATCTGAATTTAAATCAATAAAACAATCAGATTTTAAAATTTTGGGTGCTTTTTTGTCATTTAATGATATATTTTGAGTTTTTCTATTAACATTTTTAGTTAAAATATTTTCTATAGATTTTTTTAAAAGTTTAGCTCCTTCTTTCATCAGTTTGTTATGAAGGCTACCTGCTGTTTCATCTTCATTAATTGTAATTTTTTTTTTATTTATAATATCACCTTCATCTATTTTTTTATTTATAAAAAAAGTTGTAACTCCAGTTTCTATTTCTCCATTGATTATAACCCAATTAATTGGGGCAGCACCTCGATAATTTGGTAATAGAGAAGCATGTAAATTAATTGATCCATATTTAGGAATATTTATTACTATTTCAGGTAACATTCTAAATGCAACAACTACAAAAAGGTCAGGTTTAATCTTTTTCATAAGGCTAATAAATTCTTCACTTTTTAAGTTTTTAGGTTGATAAATAGGTATATTATTTTTTACAGCAAAATTTTTAATTGGTGAAAATGATATTTTTTTCCCTCTCCCTCTTTTTTTATCAGTAGAAGTTACAACACCTAATATGTTATAATTAGATTTTATTAGAACTTTTAAACTCTCAACAGCAAAATCAGGGGTTCCCATGAAAATAATCTTATTTTTTCTCATTATTCAAAATCTTTATATAACAAATATTTTTTTCTAATTACTTTGTAAGAATCAATTTTTTCTTGCCATGAAGCTCTGATTTCATTTTCTGACAGACCAGAGATAATTTGATTTTCCAATGTTTTATTTCCAGCAATTCTAAAAAAATATTTACCAAAAAAACTATCATCTATTTTTTTTAAATCATTATAAAAATCAATTAAATATTTTAAATTAATTTTTTTATCAACTTTTTTTTTTCTAAGATCAATTCCATATGAAATTTTGTTTTCAAATTTTGGTTTTGATTCTTCTATAATACTTTTAGGAGTGAAGTTATAATCTTTAATAGATGATTGTGGATGTCCTATTATTTGAAAAGGAAATTCAGTTCCTCTTCCAATACTGATTATAGTTTGCTCGAATAAACATAGAGAGGGGTAAAGAAGAATAGATTGATGATTTGGAAGATTAGGGGAAGGTTTAACTGGTAAAATATAATTCTTAGTATGATCCCAATTTTTTACTTTTATAATATTAAGTTTTAAATCTTGGCTGTTATCAATCCATTTTTCACCTTTAATCATTTTTGCTAATTCACCTACGGTACATCCATGTACAATAGGAATTTCATGCATTCCAACATATGATTTAAATTCTTTTTCAAGAACTGGTCCATCAATATAATTTCCATTAGGGTTTGGTCTATCTAATATCAAAAATTCAATTTTAAGTTTGGCACATTTTACCATCATATTGTGCATTGCGCTTATATAGGTATAAAATCTAGCACCAACATCTTGAATATCAAATATTACTATATCAATGCCTAGCATACTTTCATCAGATGGAATTCTATTTAAACCATACATTGATATTATTGGAATTTTTTTATTTTCTATTTTTAGTGTATCATTTTCTATTTTTTTCCCTCTTTCTATAGCTCCTTTAAATCCGTGTTCTGGAGTAAATATTTTTTTTATATCAAACCCAAGGTTAACCAATGTGTCTATTAGGTGTTTATTTTTTACCATTGATGTTTGATTTACTAATAAACCAATTGATTTATTTGAAATAACTTTTTCATATTCTAACATTCTTTCAGCTCCTACAACAACATGTTTGTTGTTTTGAAAACCAAATAATTGAATTGATAAAAAATAAAAAAATAGACAGATTTTATAAAGTTTATTCATTGGTTATTTACTTATCTATAAAAATAAAATATTTAAATCAAATAATTTAAAGAAAAATATATACTATTCTAATGAAATGTATGAATGAATCAAATCATTTTTTCTTGAAGAACTGCCAACTAAAATTTTATATTTTATTTTTTCAATTTCCCATTTTTTTTTCTCAGGGTTATACCATGACAAGTCATTAATATTTAATTTGAAAGAAACATTTTTTGTTTCTTTAGAAGGAATTGATATCTTTTTGAATCCTCTCAATAACTTAATAGGTCTATCTATTTTAGATTCATGAAAGCCCACATATAATTGAGCAACTTCTTTACCATTATATTTACTAATATTTTCGATATTAAACGATATTTGATAGGTTGAATCTTTTGTGTTTAATTCTGATATAATAAGGTTTTTATAATTAAACTTACTGTAACTTAATCCAAATCCAAATGGATATGATATTGTTTTTCCAAGTTTTTCAAATAAGGTATAACCATGATAATATCCGTAAGTAATTGTATCAGTGAATGGATTAAAATATGGATAATCAGAAACATTTTTTGGAATTGAAAATGGTAATTTACCACTTGGATTAATATCTCCATAAAGTATTTTTGCTAGTGCTGTGCCTCCCTCCATTCCAGAATACCAAGAAAATAAAATTGAAGGAACTTTACGTTCCCAATTATTCATATCTATAGCACTTCCCCCTACATAAACTACAACAAGGTTTTTATTATAATCTGATAATTTTTGAATTAATTTTTCATCATTTTCTTTAAGCTTCAAATTTATTCTGTCACCACCCATTTTATATCCAGGTGCATCGATAAATTCGCCTTCATCTTTATAAGTATATCCTACAACAATAATTAGTTGGTCCACATTTTTTGCAATCTCAATTGCATCATTAATGTTTGAGGCATCACTATATATAACTTCATTTTTACTTTTTCTATGATAATCTTTTATGCCTTCTAAAGGAGTTATTATATAAGGAGCACGAGAATCACTACTTCCCCTATCTCCAGTATTTTTCACATTTGCAAGTGCACCAACAACTCCAATCTTTAGATTAGAATCTTTTTTAAATGGTAAAATTTTATCATTTTTAATTAAAACCATACTTTCTTCAGCAGCTTTTCTTGCTAAATTTATATGTGATGAATCTAAAATTAAATTATCATTATATTCAATGCTATCGTAGGAAAAAGCATATTTTAATCTAGTTTTTAATGTATTTAAAACTAATTTATCAATATCAGAAATTGATACTTCTCCAGATTTAATTAATGTTTTTATGTTATTATAGCTATACTCGTCTTGCCAAGGCATTTCTACATTTAATCCAGCGATTATTGCTTTTTTAGCATCATAAATACCCCATATCCAATCTGTACTTACAAATCCTTTAAATCCCCAATCTTCTCGTAAAATTTTAGTTAGTAATTCATAATTACTACCACAATATTCTCCTCTAACTTGGTTGTATGCAGACATTAATGAAGCAGGTTTTCCTTTTTGAATTACTTTTTTAAAATGAGGAAGATAAACTTCTCTTAATGTTCTCTCATCGACAGATACATCAATTTTCCATCTAGAGTTTTCAATACTGTTAAGTGCAAAATGTTTTGGGCATGCCATCACATTATGTTTTTCAATTCCTTTTACAGCTGCAACTCCAAATTCTCCAAGTAACCATGGATCTTCACCATATGTTTCTTGAGCTCTACCCCAACCTGGATGTCTTAATAGGTTTATGCATGGTGTAGCTGCATAGTTAGTTTTATTAGCCCTCATTTCTTTAGCTATAACTTCATTTACTCTATATTCTAAATCTACATTCCATGATGATGCTCTTGCCATTCCAACAGGGAAAGTTGTTACAGCATTTTTTTTATCAAGTACTCTTGCGCCTCTTGGCCCATCAGATAAAACCCATGGAGGAATGTTTAATCTCTCATTTTTTCCAGCATAAATATGAGCAAATCTATTTTTGAATAAATAATTTCCTAAAAACTTTGGTATAGACTCTATCATTTTTTCTCCATACATTTGATCAATTTTTTCTTCAAGTGACATTTGAGATAAAATTTTTTCAGATAAACTATCAGTATTAATCTCCCAAATTTTTTTTGAATATAAATTTTGATTTGCTTTCAGTGAAATTGTTTTATAATCTTTATTTATATATAAAACAAAAAAGATTAGAGTAGTAAAAAAAATTAAAAAGGATATGATTACTTTTAAAAGTTTATAAAACATTTTTATAATTCATTGATTGACTTATCTAGCCAATTATTTCTTTTAGTTATCCATTTAATTAAATAATCTATTTCGGATTCATAACTATTTCCTACATAATTATTTGGCCACAAATATTTACCAATTACATTCCATTTTGAATAATTTCTATATACAGCACCAGATTCATTTTTGAGAATAGAAATATAATTTTGAATCATTTGAAATATGTTTTCATCAGAGAGTTCTTTTTTTCTAAGTTCATTCCATCTTTCTTTTAATTTATTTACAAAATATTCATCTTTTAAAAGTTTTTCCCACCAAAAAGGTATTAACCAAAAATCATCCGAGCATTTTTCATTGAATTTATATGTCCATGTATCATATTTATCCCCATTGCAGTAATTTCCATTTCCAAAAGAAAGGTTAAAATCCCATATTGGTCCAATTTTTAATTTTTCATTTCTGTTTTTATGTAAGAAAGTACTTAATCTATATCCATCTAAATTATTAGATAATTCATTTAAGATAAAAAAATCTATAAAACTTTCAACATCAATATATTTTCTATATCCACTTAATGAATCTTTAAAATTTGTTCCGGAAAGTGCTTTTTCAAAATTGTGAAAATAATTCTGAATATATATTTTTTGTTCGTTTTGAATGTCTTTAGGTTTTGGATATTCATAATTAAACCAAATAGATTGATATGTTCCATAATTGGGCTGATAATTTGATTTAAATGCATTAAAATCATTATAAACTTGTTCTCCATTATTATCATCACTTTTATCTATTTTAATGATATAACCACCAGAAATATTAATTGAATCCAAATCACTATTTTCAAGTTTTTTAATAGCTATTCTATTTTTATCTCTCTTTAATTTTTCCATAAAAACATATACCCCCTTATATTCATTGTTTATTGTTAATTCACAAAACTTTGATCTACTTGCGTATCTTCCTATTTGATTTGATAAATCATAAATTAACTTATTTCTAATAAGTGTTTTATCACTGTATGGGCCATAAAAAATCCAATCTTCTTCTTCTGGGAATCCTAATAATGCATAATCCATATCTTCATTTTCACTATCCCAAGTTTCAAAACCATAAGATTTTTTATCAAATAATTGGGAACTAGATCCTCTATATTCAATTCCGATATTTCCATCATACAAAGTGATGCTATCCTTTAAAATTATCATTTTTGATGATATTTTTGGTTCATCAACAATTTGTTTGTTTAAAGTATTTATTTTAATATGAGGAATAATTTTACCTATTTCTGGATATTCTACAGAAGAATTAGGTAAATCTTCAATTTTATTACAACCAAATAATACAAAAAATAATAAGTATATTTTTTTCATAGAAAATATTAGAATTCAAATATTTAATACTCTGTAAAATTATTTATTTTTTAATTCCCATATCTAAATTAATGTTTTAAAAATCAATTAATTTTAATTATGAACTTTTCTAGATTTATCTCAAATAGAATATGGAATAATAACTTTTCAAGTTTTTCATCACTAATAAGCAAAATAGCGATTGGAGGAATTATTTTAGGAGTGACAATAATTTTATTATCTTTTTTTATTTTAAACGGTTTTAAAAATGAAATAAAAAATAATGTATATTCTTTTTCTGGTCATTTTAATATTTCTAAATACACAGGTAAATATAGTTATAAAGATAACCCTCTAGATTTAAATGTTGGTTTAAGTTCTCATTTGGGCGAATTGAATTATGTAAAATATTTCCATCCTTATATTTTGTCACCAATTTTGATTAAATCAAACTCTGATGACATTGAAGGTGTACTATTTAAAGGAGTTGATGAAAATTTCAATTCGGATCTATTTAATAGTAAAATAATTAAAGGTAACTGGTTAGATTTTAAAAAAAACAATGAATATTCTAATGAAATTATAATTAGTAAAAACTTACAAAAAGTTTTAGACGCTAAGATTGGTGATGATGTATATTTATATTTTGCAAATAATCCTCCAGTTTATAGAAAATTAAAATTAAAGGGAGTCTTTGAAACTGGTATGCAAGAATTTGATAATAATTTCATATTTGGAGATATTCTTCTTCTAAGAAAAATTTATAATTGGAATAATAGTTTAGTCTCTGGAGTAGAAGTTTTTGTTGAGAATCAAAATAATTTAGAATTAATTTATAATGATTTAAAAACCAAAACTACTTTTGATGAATTTATTGAAAAAACTGATAATAAGTATATTCAAGTTTTTGATTGGTTAAAACTTTTAGATAGAAATATATTAATATTTTTTACTTTAATTCTGTTTGTAGCATCATTTAATATGATTTCAATTTTATTAATTCTAATTATGGAGAGAATTAGAATGATTGGCATTCTTAAGGCATTAGGTTCAAATAACAATCAAATAAAAAACATTTTCTTATATAATGGCCTAAGGTTGATCTTCTTAGGTTTATTTTTAGGAAATCTAATCAGTATTATACTTGCTATTTTTCAAGATAAATTTAAAATATTAAAACTTGATAAAAGTAGTTACTACATGGATTATATCCCAATAGGATGGGATTTATATGCTCTTATTAAATTAAATTTATTGATATTTATTGTAATTTTTTTAGTGATTTTTTTACCAATACTTGTTATAAATAGAATAAAGGTTTTAGACTCAATTAAATTTAGTTGATTTTATAATTTGTAAAAAAACTAAAAATTTTCATTTTTATTATTCCAAATATTGCTTCACCAAATATTGAAAAAGACATTTTTGACTTTCCTCTTATTCTATCCTTAAAAATTATAGGAATTTCTTTTATTATAAAATTTAATTTTGTTGCAATAAATTTTAATTGAATTTGGAATGCATAACCTTCAAACATTATATTATATTTTAAAATACTTTTTAATGCAAATAAAGAATATCCGTTAAACCCACCAGTTGTATCTTTAACCTTAATTCCTGTAACTAGATTTACATATCTATTCGCAAAATATGATAACAATACTCTTTCAATTGGCCAATTAACAACAGTAATTCCTTTTATGTATCTTGATCCAATAACTACATCTATTTTGTTTTTTGAAATTTGATTTTGTAAGATTTCAAGATCTTTTGGATTATGTGATCCATCAGCATCTAGCTGAAAAATATAAGAATATTTTTTTGATATAGCATAATTAAAACCTTCTATATAAGCTGATCCTAACCCTTTTTTATTACTTCTTTCTAGAAGATAAATATTAAAATTATATTTTTTACTTTCAATTATTTTTTTTACAATTTCTCCAGTTTTATCTGGAGAATTATCATCTACAACAATAATATCAAATTGTGTTTTAAGAATAGATATTTTATCTATAGTAATAGTTATATTTTCTTTTTCATTGAATGTAGGAATAATTACAACATTTTCATTCATATTAAAATGTATTTTAAATCAATTTATTAATAAATTTGTTAAAGCAAAATATAACTTTTTTAAAAAGAGTTAAATTTCTTTAATTAGTTCATTATTTTTTATGAATATAGAAAAAAAGCTTAAAACATCAGTATCATCAGCAATAAATTCTATTTATAGTCATGATGTAAAAAGTGATGAAATCCAAATTCAATCTACATCAAATGAATATGAAGGTTATTATACTATACTTTTATTTTTTCTTTCAAAAATTTTTAATGAGAACCCAGCTAAAATTGGTGAAAAAATTGGAAATTATTTAATTAAAAATGAAGATTTTATAGAATCATTTAACGTAGAGAGAGGATTCCTAAATATTGATATTAATAAAATTTATTGGTTAAAATTATTTGATAATATTTATTCTGAAAAAGATTGGGGATTTAAAAAGAATACAGGTAAAGAATTAATGGTTGAATTTTCCTCTCCAAATACCAATAAACCACTTCATCTAGGTCATTTAAGGAATATTTTTCTCGGAGATTCAATCTCTAGAATATTAAAAGCTGTTGGTTATAAGGTTCATAGAGTTCAGATTATCAATGATAGAGGAATACATATATGTAAATCTATGATAGCATGGATGAAATTTGGTAAGGGAGATTCACCTGAGAAATCTGGAATTAAAGGTGATCATTTCGTTGGTAAATATTATGTTTTATTTCAAGAAGAACTTAATAGACAAATTGATAAAAAAATTAAAAAAGGTGCAACCAAAGAAGAAGCAGAAAAGAACACTAAGATATTTAATGAAGCAAAGGATCTTTTAATAAAATGGGAGAATGGAGATTCTGAGATAATTAATTTATGGAAAAAAATGAATAAGTGGGTATATGAAGGCTTTAGTAGAACATATGAGACATTGGGTGTTGATTTTGATAAAATATATTATGAATCAGAAACCTATTTATATGGAAAAAAAGAAGTTGAAAAGGGACTTAAAAAGAAAATATTTTTCAAAAAAGATGATAATTCTATTTGGGTAGATTTAAATAAATATGGACTAGATGATAAGCTCTTGGTCAGAAGTGATGGAACTTCAGTATATATAACTCAAGATATAGGCACAGCGATATTAAGGTTTAGAGATTTTCCAAAAATTGAAAAACAGATTTATACTGTTGGAAATGAGCAAGAATATCATTTTAAGGTTCTATTTAAAATATTAGAAATTCAGGGTTTTGATTGGGCAAAAGAATGTTATCATCTTTCTTATGGTATGATTGATTTACCTTCTGGTAAAATGAAGTCAAGAGAAGGTACAGTTGTTGATGCTGATAAATTACTAGAAGAAATGGTTCTTATCTCTGAGGAAAGAACTAAGGAATTAGGTAAGATTAATGATTTTAATAAAAATGAACAAAAATTATTATTTGATAAAATTGCATTATCTGCTATTAAATATTTTTTATTAAAAATTGACCCAAAAAAATCCATGCTATTTGACCCTGATGAATCTATAGATTTTCAAGGAAATACCGGTCCTTTTATCCAATATACTTATGCTAGAATTATATCTATTTTAGAACGAGCAAAAGATAAAGGCATTAAAGAAGACTTTAAAACAAATTTAAATGTTAAAAGTATTAATGAATTTGAAAAAAAAATAATCTATTTATTAAGTATTTTTCCTGATAAAATATTAATCGCTGCATCTGATTATTCTCCCTCAATAATAGCAAACTATATTTACGATCTATCAAAAGCCTATAATAGGTTTTATCATGAAATTTCAATTTTTAAAGAACAAGATAATGAAACAATTCTTTTTAGAATATCGTTATCTAAATCTGTCAGCAAAATTATATCTAGTGCTATGAAACTTTTAGGTATTAATATGACTAACAAAATGTAACTTATGAAGTGGTTTATTATAATTTCTGCAGTTTTCTTTATTAGCATGATTTTTAATTCATTTTACAGTTTCATGTTTAATAGTGTTTCGGAAATTAAACAGGATAATAAAAAAGAATTAAATTCTGATTCGTTTTATAATTTATCTGCTTTATCTATCGATGGTAATATGATTAATTTTAAAAGTTTTAAAGGAAAAAAGGTTCTAATTGTAAATGTTGCTTCAGAATGTGGTTACACAAATCAATATGATGATTTACAATATCTTCACAGAAAATATTCTAATCGTCTTGCTATTTTAGGTTTTCCATCTAATAATTTTGGTAAACAAGAACCTAGTTCTAATGTCAATATTCTTGAATTTTGTCAATCAAACTTTGGTGTTGAGTTTCAGATGTTTCAAAAAACTGATGTTGTAGGAGAAAAATCTCACCCAGTTTATAAGTGGCTTTCTTCGTCCACTTTAAATGGTTGGAATGATAAGTCGCCCAAATGGAATTTTTATAAATATTTAATTGATGAAAACGGAAAATTGTCTAAAGTTCTAGCTTCTTCAATAAATCCAAGAGATTCAATAATTACTGATTTTATTGAAGCTGATTAATCTATGTAGGGGTCTTGATTTAAATTCTTTAGAAATATTTTTCTTATCGACTGCCCAAAGATTGAACCTATTCCACCTAAAATACCACCTATTGAACTAGAAATGGTTAATAGAATTATATTATTATTTAAAAATAAAATGTTAGCTATTTTTTGAGAGATAATCGAATAGGTTTCAACATCTAATTGAAACATTAGTACAAGCCATGCTAAAAATATCCCAAGAAACCCACTTATAAAATGACTAAGTAAATTATCAATAAAAATAAGTCCTACAATTATTGGATAAATAACAATTAACCACCAATGATTATCAAACCCAAAAAAATATGTAAAAAGAAAAATTATAAATACTCTAATAAGAAAATTCATTTTTTAAATTTTTTGCTAAATAACATTTGATTCTCAATTTTTTCAGAAAGATTATCAAATAATAGTCTATTGTATTTTCCTAATGACCAATCTTTAATCATGGAGCTATAATTAATATTTCCTGGATTTCCACTTTGACCACCAGGATATACACCCCATGCTTTAGTTCCATCTGGATCCAATTCAACGATCATTCTCCATGATGGGCCGTGATATTTGCTTGCTGCATTAAGAATATTTCTATTTCCTCCAATATTTATATTAGAAACACTAAAATCTTCTATACCTAAAATATGTCTTACAGTTGTGTTCTTATAATTTTTCCATGAAATATCATTAGAATTGGCTTCTTTCCAAGCTTCAATAGAGTCTTTTGTAAGTTTAAATGATAAATTAATTATATCGTTTAGGTTTTCTGTTTTTTCTGTTGAGATAATATCATAATATTTTAATTCCGGATAATTTTTAATCAAATAGTAGGTATTATATTTTGTTGGTTTTCTATAATTAAATTTCATAGTATCAAACTCATCCCATATTTTTTTTCTTAAAAAATGATGCCAAGTTTCAAAAATTGATTCTTCAATACTTTTTGGATCTGAAAAATAATCCCATTTTTTTAGATTTTTAATGTATGATTTTTTAATATCATCAAAATTTATTGTATCAATTTTTTCTAGTAAAATAGGTAGTATTTCATATGCTATGTAATTAAAATTATCATTTTGAATATTTTTAACATCCTCGATTGTTGCATTTAGAATGGTTTCTAATCTATCATTAAGTCTTCTGCCTCTGTAGTATTCATAATTATGACTATAGGTATAATATGGATAAGATTTATCGGATGGGTGTTGATTTGCAGAACTTACATAATTTCTTTCTGGATTTACCATTGATAATGCATGATCAAACGGTATATACCCTGACCATTCGTGATCTCTTTTGCTTCCATCCAATAGAAATTTACCTTGCTCCTTCCATTTTATTGGAAATTTACCAGCAATTGTTATTCCTATGTCACCAGAAGTTGTAGCGTAAGCAAAATTTTGAGCTGGTCCTTCAAAATAAGACAGGGCTTCTTTAATTTCTTTTATATTTTTTGCTCTATTAAGTTTAAAGAATGTTTTATATTCAATAGATGCATCATGTGCAATCCATCTCATGGCCAAATCAACTTTATCATTATTACCTAAAAAATTTCTATCATATGATATTGGTCCATGATGTGTGAAAATGATAGTATCATATATAGGGTTTGAGTTTTTGATATTAAATTTTTCTATGATTTTCTCTGTTTTTAACCATTTTCCATCAAAAAAATATTCTTTTCTATTATTATCCTTAAATTTAATTTTGTAGAAATCAACTACATCTCTAGTAGCATTTGTTTCTCCCCATGCGATGGAATCATTAAAACCAATAATTATTCCGGGGGCACCTGGAAGACTTACACCCATAGTATTAACAGTTGGTGAATTCAAATGAATTGCATACCAGATAGATGGAAGATTTAAAGATAAATCTGGTTGACTGCCTAGTATAGGGTATCCATTTTTTGTTCTTTTCCCAGATATTGCAAAATTATTACTGCCATTATATGGATCAGGTTTTTTATAAGTTTCATCAATTAAAATTTTAGGATAAATGGTATCTCTTTTTCTTGATGATTTTTGAGGTGAAAATTCAAAACTTGTATTTCTAGGAATAATTGGATCAACTTCTTGATGAATTTCTGGAAAAAGAAAATCATA
This sequence comes from Marinoscillum sp., assembly GCA_042095375.1. Classification (GTDB taxonomy): domain Bacteria; phylum Bacteroidota; class Bacteroidia; order Cytophagales; family MED-G16. The sequence continues at coordinate 32,988 of JBELBJ010000009.1, forward strand.
TTCTTCCTTTCCTAATAATTCTAATAAATAAGTATCTTCAATATCTTGATTTCCTCTAGAAAGCATATCGGACATTTGTTCCATCAAAAGAAATGATTTTAAAATAGTCCACTTCTCAGGTTTATAGTTTAATAATTTATATTCTATAGGTAAATCTTTAACATCATTTGATGATATAAAATCGTTAATTCCATTTGTATAAGCTTCAATAAATTCTAAAGTTTCTTTATCTTTTTTTGAAACTTCTAAAGTATTTTTTGCAGCATATAAAAGACCTTTTCTTCTTGATTCTCTGTCCCTTGAAAGTGCTCTTTCACCAAAAATTTCTGATAACCTACCGGATGTTGACATAATTTGAAATTCCATTTGCCAAAGCCTATGAAATGCATGCATATATCCTTGAACATAATAAAGATCTTTATCATTTTTTGCATAAATATGGGGTATTAAAAGGCTATCAATTTGAAGAGTTACATCATCTTTAATTCCAGGTAAATCAATATCATGGAATCTATTAACCAATCCATTTTGTATAAACCCAGAATAGGGATTTAAGAATTTTCCAAGAGGGGGAAGATTAAAAACAGATGAGTTTAATAAGTAAATAAAAGTTATTAAAATAAAAAATAGAAATATAGATTTTATTGTCTTCAAAGGAATTATTTTTTTGCAAATTTATTTATTGAAATAGAAAAACAAATTGTTTTAATGATTTTTGTGCGTTCGGAAGGATTCGAACCCTCAACCCCCAGAGCCGAAATCTGGTATTCTATCCAGTTGAACTACGAACGCTAAAATTAATTTATTATAATCTTAGAGTATTTCGTTTACTTTTTCAGCAGCTTCTTTTAATGTTATTGCAGAAAAAACTTTAAGACCAGAATTATCTATAATTTTTGCACCCTCTTTGGAATTTGTACCTTGAAGTCTTACAATTATTGGAATATTAACATCACCAATATTTTTATAAGCTTCAACAACTCCATTTGCTACTCTATCACACCGAACTATACCACCAAAAATATTTAGTAAAATAGCTTTTACATTTTTATCTTTAAGTATGATTCTGAAACCTGTTTCTACGGTTTCTGCACTAGCATTACCACCTACATCAAGAAAATTTGCTGGATCACCCCCAGAAAGTTTTATAATATCCATAGTAGCCATTGCTAATCCTGCTCCATTAACCATACACCCAACGTTTCCATCAAGTTTTACATAACTTAATCCAACTTTATTAGCTTCAACTTCTGCTGGATCCTCTTCTGATAAATCTCTTAATTCTTCAATATTTTTGTTTCTAAATAGAGCATTATCATCGATATTTACTTTAGCATCAACAGCAAGAATTTTATTATCTGATGTTTTAAGTACTGGGTTTATTTCAAACATAGAAGAATCAGTGCTTTCATATGCTTTGTATAAAGAAAAAATAAAATTAATCATTTCTTTAAGACCTTGACCTTTAAGACCAAGAGCAAAAGCAATTTTTCTAGCTTGAAAACCCTGAAGTCCAACATTCGGATCTATCCATTCTTTAATTATTTTTTCTGGAGTTTCTTCAGCAACTGTTTCAATATCCATTCCACCTTCAGATGAAGCCATAATTACGTTACAGCCTTTTACTCTATCAAGTAGAATACCTAAATAAAATTCTTTTGGATCTTCTTCTCCAGGATAATACACATCTTCAGCTATAAGAACCTTATTTACAGTTTTCCCAGATGGACCTGTTTGATGAGTTACAAGTGTGCCATTTAATATATTTTTAGCTTTTTCTTCTACCTCATCAATATTTTTTGTAATTACAACCCCTTTTGATCCTGTTTCTTTTATGGTGCCCTTTCCTCTTCCTCCAGCATGAATTTGAGCTTTTATAACAAAAATATTAGAATTACCATTTTTAGAAAGTTTTAAAGCAGCATCTTTTGCTTCTTTTGGTGAATTGGCTACATGGCCCTCTTGAATTCTAACGCCAAAAGATTTAAGGACTTCTTTAGCTTGATATTCGTGAATATTCATATGTTATTTTTTGTATAAAATAAATGATTAATAATTAATAATACTAGTATAATTAGCTTATTTATTAGTTAATTTAGATTTATGTTATTGCAGGGGAAAAAAATCTCCAAATCTTACAATAGAATCAATGTTTTAAATGATATTGACATATCTGTTTCTTCTGGCGAAATAATTTCTATAGTTGGGAAGTCGGGTGCTGGAAAATCTACATTATTGTATATATTAAGTTCCTTAGAAAACCCAGATAAGGGGGATGTGATGGTAGATGGAATTAATTTAAAATCTTTATCAAAAAATCAATTAGCTCACTTTAGAAATCAAAATATTGGTTTTATTTTCCAATTTCATAATTTGTTACCGGAGTTTGATGCTTTAGAAAATGTTTGTATCCCAGGTTATATGACAAATAAAAAAAAGAGAGATATTGAAGATCGAGGTAAATCTCTTTTAGATTTCTTAGATCTAAGTGAAAGAATGCACCATAGGCCGAGTGAACTTTCTGGAGGTGAACAGCAAAGAGTTGCAGTCGCTAGATCTTTAATAAATAATCCATCAATTATTTTTGCAGATGAACCATCAGGTAACCTTGATTCATCCAATTCAAAACAATTATTTAATTTAATTAAAAAATTGAATAAAGAGTATGAACAAACATTTGTTTTGGTGACTCATAATTTAGATTTTGCATCTATAGCTAAAAGAACTTTAAAGATTGAGGATGGGAAAATTAAATAATTTCTAAAAGTTCAAAATTGAAAAAAGGAATTTATTTTATGTTTTTTTCTACAATATTTTTTCTTGTAGTAAAAATAGGAGTTAAACTTTTACCTCATATTCCAGCTATAGAGATAGTTTTTTTTAGATGTATTATTTCTTTTTTTATTAGTTACATTATACTTAAAACCCAAAAGATATACGTTTTTGGTAAAAATAAACCTTTACTATTTATGCGAGGTGTATTTGGTACAATTGGTTTATATTGTTACTTCGAAATAATACAAAACATTCCTCTTGCAACAGCATCAACAATAATTTACTTAACTCCAATTTTTACTTCTCTTATTGGGGTATTTATATTAAAAGAAAAAATTACTTTTTTACAATCATTGTGTATATTGTTTGCATTTCTTGGTATTATTTTAATTCAAGGATATGATTATAGAGTTACATCAAATTATCTGATATTAGGTTTATTAGGAAGTTTTTGTGCAGGATGTGCTTATAACATCATTAGATATTTACGAAAAAAAGAACATCCTTTAGTTCTTGTTTTATATTTTCCTATGATTGCCTTTCCGGTAGCTGGTGTTATAAGTTATTTTAGTTGGGTAGCACCAAGTATCAATGATTTAATTATACTGTTTGGTATAGGGGTTGTAACACAATTTGGTCAGTATTTTATGACCAAAGCTTTTCAAAATGAAAAAGTTTCAACCGTTTCGATTATTAGTTATTCCGAAATATTGTTAGTAATAGCAATTGGATATGAATTTTTTGATGAAACTTTTAATATATTAACCTATTTAGGGATGTTTATGGTTGTTTCAAGTGTTATAACTAGTATTATTTTTTCACCTTTTAAAAAACATAAAATTGAAAATTGATATATTCTCATAATCAATTTTTCCTTATATTTGTCAAAAATTTTTATATGAAAAAATTATACTCTTATTTCCAACATTCAGTTTTAACAATGTTTGTAGTTCTTGCAGGTATACTTTCCTGTGAAGAATTAGAAGATGGTATAGCCAGTGGTCTTGGCGATACTGTTTCTGTTTTCGATACAGTTAGTGTTTCTGATACCGTTAGCATTCTTGATACACTTTTTTATATTGATAGTATGGGTTATGATGCGGTTGGAGATTGGGAGGCAATTTATTTTATTGAGGAAAATGATACTTTTAATCATATTGATGATGATTCATCATGGGCTGCACTTACTTTAACAGTTCCTACTATTATAAAACCTTTACATGAATTTTATTTCAGAGATTGGGAATATGGAGAGGATACTTTTAAATCTAGGGGAGTTTGGGCTATCTTGGGAGATTCTATGTATGTATATCAACTTTGGAATAACGAAGATGGAGGTCCTGGTCCAGATGAAGATGATTGGGATTTAATGAGATTGGGATATGATTTAAATGCATCAAAAGATACCGTTACTCTGAGCGCGCAATGGATGGAAGATTATGGACCAGATTCTGGTACAGTATATAATGATAAATATATATTCAAAAGAAATTAGATTTTATATACTATTAAAAAATAAACTCAAATAAATATGAACAGATTTTTTAGATATCTACAACATTCAATATTAGCATTAACAGTTTTATCTTTTGCTTTCCTTTCTTGTGAAGAATTAGAAGATGGTATAGCTAATAGTATTAGCGATACAGTTT
>JBELBJ010000009.1:37514-41396 GCA_042095375.1 Marinoscillum sp.
CTTTCTTGTGAAGAATTAGAAGATGGTATAGCTAATAGTATTAGCGATACAGTTTCTGTTTTTGATACAGTTAGTGTTTCTGATACCGTTAGCATTCTTGATACACTTTTTTATGTGGATAGTATGGGTTATGATGCAGTTGGAGATTGGTCAGGTATTACTTTCATTGAAGCAAATGATACAATTGATCATACTAATCCTGATTCATCATGGGTTAGACTTTCTTTAACGACACCTACTATTATAAATCCTTTACATGAATTTTATTTCAGATCTTGGGAAGCTGGAGAAACTGATACGTTTAGATCTAGAGGAGTTTGGGCTGTCTTGGGAGATTCAATGTATGTATATCAACTTTGGAATAATGAAGATGGAGGTCCAGGCGCAGATGAAGATGATTGGGATTTAATGAGAATGGGATATGATTTAAATTCATCAAAAGATACTGTTGTTCTGAAAATGGAATTTATGGAAGACTTTGGACCAGATTCTGGCATAGTATTTCTTGATACCTATAAATTTAAAAGACTATAATTAAATCTTTTTAAATTTTCTTTTATTTTAGATTTCTTAATTAGAATTGTTTTCAATAATTTCATTTGATGATAAAAAAAATTTATTCTGATTCTCTAGGATTACTTACTGACCTTTATCAATTAACGATGTGTTATGGGTATTGGAAAAAAGGAATTCATCAAAAGCAATCTTCTTTTAATCTTTTTTTTAGAAATAACCCATTTAAAGGAGCTTATTCTGTTACATGTGGACTTGATTATGTGATAGATTATTTAAATAATTTTAAATTCTCAAATGAAGATATTAGCTACCTATCTAGTTTAAAAACAGACAATGGAAAGAAATTATTTGAAAAAAAATTTTTAGAATTTTTAAAAAAATTTAAATTTGAATGTGATTTAGATGCAATAGAGGAGGGGAGAGTCGTTTTTCCTAACGAACCTCTTCTAAGAATAACAGGCCCTCTCTATCAGTGTCAGCTTCTTGAAACTTCACTTGTAAATATTATTAACTTTCAGTCTCTTATTGCTACAAAATCTTCTAGGATGTATTTGGCAGCCAATGGTGATCCCATCTTAGAATTTGGTTTAAGAAGGGCTCAAGGTATTGATGGTGCCCTTTCTGCTAGTAGAGCTTCTTATGTAGGAGGATGTTCTAAAACCTCTAATGTTTTAGCTGGAAAACTTTTTGATATTCCTGTAAGTGGAACTCATTCACATAGCTGGGTTTTATCTTTTGATTCAGAAGAAGAAGCTTTCAGATCCTATGCAGAAGTAATGCCAAATAATTGTGTTCTTTTAGTTGATACCTATGATACTTTACAAGGAGTGATAAATGCTACAAAAATAGGTAAAGAACTTAAAGAAAAAGGGAAAAGCTTAGCTGGAATACGAATTGATTCTGGAGATCTTGCATACCTAAGTAAAAAAGCAAGAAAACTACTTGATAAAGAGGGTCTTGAAGATGTTAAAATCGTTGCTAGTAATGATTTAGATGAGTTTCTTTTGACTAGTTTGAAGTATCAAAAATCTAAGATATCTGTTTGGGGGATAGGGACAAAACTAATTACCGCTTACGATAATCCATCATTAGGTGCCGTTTATAAACTTTCTGCTTTACAAGATGAAAATGGACAATGGGTTAATAAACTTAAACTTTCTGAACAAAAAATAAAGATAAATAATCCAGGAATGCATCAAGTAAGACGTTTTTTTAGAAATGATAAATTTTTAGGTGACATGATTTATGATATTAACTACAAAACCAATTCTGGTATTATGATTGATCCAAATGATTCTACCAAATCAAAGAGATTTTTAAATAATAATATAAAACATGAAGATTTACTCAAATCTATTTTTAAAAAAGGAAAACTTATTTATAAATCCGATTCAATTCATAAAATCAGAGCTAAATTGATTAGTGATTTAGGTTATCTTGACAACACTCATAAAAGACTAGAAAACCCTCATAATTATCCTGTTGGACTTGAAAAATTACTTTTTGAAGAAAAAAATAAAATGATTTTAGAGTTAAGAAAAAAATGAAAACATTAGTAATTGTAGATCTTCAGAATGATTTTATCAATGGTGGTTCTCTGGAAGTTCCTGGTGGAGAAAGCATTGTTGATCTTATAAATGATGTAATCAAAAATTATGATCTTGTTCTTGCAACTAAAGATTGGCACCCTAAAGATCATGTGAGTTTTGCTTCAAATCATAAAAATAAAAATATTGGAGACATTATAAATATAAATGGGTTGGATCAAGTTTTATGGCCAGATCATTGTGTGCAAAATACTTTCGGTTCAGATTTTCCTAAATCTTTAAATATTTCTAATGTGAAAAAAATAATATATAAAGGATCAGAGAAACAAATAGATAGTTATAGTGGGTTTTTTGATAATGGAAAAATAAGATCTACAGGCCTTTCAGATTATTTGAGAAACAAAAATATAAAAAAAATAGATTATGTTGGTTTGGCAACTGATTATTGCTTGAAATATACTGCTATAGATTCTGTTTCCGAAGGGTTTAAAACTAGAGTTTTAGTTGATTGTATTAGAGGAATTGATAAAAAAAGTTGTGAATTAGCTTTAAATGAAATGAAATCTAAAGGAGTAGAGTTAATTTAATTGTTATCTACAGAACTCATATGATTAATTAGTTCTATCACTTTTGAGGAGTATCCCCATTCATTATCATACCATCCTACTATTTTAACAAAAGTATCATTTAACATAATTCCAGCTCCAGCATCAAATATAGAAGTTCTAGAATCTCCTATAAAATCTGTTGATACAACATCTTCATTGGTATATCCCATAATTCCTTTTAACTCATTTTCAGAAGCATTTTTCATAGTAGAGCATATTTCTTCGTAAGAAGTTTTTGTTTTTAGATTAGCAGTTAAATCCACCACTGAAACGTTTACTGTTGGAACCCTGAATGCCATACCTGTTAGTTTTCCATTTAAACTAGGAATAACTTTTCCTACTGCTTTTGCAGCTCCAGTTGATGATGGTATTATATTTGAAAATGCTGCCCTTCCACCTCTCCAATCTTTTAAAGATGGACCATCAACTACCTTTTGAGATGCAGTTGCAGCATGTACTGTTGTCATTAGTCCACTAATTATTCCAAAATTATCATTTAGAACTTTTGCCATAGGAGCAAGACAGTTGGTTGTACAGGAAGCATTAGATACAAAATGCATATCAGAGGTATAAGATAAATGATTTACACCCATTACAAACATAGGGGTGTCATCTTTTGAAGGGGCTGACATAATAACTTTTTTGGCTCCTGATGATAGATGTCCTTTTGCTGATTCTTTATTCAAAAACAAACCTGTTGATTCTACAATGTATTCAGCATTGATTTCAGACCATTTTAGATTTGAAGGGTCTTTTTCATTAGTTACTCTAATTTTATTGCCATTTACTACTAGATTATTTCCTTGTACAGTTACTTTACCATCAAATTTCCCATGAGTAGAATCATGCCTTAACATATAGCTCATATATTCGGTTTCAATTAGATCATTGATACCAACTACTTCTATATTCTTATCTTTAATTGCAGCCCTAAACACTAATCTTCCAATTCTACCAAATCCGTTAATACCAATTTTAATTTTACTCATATAAAGGTTTTAAATCTTCGGCAAATCTAGTAAATGAATTTTTTTAATTCAAATTATATTAATATATCAATTTTTTATCTTATAATATTTTTGTAATTATTTGTGTCCTAATATATTTGCACTTTAAAATGGTCCCTTCGTCTAGGGGTTAGGACGCCAGGTTTTCATCCTGGAAACAGGGGTTCGATTCCCCTAGGGACTGCAACCTTTAAAACCCATCAT
>JBELBJ010000010.1:0-29013 GCA_042095375.1 Marinoscillum sp.
AGAAGTAGTTTTTTTCTTGTGAATCCATATTAAAGTTTATAAAAGATAAAAATAAATAAAATAATAGATTCATTATTCTTTTGATTTAATATGAACATCTCTCTGAGGAAAAGGTATAGATATATTATTCTTTTTAAATTTATTAAAAACAGCAAAATATATTTCACTTTTAATAACCTCAGGTTTATCTACATGTGAAGAAGTCCAAATACCTAAACTAAAATTTAGTGCACTATCACCAAATCCTTCAAAAAATACTTTAGATTTTGGCTCTTTATGTACATTAGGATTTTCATCTGCAACTTCTAACAATAAAGATCTTATTTTTTCAGGGTCCTCACCATAACTTACTCCAATTGGATATCTAAATCTAACAACTCTACTATTATGACTCCAATTAATAACTTTAGTAGAAATAAATTCGGAATTAGGTACTATAATAGTAATATTATCGTTTGTAAGTACAGTTGTTGATCTTAAAGAAATATTTACTATATCACCAGTAACTTCACCAACTTCCACTCTATCCCCTACTTTAACAGGTTCTTCAATTAAAATAGTTAGACCGCTAATTAAATTATCAGTAACCTTCTGAAAACCAAAACCTATACCAACACCAAGAGCACCAGCTAATAAGCTTAAGGCACTTAAATCTATCCCAATAGCTTGAATAATAATTATTGTGCCAATTAACAAAATAAAAACTCTAACAGAATTAGCAATGGTTTCTCTAAAAGTTTTTTTGAGATTAGATTTTGCTAAAATTCTAAATAGAAGAATATTTCTAATCTTTTTTGAAGAAAAAATTAATATATAAAAACTAAGAAAAAATATAATAATTGTACCAATATTAATTTCAGACTCACCTATTTTAAATATAGGTTTATTGAAAAGTTGAAGAATATCAGAAATCGTGGTCTGAAATTGAGTAAAAATTTCTAAAAAAAAGTCCATAATATTTTAGCGAATTTAATAATTATTAATCAAAAAAATTAGAAATTAAAAAAGGTCATCTATTTTATTTTTTTTAATAGCTTGATAAGCAACCATAGAACATGTTCTAACAACTTCAATTAATTTTGAAAATCTCTGATCTTTTGAATAACCACTTTTGTATCTAAAATAAATTTGTTGAACAATTACAGATATCTTAAATAATCCAAATACATAATAATAAACAGGATCTTTAACTTCAATTTGAGAGTATTTTTCATAAAACTTTACAATTTCCATTCGAGAAAAGTTTCCTTCAGAAGTTGTTGGACTTAATGATATTTTTTTTAGGATAGGATGATCATTCCTCTGAACCCAATATCCTAAAGTTGTTCCAAGATCAAACAAGGGATTACCTACTGTAGCCATTTCCCAATCAAGAATACCTAAAATTTTAGAATAATCTTTATTTAGAACAATATTATCATATTTATAGTCATTATGAATCAAAGAAAATTTTTCATTAGACTTTTGGTTTTTTGATAGCCAATTTATAACAAAATCCATTTCCTTTATTTCATTAGTTTTTGATTTTAAATACCTTTTTGACCAACCAAAAATCTGTCTTGATGAATATCCATTTCCTTTTTTGAAATTTTCTAAACCTAATTTTTTGTAATCCAATTTATGAAGAGATGATAAGGTCTTGATAAATATTTTTGAAATATTTTCCATTGAGCTTTTGTTTGGCATTAATTTATTCAAAGTATTTGGCCTTAAAATAATTCCTTCAAGTTTTTCCATTATATAGAAATCATATTTTAAAAACTTTTTATCATTAAAATATAAATATGTTTTTGGAACCTTATCATAATGCTTTGATAGTTTTGATAAAATTTCATACTCTCTTTTCATATCGTGTCCCCCCTTAGTTACTTTACCTAAAGGTGGTCTTCTTAAAATAAACTCATTATTATTCCAAGAAATATTATAAGTAAGATTAGAAAAACCTTTTCTATATTGTTTAACGATTAGATTTTTTGATGAAAAACCTAAATTTTTATTTAAAATATCAGATATTTTTTTAATATCAATTGCTTCCTCCTTTCTTACTTCTTCTGGAGCATCTAATTCAAGCATAAATATTAAATTTTTAATCCATATTTAGATAGAATCCCCTTAGCAACATTTGTAATGTGAACCTCATCAGCACCATCATAAATTCTTGCTGCACGCTCATGTCTATAAAAATGAGATAATATAATATCATCACTCATTCCTAAACCTCCATGAATTTGAATTGCATCATCAATTACTCTTTTTAAAATATTAGCACAATAGAATTTAATCATAGAAATATCAAACCTTGCTTCTTTGGATCCTTCCTTTTCAATTTTTCTTCCAACATCCATAACTAACAATTTTGCAGCATTAATTTCCACTCTTCTTTCCGCTATCATTTTATGAATCAACTGTTTTTCTCCTAAAAATTTACCAGGCGATAATTCTCTTGTGGCAGCTCTTTTACACATCATATCAAAAGAGCGCTCGCATATGCCTATCCACCTCATACAATGATGAATTCTTCCAGGACCAAGTCTAGATTGTGCTATTTTAAATCCAGAACCTTCTTTTCCTAATAAATTTTCTTTTGGAACTAAAACATCATTATAATTAATTTCAGAATGACTAAAATATCCTTCCCCTTCATCACCCATAACAGGAATTTTTCTTATTAATTTAAATCCTTTTGAACCTGTGGGCACAATAATTTGACTAGCAGTCAAATATTTATTTTTTTCACTAGGATTTGTGATTGCCATAACTATAGCAAAAGAAGATCCCTCAGCAGAAGATGTATACCATTTTTTACCATTTATTATGTAAGAATCATTTTTCTTAACTGCAGTTGTACTCATGAAAACTGGATTTGATCCAGCATGATTAGGTTCTGTCATTGAAAAGCAAGATCTAATTTTTCCATCAAGCAAAGGTTTTAAAAATTTATCTTTTTGATATTTAGTACCATATTCAATCAAAATTTCCATATTTCCTGCATCAGGTGCTTGACAATTAAATAAATACAATCCAATTGGACTTGAACCAAGAATTGAACTTATTTCAGAAAATTCGATTAAACTCAACCCCATACCACCATATTCTTTTGAAATTTGTGGCATCCAATACCCTAAAGATTTTACTTTATCTCTCTTTTCTTCTATATTTTCTAGAGATTTATTAAAACCTTCAGTTAATAATTTTTTTTCTAAAGGATAAACTTCATGAATAAGAAAAGATTGGATATCTTTTTTTAATTTAAATAACTCATTATGATTCATTTCGATAAAATTTATCTAAAATTAAATTTAATAATTTTATATTGATTAATTATATTACTATCATAATCTAATTAATTATGAACAATCCAAACAAAGAAAAAACATTATTTGGTCATCCATATGGATTATATATATTGTTTTTTACTGAGTTATGGGAAAGATTTTCATATTATGGTATGAGAGCATTATTAGTTCTTTTTCTCATATCTGAGGTTAATAGTGATAATCCAGGTTATGGTTGGTCAAATGAAGATGCTCTATATCTTTACGGCTGGTATACAATGTTAGTATATGTTGCTGGTATTCCTGGAGGAATAATTGCTGATAGATATTTAGGTCAAAAAAAGACAGTAATGATAGGTGGTCTTCTTTTAGTTTTAGGTCATAGTATTCTTGCTATTGATAATCTTACAGCTTTTTACGTGGGTTTAGGTTTTATAATATTAGGAGTTGGAGGTTTAAAACCAAATATTTCAACTATGGTAGGTGGACTTTATGACAATAATGATGATAGAAGAGATATAGGATTCAAAATATTTTATATGGGTATTAATATTGGAGCATTCTTTTCGGCACTAATTATTGGTGGAATTGGAGAAGTTTATGGATGGCACTATGGATTTGGATTAGCTGGAATTGGAATGCTACTAGGTCAATTAGTATTTATGTGGGGACAAAAATATCTCAAAGGAGTTGGGGAATTTATTGGTAAAAATGATAATCCAGAAAAAGATTTGATGAATAAACCTCTAACTAAAATTGAAAACGATAGAGTTCTTGTTCTATTATTATCATTTTTAATAGTAATAGTATTTTGGGGAGCTTTTGAGCAAGCTGGAGGACTTATGAATATTTATGCTTTTGAAAAAACAAATAGATTTGTTGAAAGTATAAATTTTGAAGTCCCTGCAACATGGTTTCAATCGCTAAATGCTGGATTTATTGTTTTATTTGCTGTAGCCGTAGGAAAATTTTGGTCTTGGTGGAAATCGTTGGGAAAAGAATCAGCACTGCTATTTCAAATGGCTGTTGGTGTTATAATTATGGCATTTGGATTTTTTTTCATGAGTGCTGCTTCTATTGAATTTCAAGAAAATGGATCTAGTGCAATGTATTGGCTAGTTTTAGCGTATCTTTTTCATACACTTGGAGAGCTCTGCACATCTCCAACTGCAATGGCATTAATTACAAAACTAGCACCTTTAAAATATGCATCTATTATGATGGGAACTTATTTTGCATGTACTGGGTTTGGAAATAAACTTGCTGCTTATTTAGGTGAATGGGCACAAACCGCTGGAGAGTTCCAAATTTTTACTGGAATAGCAATTTTTTGTTCCGCTTTTGGATTTTTAGTAGTCTTACTTCTAAAGCCATTGAAAAGACTTACTCATGGAGCAGATTAAATTTTCATCATAGAAACTTTTTTATTATCGCAAAAATATTCTCCCATTTTGTCAGCAGTTAAACATGAATGAATTGGAATTATGGATAATAAATCTCCTACCTTATAATTACCTTTTTTTTCTAACTTTATAATTCCATGTTCTTGAGATAAAGATTCTATATAACCAATTTTTTTAGATGTATCCCAAAAATTATTTGCATAATAAACATACCCATAGCACTCATTTCCTTTCTCAATAAGAAAATCTTTAGAAAAATGAACAGAACCTCCATAAATTAATATTTTATTTTCATTAGAATAAACCGATACTATTGGACATACCATTCTTAAAGCTATATTTTTAAACTTGCAAGAACCAATTTTATGTTGATATAAATCATAAAAAACAAAATTTCCTGGTCTAATTTCATTAACATAACTAGGTATATTATTTAAAATTGATATAGATGGGGTATCACCTATTGATACATTAATTTTTTGATTTAAGTTAGCCTTTAAAATATCTAAATTATTAATAGAATTATTATAAGTATTTAAAATATCTATCTTATTTTTTGATTTGTATGTATTACCAAAATGAGATAGATAACCTGCAAAATTTAGTTTTTTAGATTTTTTAATTTTATCTATTGTAAGCATTAACTTATTTATATTTTTAAAAGATATTCCTGCTCTATTGTAACCTAAATCAATCTTAATATACACTTGTGTTTTATGATCTAATTTTTTTTCCAAAAATTCAATTGTTTCAATAGAATCAACTAATAAATTTATTTTACTTTTTTTCAGTAGAGCATTAACTTTTTTTATTTCTAAAATGTTAAATGGAAAAGCTATTGTGATATCATTCCATTGATTTGAAAAATATTCAGCCATGGAAACAGATGAAACTGTTATTTTATTTATTCCTAACTTTTTAAACCATTTTCCTACTTCCAAAGATTGATGAGTTTTAAAATGAGGTCTAAATGAAACTGAAAGTTTTTTAGATAATTGCACTAACCTTTTAATATTACTTAAAATAATATCTTTGTTTATAATTAAGGTAGGCTTTTCAATATTTAACATTATGATTTAAATTTATAAAAACATTTATTTTAAATATTTATATATGATAAGTAATTTAATTTTTTTTAAATGCTGAAAATTAAAAAGATAATTTTATTTTTTATTTTTTTAAGTTATAATTCTGCATTCACACAATCTTTTGAATTTGGACTAAATTTTGGATTTAATAATTCTAAACAATCATTAAGAACTGATGATGTAGGTCTTTATAGCAGACAACCGCAAGGAATTATTCAAAATACTATTCAAGGAATTCCTTTTAAGGTTAAAAATCTTCAAGGATATAATTTTGGTATATATACTTTATTAAATTTTAAAATAAAAGATGACGCTTTTGCTTGGAGAAATGATGGATCAACCATTTATTTAGGAATTCAACCAGAATCTCAGTTTTCATTACATGGGACAAAAATAATGGATTCAAATAATAGCACTTGGAACAATAAATTATATTATTTAAGTATTCCAATATTATTGAACATTAAAATTGGAAAAGTAAGTATTTTGTTTGGACCTCAAATGAGTTTTATACAGGATAAAAAAAGTTCATATGATAGATCAAAAGGATTGGGAGATTTAAGTTTAAAAAATTTAGCTAATTTAGATGCTTTTAATACTTTAGGATCTGTTGCTGAATTTGATATGTCACAATATTCAGATAAAGATATAATGTTTGTTACTGGATTTGAAATTGATTTACCTTATAATTTTAAATTTTCAATTAGAAACCTTTCTGGAACAGATAATATTTCTAAAATTGAAAATCAAACTTGGAAAAATAATTCTTGGCAATTTTTAATAAAATTTACTATTTTAAACTCTTCAAAAAATGAAAAAATATCTGAAAACTAGTTTATTAATTTTTCTCAAATAATTAAATATGATATGAAAAAAATTATTCCATTATTTTTAATTTTAACAATTTTTTCTTGTAATAAAAAAGATGACTCTATAACTCAAGGAAGTGGAGATTGGGAACTTAGTAAAATGTCAGATGCGTATAGAAAATTCTCAGAAAATGTTTTGATTTATGTTGAAAACGATTATATAGTTTTTGAAACTGATAATTTACCTGATCATAAAAGTCCATATTATGATCAAAATAATTTACTTTATGAAGAATACAACGGGAATAATTCAAATTTTAGATTAAATCCTAACAAAATAATAAAACAAAATATTGTTATGAAAGTACCCGCTGAGCCAAAAGAATCAAAAACAAAAACTGCTACTCCACTTGGTGCAATTGGAATTGCAGTTAATGGGGTTGTTTTTTATAATCAATATGCAGGACCAAATAATCAACCTCTAACAAATGAAATTAATAGTTTTGATCAATTCAATGGGCATCCACAACCTCAAGGTGCATATCATTATCATATTGAACCACTATGGTTAACTTCAAATTTAGGAAAAGATGCTTTTTTAGGCTTTTTGAATGATGGCTTTCCAGTATATGGACCTGAAGAAAGTGGAAAAGAAATAAGTAATAGCGATTTAGATGATTATCACGGTCATTCTCATGAAACATCAGAGTTTCCTAATGGAATTTATCATTATCACTTAACAAAAGATAATCCATATATCAATGGTGATGGATTCTTTGGAGTAGTAGGTACAATAAGTCAATAAATCTTGTCTAAATATTTTTCTAAATTTTTATTAGTATTATTTATTATTTCATGTAATAATTCATCCGATACAGATATACCTAATAATTTAATTTTTTCTAATAATTTTAATCTTACTTTTGAAGGTAAATTCTTATTTTATAAAAAAAAAAAATTTTCTGGATATTTAGAAGAAGTAAATTCGAATAAGATTAAAATATCGAGAACTGGTTATTTGAATGGGAGAAAAGAAGGGATTGAAAAAATTTGGCACGCTAACAATAAAATTTCGGAAATAAGATTTTATAAGCAAGGAAAGAAAGTTGGTATTCATGAACTTTTCTGGGATAATGGAAATAAAAAAATGATAGCAAATTTTAAAAATGGAGAACATAATGGTGAAATGATCCAATGGCACCAAAACAGTGAAACTTATAAAAAATTTAATTATAAAAATGGATTTGAGAAGGGAAACCAAAAAATATGGAATAATAAAGGTGTTCTGAAAGCAAATTATGATGTAGTAAATGGTAGAAGATATGGGTTAACAGGAATAAAAAATTGTAAATCGGTAAACAATGTATTTTAAATATTTTAAAATAATATTATTTGTTCTAATAACCAGTTGTGATAATTTATCTGTTTCAAAATTACCATATTTTATATCACCGGACTTTACTCCATTTTGGATAAATAACTATTCAAAAATAGACACGCTACATAAAATTGGAGATTTTTCTTTTGTTAATCAAAATAATGAAATTATTGATAAAGAATATATAAAAGAAAAAATTGTTATATCAAACTTTTTCTTTACCACCTGCCCAAGTATATGTCCAAATATGACCTCTAACTTAAAAATAATAGATGAAAACTTTAATAAATCTGAAGAAGTTATAATTCTATCTCATAGTGTTACTCCATGGATAGATTCGGTCAAAAGACTTAAAAATTACGAAAAATTACATAAAATAAATTCAAAAAATTGGCATTTGATAACTGGAGATAAAGACAAAATTTATGATTTAGCAAGAAAATCATATTTTGCTGAAGAAGAGTTAGGCTTAAATAAAAATAATAATGAATTTTTACATACAGAAATGGTTTTTCTACTTGATAAAAATAGCCATATAAGAGGGGTTTACAATGGAACTATAAAATTAGAAATTAAAAGATTATTGGAAGATATTCAAATTTTAAAAAGTGAATCATAAATATGAAAATCGGATTATTATCGGACACACATGGTTTTTTTGATAAAAAAATTTATAATTATTTTAAGGATGTTGATGAAATTTGGCATGCAGGAGATATTGGAAATATAAAAGTTCTTGACGATTTAATTGGATTTAAAAAAACTAGAGTAGTCTATGGAAATATTGATGATTACAAGATCAGAAATTGTTGTAAAAAAGAATTAATTTTTTCAATTAATAATCATAATATATATATAACTCATATAGGTGGAAAACCACCAAATTATAATAAAGAAGTTATTAATAAGTTAAAAAAAATTAGACCAACTATTTTTATTTGTGGTCATAGTCATATACTAAATATATCAAAAGATAAAAATTTTAATTTGCTTTATATTAACCCTGGTGCTGCAGGAAAGGTTGGTTTTCAGAAAGATCGTACTTTAGTTAGATTTCAAATAACTTCAAAAAACGTTACATCTATGGAAGTTATAAAATTGTAATTTATTTTTTCTTAGTCGATTTCTCTTCTGTTTTATTTGATGTCTCTATTGTATCCTTTTTGCCTTTTGATTTTGTTTTCAACTTAGAATCAAACTCTTTTTTAATAGCATCAACATCAACATTTTTTATTACAGGAATCTTAGATAAACTCTTAATTATCTGCTTTTTTCTTTTAGCTCTAGATACATTTCTTAAGCCTTTTCTTTCTAGTCTTGTTATTGTCATAATAAAAAAAAATATTAGACTGCAAATTAAATAAAAAATAATATAAATCATTTACTAGCTTTGTAATAAATTTAAAATTATGAAAAAAATAAAACCTTCTATTCCTAGAGGCACAAGAGACTTTGGCTCAAATGAGATGATAAAAAGAGAATATATTTTTTCAATACTAAAAAAAATATTTTCAAATTATGGTTTTCAAAATATAGAAACGCCAAGTTTTGAAAACATTGATATTCTCAAAGGAAATTACGGTGAAGAAGGTGATAAATTATTATATAATATCCTTGATTCAGGGGATTTTTTAAAAAATATAAAAATTGATTCAAGAACAAATTATAAAAATGTTAAATCAAAAATTTCAAAAAAAGGTCTCATATATGATTTAACTGTACCATTAGCAAGATATGTCAGTATGAATAGAGATAAAATATCTTTTCCATTTAAAAGGTATCAAATCCAAAAAGTATGGAGAGCAGATAGACCACAGAGAGGTAGATATAGAGAGTTCTATCAATGTGATATTGATTACATTGGAAGCAATTCTATTCTATGTGAAATAGAAATAATAGATATAATTAAAGAGGTTTTTTTAAAATTAAATTATAATAACTTCAGTATTAAATTAAATAATAGAAAAGTTTTAGCTGGAATTGTAGAACAACTGGATATAAAAGAAAGATTTACAGATTTATGCATTTCTATAGATAAAATTGATAAAATTGGTATATCAGGATTAAGCAAAGAGCTTTTAAAACAAAAATTTGATAAAAAAAATATTAGAGAAATTATCAAAATTTTTGAATTTAAAGGTAAAAATGAAGAAAAATTAAATTTTATAAAAAAAATTATTTTTAAATCTAAAATTGGCGTTGAAGGGATTGATGAATTGGAAAAAATTTTAAATTATAGAAAAAATATAATAATTGATTTTACTTTAGCAAGAGGTTTATCATATTATACTTCTTCTATTTTTGAGGTTATTTCTAATGATAGTAACCAAGGAAGTCTTGCAGGTGGAGGAAGATATGATAACTTGACTGAAATTTTTGGTTTAAAAAACAGTTCTGGAATTGGAATTTCATTTGGATTGGAAAGAATATTTAATTTATTAGAAGAAAATAAATTATTTCCAAAAGAGTTTAAAAAATCAATAAAAGTTATGGTTACCAACTTAGGAGAGGATTTAATGAATTATTCCTTAGATATTACTAAAATGTTAAGAGAAAATAGTATTCCAACTGAAATGTATCTTACTACATGCAAACTAAAAAAACAACTTCAATATGCAAACAATAAAAACATTCCTTTCGTTATAATAGTCGGCGAAGATGAAAAAAAAGAAAAGAAAGTTACTGTAAAAAATATGATTTCAGGAAATCAAAAACTAGTTGAAATGAATAAAATATTAAACATTATTAATCTTTAAAGAGATTATTCCTATGTTTAGTTCTAAATATTTTTTAACATTATTTTTTTTTCTCTTTTCAAATTCTCTTTTGTCTCAAGTCAGTGAATTAAATAGATTTTGGGTAAATAGTGATATTGGTTGTGATCCTTTTGAAGTTAAGATTATAAAAGAAAATGTAGGTCCTAATGTTTCAGTTATTCAATATGACTTTGAATATTCTAGAACTACTGGTATTTTCAGTCCCTCTTCAAGCAAATCTTTTAAATATAAATCTCCAGGAAAGTATACTGTTGCTCAAGCAATAAATCAAGATGGTATAGAAAAAATTGATTTAATTGACATTAATGTTTACGAACCAAAAAAAATTGACGTTGATATTTATAATTGCAGCTTTAATGAATTGCAAATAAATATAGACGATGAATATTATGATATATATGATTTGTATTTTAAAAATAATAAAAATCCTAATCCACCATATATACAATTTCAAGAATTAGCTAAAGGAAAAAATACTATTAATTATTCTTCTGTCTTATTACCAGGAAATAAACTAGAGGGTTATATAATTGGCGGTTTCATTATATCAGATGGTGGAAAAAATTTTGATGGATGTTATCAATACCCTATTAATTTAGTAGGAATTGAAGAAGAAAATGAAATTAAAATTGATTCTATTAAACTTTCAAATGATATACTTGAAATAGATTTGTATTATAACCCTCAAAAAAGTAGCAATTATAATATCATTATTGATGGTAAAATAGATTCATCATATTTATCATCACCAATAATTAGTTCTGATGATGAAATTATTAATATTTCGAATGATTTTTATTTCAAATGTTTAGAGTTAGAGAAAATGGACTATTGTAATTCTTCATCGGTTAAAGATGATATTTGCTTAATTTATTTAAATAATATTACTGAAGCTAACGGTCATTTATTGGAATGGAATTATGATATGGATTTTGATTCTATATTAATATATAAAAATGAAAAGTTGATTAATTCTTTTATTGAAAATAGTTACAATATGCTTGATAATCAAGAAATAATTTCTGGGGAAAATTATTGTTATTTATTAAGGGGATTTATTAATGGAAAAGTTTCTATTTCAAATACTATATGTATTGATGCTAATAAAAATTATAATCCATTACCAATACCAAATGCATTTACACCTAATTCTGATGGATTAAATGATTATTTTTTACCTATAAAAAGAGAAGTTGAAGATTATAAAATGTATATATTTAATAGATTTGGGGAATTAGTATTTGTAAGTGATGATATAAAGGTTGGATGGGATGGGAATTATAAGAATAAAATTATCCAGGATACTTATTTTTACAAAATTGAATTTAATAAAAATGGAAAATTGATTACACAAACTGGTAAATTTGTATTAATCAAATAAATTATAAAAAAATGTTTGACATGATGAAAATGATGGGTCAAATTAAAAAAACCCAAGAATTAGTTAAAAAAGCTCAAGAGGAATTGAAAAATATTAGTGAAACATCTGAATCTGGAGCTGGGCTTGTTAAAGCTACTGTAAATGGTAAAAAAGAAGTTATATCAATCGAAATCAATGATAGTATCATAAATAAAAAAGATAAAAAAATAGCTCAAGATTTAATAGTTGCTGCAATTAATAAGGCTTTAAAAGATGTAGATTTTAAATCTAAAGAATATATCAAAAGTAAAACAAAAGATATCATTCCTGATATTCCTGGTTTTGACATTGGAAATATATTTAAATGATTCAAAAGAATAAGAGAATAGCAATAGTTATATTAAATTATAATGGAATAAAACTTCTTAAAAAGTTTCTAGCGTCAGTAATTAATTTTTCAGATAAAAAAATCTCATCAATATATTTAGTTGATAATTTTTCAAGTGATGAATCCGTTGAATATGTTAAAAAAAAATATCCATCTATCATAATAATTAAAAATAAATTTAATTTAGGCTATTCTAAAGGATATAATGAAGCTCTTAAATTTATAAAATCTGATTACTATATTCTTTTAAATTCTGATGTTGAAGTTAGTAAAAATTGGTTAAATCCCCTTTTTAATCTTATGGAAAGTGATAAAAATATTGCTGCATGTCAACCTAAAATACTCTCATATAAAAAAAAGAATTATTTTGAATATGCTGGTGCATCAGGAGGTTTTATTGATAAGTTAGGATACCCATTTTGTAGAGGAAGAATTTTTGAAACCATAGAAAGAGATAATGGACAATATGATGATAAGATTGAAATCTTTTGGGCATCAGGATGCTGCTTAATGATTAGAAGTGATGTTTTCAACAAGCTTGATGGATTTGATAATTATTTTTTTGCTCATATGGAAGAAATTGATTTATGTTGGAGAATAAATAATCTTAATTTAAAAATTTATTGTGAGCCAAAAAGTAAAATTTATCACTTGGGTAGCCAAACTCTTAGAGAATCAGATCCTAAAAAAACATATTTAAATTTTAGAAATAATTTAATAATGATTCTAAAAAATGATCTATTTATTAATTTATTATGGAAATTACCATTAAGATTTATTTTAGATTTTTTTGCTTTTATAAGGCTTTTAATTAAAAAAAACTCAAGATATCATAGTATTTCCGTTTTGAAAGCTTATAAAGACTTTATCCTTGATATTAAATTAAATTTTTCAAAAAGAAACAAGAATAATGGTGAACCATCAATTATGTATAAAAATATAATACCTTTAAAATATTATCTTCAAAATATAAAAAAATACATTGATTTATAATTTTCAAAAAAAATCATTTCAATTAAAAAAAAACCTTATTTTTGTAAAAATTAAATTTTAAGATATGAAATCATCAAATGCTATAGTTATTTTATTAAGTGCCATTGTTTTCTTAGGTTGTAATCCATTGAAAAAAATGATAAAATTAGCTGAAGAAAAACAGAAAATTACTGCTACACCAAGTCCTTTAGTTGCAAATGGAGGAAAAGTGTGTGTTGAGGCTAAAGTATCCTTACCTACTGGAATGATAAAAAAAGGTACAAGTTATACTGTAAACTTTACTTATAATGATGTTGAAGTTGGTTCTATTGAGTTTTTAGATGAAATTTATTCTACTAGAACTAGTTCAAACACAACAACAACTAATATTTCTGATTCAACTTCAAATTATAGAGTAAGTGGCAGAAATACAACTACTAAAACTGTAAGCATGAAGCTTGTTCCTGCAGACTTAAAAACATTTTGTTTAGATTATAATGAAGATTTAAATCCTGGAAAGTTTAAAGCTGTAGGAGTAGCAAAACTTCTCAATTCAGGTCAAACAGCTTCAACTAAATCTGTAGATGTTGCAGATGGTGTTATTGAAACTGCTTTTTTAGGAACTAGAAATCTTTCTATTCCCAAATCTGATCATGGATATAATGAGGGAGAAGAACTTACGCCATTCAATGTAGACTTCTTTTTTGATCAAGGTAGGTCAATGCTTAAAAGATCGGAAAAATTAAGCGAAAGAGGTGAAAGATTTTCTGCATTTGTTGCCGAAAGAAATCCGACTAAAAGTGTAGAAATTTTGGGTTCTCATTCACCAGAAGGATCAACTAAAGTTAATGATGATCTTTCTAGTAGAAGAGCAAAAATGATTGAAAATTATTATAGACAACAAATGGACAAATATGATTATAAAGATGAGGCAAATAAAATTAAGTTTAATATTCGTCCTGTAGTTGAAAACTGGTCATCTTTAAGAGATGCATTAAATAGTAATGATGCTTTAAATCAAAATGAAAAGAGTGAAATTTCTAGAGTAATTAATGGTGGGGGAAGCTTTGTTGATAAAGAAAAGTCGCTATCTAAACTTTCTAGTTATAAAAAGTTAATGAAATCTGTTTATCCTGAACTAAGAATATCAAAAACAGAAGTTATGACAATTATTGTGAAAAAGCCTAATAATGAAATAGCTTCAGTTTCTAAGAAAATAGTATCTGGAGAAGCATCTGCAGATGCATTATCTGAGGATGAATTATTATTTTCTGCTACTTTAACACCTTCTTTGAGTGAAAAAGCAGCAATTTATGAAGCTGCAGTTAAAAAGACTGGTTCATGGAGGGCGCACAATGATTTTGGATCAATTCATATTAATTTAGCAAGAGAAGAAGAATTAAACTCAGAAGCTCAAAATAAACTTATGGATGCTGCTGAAACTCAATTGGAAATTGCTCTAAATAAAAATGAATCTGCTGAAACTCATTTAAATTTAGCAGCCATTCACAGCCATAGAGGAAATCATGATTTAGCTTACGAGCATGTTGAAAAAGCTAAAGGATTAAATAACGATAGAATGAATACAAGAGTCCAATATTCATTAGGAACATTAGATATTGCAAGAGGTAATTATGATTTAGCTTTAAAAAATCTTGCTATGTCAAATAAAGATTATTGGGGAGTATCTTGGAAAAAAGCTATAGCCCACATAATGTTAGGAAATATTGATGATGCAAGAGCAGCCTTAATTTTAGAAGCTGAACAGATGAAAAAAGATGAACATAAAAGTAATGGAGGAAATGCTTATGCACTAGCTATTTGTGCTGCAAGAGATGGAGATACTAATAATGTAACTAATTATTTAAAAGAAGCAATTGCTATCAATGATTATTGGAAAGAAAGAGTTGTTGATGATTTGGAATTTAGAGATGTTCAAGATGCAGTTAAAGAAGCATTGTAAGTTTTAAATAAATATTATCATATAATAAAAAAGCATTCCAAATGGAGTGCTTTTTTATTATATAACTACTCTTAAATTGATGATAATATTTATTTTTGTTTTAATAATTTTTTTAAGATATGAGAGAAATTCAATTTAGACAAGCTTTAAATGAAGCTATGAGTGAGGAGATGAGAAGAGATAAAAATGTTTATTTAATGGGTGAAGAAGTAGCTGAATATAACGGTGCCTATAAAGTAAGTCAAGGTATGCTTGAAGAGTTTGGTGATAAAAGAGTTATTGATACCCCTATCGCTGAAACTGGATTTACTGGAATTGGTGTTGGATCTGCAATGAATGGACTAAGACCAATTATAGAGTTTATGACATTTAATTTTTCTTTAGTCGCTATCGATCAAATAATTAATGGTGCTGCAAAAATGATGCAAATGTCTGGTGGACAAATTAATGTACCAATAGTATTCAGAGGCCCTACTGGTAATGCTGGTCAATTAGGATCTCAACATTCTCAAAATTTTGAAAATTGGTTTGCAAATACTCCTGGACTAAAAGTTGTTGTACCATCTAATCCATATGATGCAAAAGGTTTATTAAAATCTTCAATAAGAGATAATGATCCAGTAATATTTATGGAATCTGAATTAATGTATTCTGATAAAGGAAATGTTCCTGAAGAAGAATATGTTTTACCTATAGGTAAATGTAATGTTGTTAAAGAAGGAAATGATTTAACATTAATTTCTTTTGGTAAAATGATGAAAGTTGCTGAACAAGCTTCTAATGAAGCAAAAAAAATGAATATAAGTGTAGAATTAATTGATTTAAGATCTGTTAGACCAATTGATTATTCTACTATAATTAATTCAGTAAAAAAGACAAATAGAGTAGTAATCGTTGAAGAAGCGTGGCCATTAGCTTCTATATCCTCAGAATTGAGTCATCATATACAAAGATTTGCTTTTGATTATTTAGATGCTCCAATTCACAGAATTACATCTGAAGATGTTCCTTTTCATTATGCCCCTACCCTAATTGAAGGAATTGTTCCAAATGTTGAAAAAACTATAAAAGCAATAAAAAAAGTAATGTATCTATAAATTTATTTGTTTATACCCAAAGCTGACATCATACCAGAAGGCCCACTTTTTTTCATTATTTTCATCATTTTTTTCATTTGATTAAATTGTTTAAGTAATTGATTAACTTCTTGAACTGTACTGCCACTACCTAAGGAAATTCTTTTTTTTCTTATACCATTCAATATTTCGGGATTAGATCTTTCTCCTGGTGTCATTGAATTAATAATTGCTTCAATTGGCTTAAAAGACTCATTATCCATTTCTACGTCTTTAATTTTATTGCTCATTCCAGGAATCATACCAACTAAATCTTTAATATTCCCCATCTTTTTAATTTTTTGTAATTGGGACAAAAAATCATCAAGACCGAATGTATTTTGAAGCATTTTCTTTTGCATTATCTTTGCCTCCTCTTCATCAAAATTTTGTTGTGCTCTTTCAACTAAACTTAAAACATCTCCCATTCCAAGTATTCTTTTTGCCATTCTATCTGGATGAAAAATATTTAAAGCATCCATTTTTTCTCCAGTACTAATAAACTTAATTGGTTTATCTACGACTCTTCTGATTGACAAAGCAGCTCCACCTCTTGAATCTCCATCTAATTTTGTTAGGATCACACCATCATAATCTATTCTTTCATTAAAAGTTTTTGCAGTAATTACAGCATCCTGACCTATCATTGAATCTACAACAAATAAAGTTTCTGAAGGGTTAAGGTTTTTCTTTAAACTTTCAATTTCTTTCATCATTTTCTCATCAATTGCTAAACGTCCTGCAGTATCAACTATAACTGATTTAATTCCAGCTTTTTTTGCATGTACTATTGCTTTTTTTGCAATATTTAAAGGTGATTTAGATTTTTCATCAGAAAAAACTTCAACACCTATCTGTTTTCCTAAAACATGTAATTGTTCAATAGCAGCTGGTCTATATACATCACATGCTACAAGTAAAGATTTCTTATTTTGTTTTTTTAGATAATAAGCAAGTTTACCTGAAAAAGTAGTTTTACCTGACCCTTGAAGACCAGAAATCAAAATAATATTTGGATTTCCTTTTAAATTAATTTCAACAGATTCCTTACCCATTAAAACTGATAGCTCATCTGCTACAATTTTGGTCATTAATTGACCAGGTGATACTGATATTAAAACATCTTGACCTAACGCTTTTTCTTTAATATTTGAAGTAATCTCTTTCGCTACTTTATAACTAACATCAGCATCGATTAATGCACGTCTTATTTCCTTTACTGTTGATGCAACATTAACCTCCGTAATTTTGCCTTGACCTTTTAGCACTTTAAAGGCCCTATTTAATTTATTGCTTAAATTCTCAAACATATGTAAAAATAATAATTATCATAATAATTGATGCTTTTCTATAGGATTTAAATTAGATAGAATTTTTATTATTATTAATTATTTAAGATATTCACAAGAAAGTAATTATGATAAAAAAAAAAGAAATTTTATATCATTTTCTATCTATTGTTTTATTTCTATCAATCACAGTCTATTTATTTAATCCTATATTTTTTGAAGATAAAATAGTCAATCAACATGATATTGAACAATGGAAAGGTTCATCAAAAGAAGTTAAAGATTTTAGGGATAAAACTGGAGATGAACCTCTTTGGACAAATTCCATGTTTTCTGGAATGCCAGCTTATTTAATCGATGTTAAATGGGATAATAATTTAATATTAGGAATTCATAAAATTGTTAGTTTAGGAATTCCTCATCCAATAAACTATATTTTTATTTCTTTCATTTCCTTTTATATAATGCTTCTAGTTTTTAAGGTAAGAATTCCTCTTTCTATTATTGGTTCAATAATATTCACTTTATCATCATATATGATTATTGGAATATTAGCTGGACATAACGCAAGAATTGGATCAATAGCATTTATTCCACTAATTCTAGCTGGAGTTCATCTTGGGTTAACAAGGAATATTAAAATAGGATTTTTAATTACAATGACCTCTCTAGCATTACAAATCAGAGTTAATCATCTTCAAATCACATATTATACACTGCTTATACTTCTTATATATGGAATTAGCTTTTTGATATATTCATATAAAGAAAATAATTTAAAAAGGGACTTAATCAATATTGGAATTCTTTCTGTTGCTGCTTTGATTTCAATTGGCACTTTTTTTGGTGAATTATGGTCAATAGCTGAGTACAGTAAATATTCAATAAGAGGCCCTTCAGAAATACAGACTAATGAAAAAGGATTGAGTAAAGATTATGCTTTTCAATATAGTAATGGCATTTTTGAACCATTAACTTTAGTTATTCCAAATATTTTAGGAGGGCCAAGTCAACAGGAATTAAATATAAACTCAAATCTTGGGAAGGCATTTTTAAATAATAATATTGGGAGACAACAAACCAAAGAGCAACTTAAAAATATTCCAACCTATTGGGGCAATCAACCATTCACAGCTCCATATTATGCTAGTGCGCTATCACTATTCTTTATATTATTAGGACTATTTATTCTTAATTCAAAAGAAAAAATTTGGTTAATTATTTTGACATCATTAGGTATAATTTTAAGTTGGGGAAATAATTTTGAGATTTTAAACTCATTTTTATTTGAATACTTCCCAGGATATAATAAGTTCAGATCTGTTACATTTGTTATTATAATTTCAATCTTTTCAATAGTGCTTATGGGAATGATTTCTCTTGAAAAATTGTTATTAAAACCTACTGAAAAAAATATAGGTTTATTTAAAAAATCTGTTTTATTAACCGGACTCTTTTTTATTTTAATTTTAATTATTTCAAACTTTTTGAGCTATTCTGGAGCTGTAGATGAAAATTTAAAAAACCTTCCTAATTGGTTTATAAATAACCTTATTGCTGATAGAAAAGATATGTTGATTTATGATACAATTAGAAATTTAATTTTTGTTTTGATTTTCACAGGATGTATATACTTACATTTAATTGGAAAATTAAAATCAACATTTTTAATGTTAGCATTAATATTTCTTTCAATTATTGATATGAATTTGATAAATAATAGGTTTATAAAACAAAATTCATTTATGAGAAAGAATAAGGAAAATTTTATCCTAACTGAAGCGGATAAAAAAATATTAAATAACAACTTATCAAAAGAAAGGGTTTTAAATCTCCAAAACCCATTTAATGAAGCAACTACCTCCTATCATCATCAATCTGTAGGTGGATATCACGGGGCAAAGTTAAGAAGGTATCAAGATTTGATTGAATTTGGGATTTCAAATGAAATAAATGATATAATTAAAACGATTCAAAATCGATCAAATGATTTTAGCAAACTAAATGTTATTAATATGTTAAATGTAGGATATTTTAAATTTAATAATACATCAAATGGAGTAATAAAGAATAATTTCCAATTTGGAAAAGCTTGGTATGTAAGTAAACTAGAAAAGGTTAAAAACCCAAAAGAAGAAATTGAAAAATTAAGAAATCAAAATTTAAAAAATACAGCAATCGTAGATAATTCGAAATTTCCAAATTTAAAAAATCAATATAACTCTGATGGAACAATAATTACTGAATCATATAAACCATATCATATGATATATAAAACTTCTAATTTTGAAAGCTCTTTTCTTGTTTTTTCTGAAATTTTTTATCCAAAAGGATGGGAAGTATATGTAAATAATAAACCTTCTAATTTTGTTAGGGTTAACTATATTTTAAGAGGTTTAGAAATTCCGGCTGGAGAAAATACAATTGAAATAAAGTTTAAACCAAACTCATATGTTTATGGAAATTTAATCACTAAATATTCTTCTTTAATTTTAATTTTATTAATTCCAATAATATTATTATTTGAATATAATCGAAAAAAATGAAAGCTATTTTATGTCATAAATATTCATCATCAATTTCACTTAAATATGAAAAAATAAAATCACCAATACCACAAAAAGATGAAGTATTAATATCAGTCAAAGTTGCTGGAGTTAATTTTCCAGATGTTTTAATAGTTCAAGGTAAATACCAATTCAAACCTGAGTTACCTTTTTCTCCTGGTGGGGAAGTTTCAGGAATAGTCAAAAAAGTTGGTAAAAATGTTAAGAATTTAAAAATTGGAGATAAAGTTTTTGCAGGATCAACTTGGGGTGGGTTTTCTGAAGAAGCAATAGTAATGAGCTCAAATACTTTCAAAATACCTAAGGGAATTAGTTATAAAGATGCTGCTGGATCAATGGTTAATTATGGAACATCATATCATGCATTAGTAGATAGAGCAAAAATTAAAAAAAATGAGGTGATTCTTATATTAGGAGCTTCTGGGGGTGTGGGTACAGCTGCTATCCAAATCGCAAAGGAAATTGGCGCAATTGTTATAGCAGCAGCTTCATCAAATGATAAATTAGATTATTGCAAAAAAATGGGTGCAGATTATTGCATCAATTATACTAAAGAAAATATTAAAGAAAAAGTAAAAAACTATACAAAAGGAATGGGTTCAAATGTTATTTATGATCCAGTTGGAGATAAATTTTCAGAACCTGCTTTAAGATCTATAGCTTGGGAAGGTAGATATTTAGTTGTTGGATTTGCTGCAGGAGAAATACCAAAAATACCTCTAAATTTAGCTTTATTAAAAGGTTGTCAAATAATTGGAGTATTTTGGGGTCTATTTTTCAGAAAAAACCCTAAAGCAAATGCTAAAAATTTTAAGACTATATTAAGCTGGATAAAAAATAAAAAAATAAATGTACATATTGATAAAAAATTTTCTTTAAAAGATGCTAATAAAGCTTTAAAGTATATAATTAATAGAAAAGTAAAAGGAAAAATATTATTAATTCCATGAGAAATTTATTTTTAATTGTTTTTTTATTTTCATGTTCTTCAACGTCTCAAATAAATACATCTAAAAATATTGATGATGAAAAAAATAATTTAAAATATAGAAGTGAGAGTATAAGTCTTACAAATCAATTAAGAAGATTTCCAGGTGTTCAAATTACTGGAAATGATAGTAATGCAAAAATATCCATTAGAGGAATAAATAGTATGTTTAATCAACAAGGACCATTATTTTATATAAATAATTCACCTGTAGGAAATGATTATTCTTTGATTTATAATATGGTAGATCCAAATGATATAAAAACAATTAAAGTATTAAAAGAACCAACAGAATTACAAAGATATGGGTTTAGAGGTAGTAATGGAGTTATAATAATTAAACTAAAATAATTTAGGAAAAAGAATTGGAGTATTTTTCTTATAGTTCTTATAATCAATATTAGTTCCCCACCTCTTATCTCCTATTTCTTCTAATAAATTTATTCCTGAAATTCTTGTTAAAAGAATGTATACAAATAAAGGTGAAATAATAGCAAAATGTTGTAATCCAGTTAGTACAGGAAAGGATACTACATAGAGTCCCAACCATAATATAATTTCCCCAAAATAATTAGGATGTCTGGAAATAGACCAAAGACCCTCGGAAATAAACTTATCTTTATTTAATTTATTTTTCTTAAAAACATATTTTTGATGATCAGCAATGGTTTCAAGTAAAAATCCACAAATCCACATAAAAGATCCTAAATAGAAAAAAAAGCCAAGTTCCACAGACGTATTTGAGTACATAGAAATTATGGCAGGTAAGCAACAAATAAAAACCCAAAATCCTTGTAAATGCCATACCATAAAAAAAGTTGAAAAGGATTTTTTTATATGAATAAACCTTACATCTTTTTTATCTCTTTTAACTCTTAAGAAAAGAAACAGACCTAAACGTAATGTCCAAAATAAAATGGCTAATAAAAAAAAGATATTTCTTTTATCAATCTCTAAATTAAAATCATTGATAGTAATGATAAAAGAGAAGAATATAGTAGTAATAAAAGAAAAAGATCCAATTAAATCATAATAATGCTCTGTTTTAAAATAAAAAGATGGAAAAAAACCAAGCCACTGCATAATGTAAATAATAAAACAACTATAATAAATTGCATAAACTCCATCAATCATTATAGTGTTTTCAGATACCAATGATGAAATAAAAAAAGACGCAAATAATATTGAAAGAATAATTAAATAGTTTTTCATATTAAAAAATTTTTTTTGACCTTATCCTGTTCATACCTACAGTTTTAAAATATTTTTTTTTTATAAAAGTAATTGATATACCAAGAAAAACACCAGTTAAAGAAGATATTCCAATTTTTTCATTGAATGACTTCTTTAAAGTATTTCCTTGAACTACAGTCATATTAAAAATATCTATTGAAAAATACCCTAAACTAGCACCAGAAACTATATATCCAACACCTTTAAATGTATCAGAACTTTTATTTCTTATATCAATCAATTCAATATCATTAATATCAACTTTAATATTATTAAAATTAATATAGTCTTCATAAATTCCAGTAATTCTTGCTGAAGAAAAATTCTCATCATTTTTAATTTTAAATCTAATTTCCTCACCTGGAAAAAATTCAATTTTTCTTTTATTTCCTAATTTTTTTAATTCAAGATAATTCTGTGAATAACATTGTATTGTATAAAAAAAGATAAATAATATAAAATAAATTTTCATTAGCTTTAAGTAATTTAATCTACAATAATAATTAAGAAAAATTGAGAAAATATATTCTATCTCTATTCATTTTATTAATAGTCTCTTGTGATAAGAGAGAAAATTCTTATAATTTAAATTCACCAGATGGTAAAATTAGATTAGAATTTGCTCTTAAAAATGGAATTCCATTATATAAAATATCTAAAAATAATAATCTTATAATAGACTACTCGAAATTGGGAATTATTTTGAATGGAAAAGCAAATTTAGATAGGGGGTTTAAGGTAATTAATACAAATAGAAAAACACATAATTCTTCTTGGAAAACATTATTTGGAGAACAAAAAGAAATAGTTAATAATTATAATGAACTAGAAGTAATATTAGATCAAGAAAATAAAAAATTAAGTATAACATTCAGAGTATTTGATGATGGTGTTGGATTTAGATATGAAATAGAAAATCAGGAAAATATTAATAATTATAATAT
The DNA here is from genome assembly GCA_042095375.1 of Marinoscillum sp. Lineage (GTDB taxonomy): Bacteria > Bacteroidota > Bacteroidia > Cytophagales > MED-G16. The sequence continues at coordinate 23,550 of JBELBJ010000010.1, forward strand.
AGTTGATGAAAAAACCGAATTTAAACTTTCAAAAAATGATACGGCCTGGTGGATTCCTGCTTTTTCATATAGAAGATATGAGTTTTTATATGCCAAAACTTTAATTGATGATATTTCAAAAAATACATATTCAAAAGAAGTAGAAGATATACGATATGATACTATAGGAATAGATGCAGCTCATACTCCCCTAACAATTAAAAAGGAAAATGGTTTTTTTATAAGTATTCATGAAGCTGATCTAAATGATTATTCGAGTATGACTCTTACTCCTCGTGGAAATGGACTAATTGAAGCAGAATTATATCCTTGGTCAGATGGAATTAAAGTAAAATCAGATAAAAAAATTATTTCTCCATGGAGGACTATTCAAATATCTAATAATAGCTCTGAGTTACTAGATTCAAATTTGATACTTAATTTGAATGAAGATCCAGATAGTTTGGAAGATTTTTCGTGGGTAAAACCTGGAAAATATATGGGTATATGGTGGGAAATGATTGGAACAAATGAATCTACTTGGTGGCCATCAGATTATCATGGCGCTAATACTGAAAAAGTATTAGAATATATTGATTTTGCTTCTGAAAATGGTTTTGAAGGTTTATTAGTTGAAGGATGGAATAAAGGGTGGCATCCAGAATGGTGTTGTAGTGGAGATGGTAAAAAATTTAGTTTTACAGAAACCCAGCCTGATTTTGATATAAATAAAATATATGAATATGGAAAAGAAAGAAATGTATATTTAGTTGGACATCATGAAACTGGTGGTCAAATAGAAAACTATGAGGCTCAACTTGAAAATGCATTTAAATTTTATAATAAATATGGAATTAAAAATATTAAAACTGGATATGTTAATGATGTAAGCAAAAACATAAAAAGAAAAAATAAGAAAGGAGAAATAGTTAAAGAATGGCATCATGGACAATATATGATAAGACACTTTAGAAAAGTTATTCAACTAGCAGCAAAATATAAGTTAAATATTATAACTCATGAACCTATTAAAGATACTGGTATCAGAAGAAAATATCCAAACTATATTTCCAGAGAAGGGGCAAAAGGTCAAGAATTTAATGGATTTTCTTCTAATGGAGTAAATCATGCTTCTGTACTTCCATTCACTAGATTGCTATCAGGTCCTATGGACTATACCCCTGGAGTATTTAAATTAAACAATTTTAGATATGTCAGCCCAGGATCCAATATAATTGATAAGAATGCAATAATACCATCTACAATAGCAAAAGAACTTGCTTTATATGTAGTATATTATTCACCAATGCAAATGGCTGCAGACTTACCAAATCATTATCAAAGTCATCCTGATGCCTTTGAGTTTATTAAAAAAGTACCAGTTATATGGGAGAAGAAGAAAATAATCAATAGTCAAATTGGAGAATATGTTACAATAGTAAGAAAAGACTTAAATTCTGAAGATTGGTATTTGGGAAGTATTACGAATGAAAATGAAAGAAATTTTACTATTTCTCTTGATTTTTTAAGTGAAAATAAAAAATATTTAGCTACTATTTATAGTGATACAAAAAATACAAATTGGGAAAAAAATCAAATGGAATACAGTATTAATTCAATAGAAGTAAATAAAAACTCAAAGTTAGATCTTTTTTTAGCAGCAGGAGGAGGAAGTGCTGTTCAGTTTAAAGAGATTGTAAATTAATTTAATGACAAGATTGATTGAATTTCTTAAGTCTATAATAGTTGTATGGCAAAGGTGTAATAAACCCTGCTAACAACATAGGAATAATGGTGTAAAAAGTAATCATAGCACCTCCTGTCATTAAATAATCCACTAAATTCATAGCAAACTCCATTCCAATCATACTAATTATTGACATACCAATTGCAGTTTTAAATGCTATATTTAATGGTTGTGTGAAACTAAGAATAATCGTTTCTAAAATAATTGAAGTTATAATTCCATTTATTATTGCAAGAATCATAATATATTGAACCGCCAAATCATATTCAGAATACTGAAAAAATAAAATAGTCCCAAAATCACCAATCGAACAACCTAATAAACACCATAAAGTGTTTACCGAAGCTCTATTCCATGTATTTTTACAATTCCAATTCATAAGGTATAAAAAAAAACTCTAACTAATTAGGTTAGAGTTTTTTTTAAAAATTATATATGTTTTAACTAGTAACTAGAACACCATCTTTATCAAATTTCAAAACTACGAAATTCTGTTTATCTGATGAAACTAATTTAACTAAGAAGAAAACCTTTCCATCTTTTGTTCTCACTTTCCTAGCATGAGCAATGAAATGATCAGGGTGATTTTCCTCAACATATAATTTAATAGATTTTAATAAGTCAAGATGACGTAATTTTTTACAATGTCTCTTAAATTTCGGTTTATGAATTTTAACAAACACACCTTTATCATTAAAATATAATACACCTTTCAAACCTCTGATGTGAACTACATAATATGTTGACTTACTATCAGCATCTTTATCTTTTAAACCAGTAATTTTTCCAGCTTTAGCAACTGAATCCAAAACATAGCTTCCGTTAAACATACTATCTAAATACTCTTTATGAAGGAAATCAACAACACCATTAGGTAGATCAGATATTTTTATCCAATCAATTTTATCCCTTGGTGGCTTACATTTAGTGTCACATTTCCCATTTTTACCAGTTTTTAAGTTTTCTTTGGATGATTTTTCTTTTCTATTGTATTTATATTCACCTCCTTCATCAAAAGAAAGGCTTTCTGTATTTAATAACACAGCTTCAAAACCAAAAGATTTTTTACCAATCAATATATAGGATTTATCTAATCCAATTGAAGGATAATTAAAATCAATGTAATCATGAGCTTCTTCAGCTAAATATTCATTATCTAACTCAAGAACTATTAAATCTTTTGGATCTTCTCCATCTAAGACAAACATATCATTAGTCTCATTACATGAGATAGTCAAAAAGAAAATACTTAGAACAGAAATAAATTGATAAAATTTAAAATTATTCATATAAAATTGTTTAATTGAACTACGAATATAACGATTTTTATAAAAAAATGTTTAAAAAATTTAATTATGAAGTTAAAATGGAATACAAAAATAACAGAAGATTCGTGGAGAATTTTAAAGTATAATTCTGAAACAGTTGGTGGTTTTGAAAAATTATTAAAATTAGGTCCTTCCGTTTCAATATTTGGTTCAGCTAGAATAAAAGAAAATAATAAATATTATAAATTGACAGTTGATATTGCAAAAATGTTAACAAAATTAGGTTTTGGAGTAATTACAGGAGCAGGCCCAGGAATAATGGAAGCAGGTAACAAAGGGGCAAAAGAAAATAATGGAACTTCAGTTGGATTAAGAATTAACCTCCCTTTTGAACAATATACTAATAAATATGTTGATGAAGATTATCTGTTACGATTTGATTATTTCTTTATTAGAAAATTAATGTTTCAAAAATATTCAAAAGGATTTATAATTATGCCAGGTGGTTTTGGGACACTCGATGAACTTTTTAATGCGCTTACGTTAATACAATGTAATAAATCAAAACCATTCCCTATCATAATGTTTGGTAAGGAGCATTATGAGCCATTATTTGATTGGATAAAAAATACATTACTGAAAAATAACTTGATATCTAAAGAAGATATTGATCTTATTCAATTAACTGACGATATATCTGAAGTAGAAAGAATTTTTAAAAATTATTTTAAAAACAGTAGTTTTGATTTCAACTTCTAATTGATATTATCTATATATGGTGTAGGTAATATCAATTTGTTTTTCTTTGAAAAAATATTCCATTCATCAAGAAGATCATTGAAGATTTTAACTTCTTTTTCTTTCAAATTAATTTCTTCAATTGGATCATTTTTTAAATTATATAATTCAAAGTTTTTAATATCAAAAGGTGATTCATAGTTAACAAGTTTCCAATTATCTTTAATTATAAAAGAATATCCACTATGCTCAAAGCCAAAAACATATCCTTTTTTATGAATATAATTATTTTTACCACTCAAATATTTCTTTAAAGAAGAGCCTTGTAATGAAAGGTTAAAATTATTATTCTTAAAATCAATTTTACCAAAATCATATAATGTAGGTGCAATATCTAACAATGTAATGAACTTTTTAGAAAAATAATCTTTTTTACTAACTCCATATCCACTAATGATTAAAGGTGATACAATGCCTCCTTGTGTTGGTAATCCTTTAAAATATTTAAAAGGAGCACTACTTGCTTCAGCCCAACCAGTACCTAATGAAATAAATGAATTTTCTTTTCCCATATCATCATATTCTACACTAAAATTATCTTTTAAATATGGTCCATAAATTGGATTATTATAAAAATCTTCCGCAGCTGCACCATTATCAGACATAAATACTATTAATGTATTTTCATATTCATCTATTTTTTTTAAATAATTTATTATTCTTCCAACATTAAAATCAAGGTTTTCTATCATACCAGCATATAATTCCATTTTTTTTGATTCTACTTTTTTATCCAAATTAGATAAGTCATTCCAAGGTTTTAACCTTTGATGACTTTTTGGCAAACTTGATGAACTTGATATAATATTTAATGTTTTTAGATTGTTAAATCTTTCTTCTTTTAACTTATCGTAACCAGCATTATAAATTCCCTCATATTTATCTGTAAATTTTTCATCAACTTGTAGTGGCCAGTGAGGAGAAGTGTATGTAGCAAAAGCAAAAAAGGGTTTATTCTTAGTTTTACTATTAGATATATATTCAATAATCTTATCTGTAAAATAATCTGTTGAATAGTTTCCATATTTCCATACTGTTTTTTTCCCATTTTCAGAATATGAAGAATCTGGATAACCTTGTATTACTTTTCTATTAGAATAATGATTTCCAGCTCCAGGAAGTAATACATATGATTGATCAAAACCTTTTTTGATTGGATCAGAGTTTAAATCACCACCTAAATGCCATTTTCCAGAAATAAATGTGTGGTAATCAGATGTTTTTAAAATTGAAGGAATAGTTTTAATTCTATTTGATAATTTTCCTTCATATCCAAATAAGTCAGAATTATAACCTTGGATTCCAATCCCAGCAATATGATTATCCATTCCAGATAGAAGCATAGCTCTAGTTGGTGCACATAGTGGTGAAGTATGAAAATTAGTAAATGTTATTCCATTTTTGGATAAGTTATTGATATTTGGTGTATAAATTTCACTACCAAAACAACCAAGGTCAGTATAACCAAGATCATCTGCTACTATTAGTAATATATTAGGTTTTGATTCTTTATTTTTTTCTAAGGATGAACACGAAAAAAAAAACGAAATTAAAATCAAAAATATTTTAAAAAAAAAATACATTTATTAAATATGATAAATTTTAAAAAAAATAATATTGTCTAAATTTAGATATAAATTAAAAAATGAAAAACATTAAAGAATTTAATTAT
>JBELBJ010000010.1:29113-38516 GCA_042095375.1 Marinoscillum sp.
ATGGATCAATTTGCAATTTTTTTTGGAGAAAAAGATAAAATTATTCTTCTAAATTGTAATTCTTTGAAATTAGAAATGATTAGTAGTAAATTATCACCCTATAAGTTTTTATTGTTAAATACAAATGTTAATCATACATTATCTTCTAGCGATTATAATAATAGGGTTAATGAGTGTAAAAGTGCTTTAAAAAAAGCAAAAAATATAGATAAAAGATTAACATACTTAGCTAATGCTTCTGAAGGTTTTATTATTAATAATGAATCTTTGTTTACAAAAAATGAATTTAAAAGAGCTTTATATGTTTCTCAAGAAAACAAAAGGGTTTTAAAATCAACTAAACTTATAAAAGCATTAAATTTAGTTGAATTTGGTAAGCTCATGTATAAGTCACATGAAGGTTTAAAAAACTTATATGAAGTAAGTTGTAAAGAGTTAGATTTTTTAGTTGATCATTCAAAAAAACACAATTACGTTTTAGGTTCTAGAATGATGGGAGGTGGATTTGGTGGATGTACTATAAATTTAATTAAAGAAGATAATATTAAATCTTATATTAAGTTAGTTTCAGAAAAATATTTAAATAAATTTCAAAAAAAACTTACACCCATTGAAATATCAATTGAAAATGGAATTAATACTATTAAAAAATAATTTTAAAGTAAATTATAATTTTTGTAAATAAATATTTTTCCATCTTACTTTTATGCCTCCTCCATCATGAATTTGTAAGGCAATACCTCCTACCCCATTTTTGATTTTATTATCATTTAAATAAACTGACTGTTTTCCATTCAACCAAGTTGTAACTTCAGAATTAAAAACTTTAATTTCTAAGATATTCCAATCTCCTTCAATTAAATTATCAGGGATAGAAGTATCTGGTTTTATCAACCATCCCCTTCCATATGATTCATAAATTCCTCCAGTAAAAAGATTTGTTGGTGCAACTTCTACTTGCCATCCAGAAATTTTAACTCCATCAATTGTAGATCTAAAAAATACTCCGCTATTACCATTAGATTCTTGTTTAAACTCTAAATGGAGCAAAAAATTATCATAATTTTTTTCTGTTAAAATATAACCATATTCTTTCTTTGGACCACTCTCAGAAACTAATTCTCCATTTTCAACATACCATAATTCAGAACCATGAATTTTCCAACCGTTTAGGTTTTTTCCATTAAATAAAATTTCATTATTTTGGGAAACTCCTGAAAATTGAATTAATTGAATTAAAAATAAAATGCAAATTAATTTTTTCACTTTAGTATTAAATTAATAATTTAGATAAAATATAATTTGATTAAATAAAAATACAAAATAATGAAAAACTTACTATATACAACATTTATATTACTTTTCATCTCATGTGAATCTAAACAAGAAGAAAATAAAGAAATTGAATATCCTTTTAAAGCATCTTATTCAAGTGATATTAGTATGGGTGATCCAAGTCTATCTAATATTGTACTAGATTTACAAAAAGCAGCTAACGAGGGAGATTTTGAAAAAACAATGTCATTTCTTCATGATGACTTCGAAGGCACTTTAGCAGATGGTTCTGTAGCAAAAAAAGAGGATGTAATAGCACTATACAAACCTGTTTTTGAAACCACAAAGTTTAATATAGTTCCTGCAGTATGGTTTTCAATACATGTAAATGATTTAGATCATGATTGGGTAATTTTATGGACTAAAGAAGATTTAACAACTTCTAGTGATACCACTAGTCTATTTGCTCAAGAAAGTTTTCAAATTAAAGATGGGAAAATAATAGGAATGAATCAGTTTCAAAGACCTATTAATTAATCAATTTTTAATATTTTCATTAGTGAAGAAAATTATTATTAAAAAAAAGTTTGATTTATTTAATGATTATTGGAATCCTAAAATAATTGGAAAGATTAATAACCATGATGTAAAGCTTGCAAAAGTAAAGGGAGAGTTTGTATGGCATAATCATAAAAATGAAGACGAGTTATTTTTTATAATAAAAGGAAAATTGAATATAGAATTCCACGATAAAAAAGTTGAATTAAATGAAGGAGAAATGTTGATTGTACCAAAAGGAGTTGACCATAAACCTATTGCAAAAGAAGAAGTATGGTTATTGCTTTTTGAACCAAATAACATAAAGCATACGGGCGATGTTATTAGTAATTTAACCGTTGAAAACTACGAAAAAATATAATGAAAAAATTAATATTATTTCTTTTTATTATTAGTTGTAATACTACTAATAATCCTTTAACTGAAAAAACACCTGTTTCTATAGATAATAAACTTTCTAAATATGAAGAATTAGTAAATTTATTTTACGAGTGGAGAGAATTTGAAAAACCTCCTCTTTTAAATGGTGCTCCTGATTATACAAAAAAAAGATTTGAAGAAGATCAAAAAGAATTTTTAAATCTAAAAAATAAACTTTACAACTTTGATTTTAACAATTGGAATATAAGTGATCAAATAGATTGGCATATAATTAAAGCTGAAATGAATGGTTATGAATTTAACTATTCTATTTTAAAACCATGGGAAAGAGATCCTGCATTTTATCAAACTATTTGGATGAATCAAAGCGATGTTCCTGCACACGAAGGGCCAACTAATCATGGAGTTTTAGAATTTTGGATGTATGATCTTCCATTAAATGAAAATTCTAAGAAAAAATTTCTAAATGAAATGATGAGTATACCATCTTTTTTAATACAAGCTAGAGAAAATCTAAAAGGAAATGCAAAAGATTTATGGATAGCAGGAATTGAAAATTTTAGAAAACAATATAATAATCTTAACACAATCAAGTCTAAATTGAATTTAAAAAGAAATGATAATATAAGCGTAGCAATTGAAGAATCTAAAATTGCCACTCAAAATTTCATAGAATGGTTAGAAAACGAATCAAAAAATAAAACAGGTCCATCTGGTATTGGTAAAGATAATTACACCTGGTACCAACAAAATGTTCATCTAGTACCTTTAACTTGGGAGGATGAAGTTAGGTTATTACAAAGAGAATTAGATAGAGCATGGGCTTCTTTAAAATTAGAAGAGCATAATAATAGAAATTTACCAGAATTGATTGCTGCAGACAGCCCCGAAGAGTTTAAAAAACTTACAGAAAATGGAGTAAAAAGGTTTATGAGATTTTTAAAGGAAAAAGATATTATGACTGTTAAAGACAATATGGAACCAGCATTAAGAGAACATATGGGAAAGTTTGTGCCCAAAGAAACTAGAAACTTTTTTAATATAGGCCTTCATCTTGATCCACTCCCATTGTATTCTCATTTTGTTCATTGGTTTGATCTTGCTATGATGAGAGACGAACCTCATAATAGTCCAATTAGACGAGAAGCCCTTTTATATAATATTTTTGATTCAAAAAACGAAGGTTATGCTACTGGAGCTGAAGAAATGTTTATGCATGCAGGGTTATATGAAGATTCTCCTAGATCCAAAGAGATTGTATGGATAATGATTGCCCAAAGAGCTGCAAGAGGATTAGGATCTCTTTATGCTCATGCAAATGAGATGACAATGGCTGAAGCTGGTAACGTACATGTAAAATGGACTCCCCGAGGTTGGATGAATAGAGAACCTCATCTATTGCAGTTTGAACAGCATCTTTATTTAAGACAACCAGGATATGGAACCTCTTATATTACTGGTAAATATCTTATCGAAAGAATCATGGCTGAATATGCTGAAAAACTAGAAAAAGAAGGAAAAATATTTTCATTAAAAAACTTTTTTGATACGTTCAATGATACAGGAAATATTCCAGTAGAATTAGTGCGTTGGGAAATGACAGGAAATAAACCAAAAAATTATGAATAAAGTAATAATTATTTCAGAGAAAAAAATAATATCGTTATTTGATTCTAAAGAAAAGAAAACAATTTGGAAAAAAGAACTAGATAAAAATGTTTTAGGAACATATAGAGTTGGTAAATATTTATTTCTTTATACTATGTCAAAATGGGGTATGGGAAATATATATAGTTCATTATTACACCTTGAAAGCGGAGATTATTTTTGGATTAATAAAGAATTATATAGTTCATCAAATGTATTGATATTTAAGAATCATATTTATTTTATAAATAAATCATTTGAAATAATTTCTTTAGAATTAGAATCAAGCGAAGAGGTTTTCAAGAAAAAGTTTCCATATAAAAAATGGTATACGAGCATTTATCCAAAACTTGTTGTTTATGATGGAAAAGTTATTGCCTACAATAAAAAAAATGCTGTAAAAGTTAACCACTCAACCAATGATTTAGAAGACTTTATTTTTAGAAATCATGACTTAAAAGATGTTGATTCAATGAGTGATGTTTATAATATTGCTGTTAATTCATATGTAAACCATAATACAGGAGGTGATGCTGTTATGTATGGTGCAATGGGAGCTGGTGATGTTGGTGGTGGTGGTGATGCCGGTGGTGGCGGAGGTGACGGAGGTGGTTAAATATCATCGTTTATTCCAATACTAAATAAGGCATAATCATATTTTACCGGATCCTTTTCATCAAATTTTCTTAATTTAACATCTAGTTCTTTTAATGTTTTTATATCGTTTTGTTTTCTTTTTATTAAACCTAATTTTCTTCCTATTCTATTGGTATGAGTATCTAATGGACAAGATAACTTCGATGGGGTTATTTGGTTCCATATACCAAAATCAATACCGTGAGTATCTTTTCTGACCATCCATCTTAAAAACATATTTATTCTTTTACATGCAGAACCTTTGGATGGATCTGATATATGTTTTTTAGTTCTAATTGGATGATCGATTGAAAAAAAAATCTCTTTTAAATTTTTTATATTTTTAAACAACCATTTATCATCATAATTAACAGAAAATATTTTTTCTAGACCCCCGTGATTTGTATATATATTTTTCAAAGATTTTAAAAAAAAATGTAAGTCAATAGAATTAAATGTTCTATGACAAAAATCTATTGATCCAATATCTTTTTCATTTGCATTAATTATAAAATCATATGGAGATGAATCCATTTTTATCATAAGTTCTTCAGCATTTTTAATTATCATTTTTCTCTTTCCCCAAGAAATTATTGAAGTTAAAAATGCAGAAATTTCTATATCTTCTTTTTTTGTGAAAGAATGAGGTATTTTTATTGGATCAAATTCAATGAAATTTTTGTTGTTGTACTTTAGATATTTTTCTTCTAAAAATTCTTTTAAATCTTTTTCTGAATTGAATCGTTTCATATAATTATATTACAAAATATGTTAAATAATATCACACATAAAAATCCTGAAATTGAGAAGCAAATTATAAATCTAGTAGGAAAAGAATATAGCATAATCGATAAAATAAAATTAAATGGAGTTGGATCTCAAAATTTATTAATTAAAAAAAGTGATAATACAATATATGATATTCTAAAAAATGATTTTACGTTAAATCGATGTAATATTGAATTAAGGCCAAAAGGTGTTATTTTATTTATTAATTCAAAATTAGAAACATATTGTTTATCAATACCTTACTATAAGTTGATATTATTTAAAATTGATGAAACAAATTATACAATTTCATATGATCATTTTTTTTTAAAACTGAAAGTAAAAAACCAATCTGATCATAAATTTTTTAAAAAACTATCCAAACAAAAAGCCTTATTTATAGAGGATAGATTTATTTAAAAGTATAATTCTACTTCTAAATCTATATCATCTAAAATCAACTTATCTCCTAAATTTTCAAAAAAATTACCTGATCTAAATTTTACATTATATTTTGATCTGTCAAATGCTAATTTAGTAGTTGCTTTATTAGTCTCAATATCAAGATTAAATTTTATAGGATGAGTAATATCTTTGATTGTGAGAGTTCCATTTATCATAAAAACTTCACCCTCCTTTTCAGAAGAAATTATTTTAAGTTTAGCAGTTTTATGTTTATCTACAGAAAAAAAGTCATCTGACTTTAAATGGCCTTCTAGTCTTTGTTTAGATCCACCACTTAAATCTTCTACATTTAATGATTCCATATTAACTATAACTTCTCCCCTGACCTCATTTTCAGATATTGAAATATTACCATCTAAAAATTTTAATGATCCATAATGTATTTTGGTAGTTATTTCTTTACCAATCCATTTTATATTGCTGGTTTCTGTATTTATTGATTTTGTTTGAGCTAATAAGCTAAAGCTTACAAGTAGTTTTATGATGATAAAATATATTTTTTTCATAAATAAACATTTAAATTAAACATGTAACAAAAATGATAAATTAACCTCAAAATGAGTGCTAAAAATCATAATTTATTAAATTTTAGTAATTTTGTAAATAATATAATTTTAAATTTAAATATTATGAAGAATATACTTTACTATTTAATTCCAATATTTAGCGTATTATTTTTAATAAGTTGTGATGAAGATGATGATAAAGCTTCAGAAAGTTTTATGTTAAAACATGACAAGACTAAATGGAAATATGTTGGTACTGATGGCACTACCTCTTTTATTTATATTGACATGGACAAAATAAAAGATTACATTAATGATCCAACTGATGGTATAATTGATTGTTGTACATGGAGTACAGCTACAGGAAGTCATACAGACTGCGATGGCCAATCATATACTAATACAATGCGTATCAATAAGGGAGATACATTGAGCGCAACATTTAATTATACTTCTGCTCCAACTATAGATGTGGTTTTTATTGTTTCACCAGATGGAACTGAGTTAGCTGCAGCTATAACAGATGCAGAAGGTGCAACAGCTCATATGTATACTAAAACAACAGAAGCACTTCCAAGTGTTACATGTGTTCCATAATCATTGAAACAGAATAAATTAAAAAACCTATCTAATTAGATAGGTTTTTTTTTTAGTTGGTTAGTATATTTGAATAAACATAATCCTAAAAAAAATGAAAAATTTTATAATTATTTTAATTGTATTATTTTCTTCTTGTAATGCAGTTGAAAACAATATTCAAAATTCCTACAAAGAAAAGTACAGACCTCAATTTCATTTTTCTCCTCCCTCTGGTTGGATGAATGATCCAAATGGAATGTTTTACCTTAATGGAAATTATCATTTATTTTATCAACATTATCCTGATGATAATGTTTGGGGACCAATGCACTGGGCTCATGCAATTTCAAAAGATTTAATTCATTGGGAAAATAAACCAATAGCAATTTATCCTGATGGAAATAACTATATTTTCTCTGGATCAGCTATAGTTGATATAAATAATAAATCAGGATTAGGAGATGGAAATAACCCTCCTATCTTAGCTTTTTATACAAATCATGATATGTTTTTAGAAAGAATGTGGAATGAAACAAAAGAAGATAGATACATACACGTTGAGACTCAACATATTGCATATAGTCAAGATTTAGGAAAAACATGGATAAAATATGATAAAAATCCTATAATTGACAATCCTGGGTTTAGAGATTACAGAGATCCTAAAGTAACATGGTCAGAAGAATATAAAAAGTGGTTTATAACTCTAGCAGCTAAAGATAGAATAATATTTTATTCATCTGAAAACCTGATAGATTGGGAATTTATATCAGAGTTTACTGGGATAGGTGAAATGAATGGTGTTTGGGAATGCCCGGACTTATTTCCATTGGTAGATGAAGAGGGAAATAAAAAATGGGTTCTTTTTGTTAGTATAAATAAAAGTTCTCCAAATGGAGGTAGTGGAACTCAATATTTTATAGGAGATTTTAATGGTAAAGATTTTATTGTAGATGATAACTTTTTAGGAGAAGAAAAGTCTATATGGATTGACTATGGAAGTGATAATTATGCTGGGGTAACTTGGAATAATACATCAGACAATTTAAAATCTAGAAAATTTATTGGCTGGATGAGTAATTGGAGATATGGTCAAATGGTACCAACATCAAAATGGAGAAGTGCTATGACAATACCAAGGGATATCACTTTAATTAAAAATTCTGATAGGTATAGGTTAAAATTTAGTTCGATAGACCTTCAAAAGATTGAATCAGAATCATATGAAAGTAAAATTGTTAAAGAATTAAACCTTGATAAAAACTTAAATAGAATTCTACTAAGTGAAATTTCAACAGATTCATTTGAAATTAATCTAAAAAATGATTCAGAAAATTTAACTATAAAATTTTCATCTGAAACTTTTGAAATAAACAGAGGAAACTTTTTAACTGATACTAATTTCAATGATAAAAAAAGAACTTTAGAGGTTGAAACTTTTAGAAAAAGATTTATAAATAAACAAATAGCCAAGTTTAATTCTAAAGTATCATCTCTAGAATTATTATTAGACAATAGTTCAATTGAAATATTTGTAAATGATGGAGAACTTGTGATGAGTGATGTGTTTTTTTATAACTCTAAATTTGATTTAGTAGAATTTAGTGGGTTAAATAATTCCATTATAAATCATAAAGTTTTAAAAACAATTTGGTAGAAGTATCATTTATTAGCTATAATTATTATACTTTTAGATAAACCTAGCCTTTTAAAATCATCTTTAGAAAAATTATTTGAGTACCTATTCATTTCTACATCAAATCCTACTTTGGATATTCTTTCTTTTATATCTAATCCATACCACCTTACATGATCCCATTGTCCAAAATGTTTAATTCTTTCACTAGAATTAGTTATTGAAGAATCCTCATATGTACTATTCAGTTTTTCATTAATCGGAACAGTGATAATTGCCTTCCCTCCTTTTTTTAATACTCTATACATTTCAAAAATAGCTTTTTTATCTTCCTCAATATGTTCTAAAACATGATTACAAATTATAATATCAAAAAAATCATTTTTATAATTAAGATCAGTTAAATCTATGTTTAATATACCTTTTTGATTTGAATATCCAGATACCATTTTATCTCCTGCTATATAAGTTAAATTTTTACATTTAGATAGATTTTCATAATAGGATAACTCAGGTGCTATATGTAATAAAGTATACTTTTTCTTCAAAATATTTAATTTATTTTCTAAATAATGCCATACCAATCTTTGTCTTGAATTGGCTCCATTTGATGGCGAAAGTATATTATTCCTAACTTTTATAAATAATTTAAATTCTCTTTTAGCTATTGGACAGTAATAATTAAATCTTTTATTATTTAAAATTGATTGTTGGAAATACAATCTTCTCCAATTAAGTTTTCTTAAAAAAATCCTTATATCAAATGGTAATAATCTTTTTATAAGGTTTATGATTCTTTGTTTTAAAAGCTTTATCATATTTTATTAAAATTAATTTATTGAAGAAATAGAAAATTAGTTCTAAAATAATTAATAAACATACAAAAAAACCCATCATATGATGGGTTTTAAAGGTTGCAGTCCCTAGGGGAATCGAACCCCTGTTTCCAGGA
>JBELBJ010000011.1:0-1380 GCA_042095375.1 Marinoscillum sp.
TTAGGTATTTTGGAGTTTTTTTTTACATTCCAAAAAGCTATGGTCATATTTTTACCATGAAAAAACTTACCAAAGTATCCTGCTATTATTTCTTTAGACTTAATATTTTTTAATTTTTCTAACATGTTATTAATTTAATAAAATCTTTTTACTCAATCAATTTTCTATTAAACCGGCGGCTTAATTTTGTTTTTTTTTATCCCAATATCTCATTAGTCCAGAAACACTCATATATGGAGGGTTTGCGGTATAATACTGTTCAATTAGTTTTTTACTTATTTTTGCTTCATCTCTTAAAAATGTATTTACATATTCATTAAATTTTTCAGTTAATTCTTCAATTTTATTATTTGATCTGTTTTTTTTAATCCATAAAGACCAGCTTTTGAGTCTTTTTTTCATTTCATCAATGTGACTCACAACATTAGTACTTTTTCCAAAATGAGTTAGATATAAAACTTTTGGGTTTTCTTTTTTGATCAGATTCAAACTTTCAATCCACTTTTCAATATCTACTTCAGGTGGAGGACATGCTGGTAATACAGGTCCTGATTTAATTTTTGCTCCCGCCACATCTCCTGTAAAAATATTTTTGTCAATTTTCCATGCAATATGATGTTTTGCGTGTCCTGGTGTATGTAAGGACTCAACAATTATGCTTCCTACTTTTATTTTTTCTCTATGCCCTACTGATTGTACATTTTCTTTTTTAATATTTTTAATTGTCCCCCATAACATTTTCATTTTGTCTTTATAAATTTTTGAGGCAGAATAAATTAATTTTGATGGGTCAATTAAATGTTGCATACCATTTGGGTGCACATATATTTTTGCGCCGTTTTCAGCAAACCTCCAAGCTCCGCCAGAATGATCAAGATGAATATGTGTAACAAAAACATGTTTTATTTTTTTTATATCATACCCAAAATTTTCAATACTCTTTTTTAAATTATTATAAACAGTTGAAGGTCCAGTTTCAACTAATATTAATTCTTGATCGGATTCGATTAGAAAGCAGGCAATAGCTGAGCTTATACCTAAAAAATTGATGTCAATAATTTTAATCATTTTTTATAAATTAAATTTATATAAATATACATAGATGATAAAAGGAAAAAATTATTTTCAAGATTATATGCCTGGAAACATTTGCTATGGCTGTGGCAAAGACATAAAAGGAGGTCTGCATATCAAAAGTTATTGGAATGGAAAACAATCAGAATCAGATTGGACTCCATTAAAAATTCATCAAGGCTGGCCTAAAATAATGAACGGAGGAATAATAGCTACTTTAATTGACTGTCATTGTATGGGTACTGCTATGGCTTATGCATATAAAACTGAAGGAAGAAGCTTAGACTCTAAACCTTATTATAAATA
>JBELBJ010000011.1:1480-10842 GCA_042095375.1 Marinoscillum sp.
CCATTTTCACCACCCTCATAGGATGATTCTTCTAAATTTAAAAGTACTGTTATTTCAGGGTTTATATTTTTATAATTATACCATTCTTCTTCAATTTCCCATGTTTCATTGAGGTGAGATGTGGAAATATGATTTTTATTAATTGTTGATATTTTAGCCTTTTGGATTTTTGGATGATTTTTAAAATATGCACCAACTAATTTTCCATACCAGTCCCATTCATACTCTGTATCTGCCGCAGAATGAATACCAACAAAACCACCACCATTTTGAATAAAATTTTTAAATTTTTTTTCTTCATCTTTATTGAGCACATCAAGCGTTGTATTTAAAAATATTATAGATTGATAGTTTATTAAATTTTCTTCTATAAAAAAAGATGAAATATTAGTGTGATCAACATTAAACTTATTTTGTCTTCCTATATTGGTTATTAATTTGATACCTTCTTTGATTGCCTCTCCATGAACAAACCCATTAGTTTTACTAAAAATTAATACAGAATACTTGTTGTTTTTGGAATGATATAGTTTTTCAAGATTACCCTTAATAGAATTATTTACATTGGTTAATAGAAAGAAAATTATTAATAACCTCATTTTAAATATTCTTATATTTATAAATATAATGAAAATTAAAATTCTCCTATTTTTTCTTTTGACTATTTCTTGTTCAGATTCTAGCTTTAATAAAGAATTGGATGAATGGAAAAGTAAACGTTATAATGCATTATTTGCTGAAGATGGTTATTTAAACTTAGCTGGGTTGTTTTTGTTAGAATCAGGAAGTTATACTATGGGATCATCTGATTTAAACGATTTTATTTTTCCTTCAGACTTCCCTGAAAAACTTGGCGTTATAAATGTTAATGATTCGGTTGTTTCATTTGAATATTTGATAGAAGTTAATTACAATGATTCTATTTTGGTAAGAAAAATTTCTTATCATATTAATGAGAAAAATGTTTATTTTTCATGGAAGACTTTTCGTTGGTATATTCACAGTGATCCTGGGGTAATGTCAATCAGGCTTAGAAATTTAAGTCATCCTATGTTAAATGAAAAATTAAAAATAGATTTTTTTGAGCCAGACAAGAGACTAGCTTTTAATGGAAAGTTTATTAAATATGATTCTATTAAATTCCGAGAAACCAATAATATTGTCGGCGCAACATTTTTGGAACGAATTCCAGGAGTTATAAAATTTAAAATTAAAAATAAAGAATTTTTGTTTGAGCCTACTATTGCCCCTTCAGGAAACTTTTTTATTGTTTTTGCAGATGAAACTAATGGAAAAGAAACATATGGTGGAGGGAGATTTCTTTATGTAAACCCTCCTGATAATCATGGAAATGTTTTAATAAACTTTAATAAGGCATATAACCCCCCGTGTGTTTTTTCTTCTTTTACAACCTGCCCTTTACCATCAGTCTTTAATATGTTAGATATTTCTATAAATGCTGGTGAGAAAATGTATAATGGTAAATTATATAGTAGTAATTATGAATAAATTTTAATAAATTAAAAAATACAAATATTTTAACCTAAAAAATGAAAAGAAGAAAATTCATTAAAGATTTATCTCTATCAACATCCTTTGCACTATCTCCACTTATTTCTTTGGGTTCTAAACCAAAAGAAAACTCAATGTTTTTTGAAATTGGGTTAGCTGAATGGTCACTAAATAAAGCCATAGACAAAGGAGAGATAACAAATATGGACTTTCCTTCAATAGCAAAAAATGATTATGGAATTAATATAATCGAGTATGTTAATCAGTTTTTTATGGATAAAGCAACAAATAAAAAATATTTAAATGAATTACTCTCAAGAACTAAAGATCTAGGGGTAACTAATCATTTAATTATGATAGATGATGAAGGAAATTTGGGAAATACAGATAAGTTAAAAAGGAATATTGCAGTTGATAATCATAAAAAATGGGTTGAAGCAGCAAAATTTCTTGGTTGTGATAGCATTAGGGTTAATGCCCAAGGCGAAGGCTCTAGGGAATCTGTTTCTACTGCTGCAATTGAAGGACTGGGATCTTTGGCAGACTTTGCATTAGACTATGACATAAATGTAATAGTTGAAAACCATGGCGGATATTCATCCGATGGAAAGTGGCTTATGAATGTTATCCGTTCAGTATCAAGAAGTAATATTGGAACTTTACCTGATTTTGGAAATTTTTGTATTTCTGGATCATGGGGATCTACGCAAGAAGAGTGTTCAAATAAATATGATAAATATTTAGGTGTGACAGAGATGATGCCATACGCAAAAAGCGTTAGCGCTAAGTCGTATGATTTTGATGAAGAAGGTAATTGTATGGAAACAGATTTTTATAAAATGTTAGAAATAGTCAAAAAATCAGGTTATAACAAATATATATCAATAGAATATGAGGGAACCAGATTAAGTGAATATGAAGGCATCAGAAAAACAAAAGAATTATTAGAGAAAGTTGGAAAATCTATTTAGATTTTTTGTTAGCCCAGTAAACACCTATTAAAATCAAAAGCATTCCAAAAAACTGAATTAAATTAATTATTTCACCGTCAATCAAACCTAGAAATATTGCAACAATTGGCATTAAATAAGTTACTGAACTAGCAAAGACTGTATCTCTAATTTGAACTAATCTATAAAAAATAATTGTAGCAATTGCTGTTCCAACTATGCCTAAAATGAGAACATAAAAAATTTCATTTATATTATCTGATAATTTATCTAAATTAGAAAGAAAAGTTGTTTCTGAAATTAAAAGCCAAATTGTTATTGGAGAAATAAAAAACAATGAAGTACTGGTAATAGTTAATGGATCTAATTTTACTAAATGATACTTCAATAAATTTAAATTAATACCATAAAATAAAGTTGCAAGTACAACTAATAATCCATAAAGATTTGCATTAATCGAATTATTCTCTGTACTAAAAAAAATTAAACAAAAAGTACCCATAAAACCAATGATAAGGCCTGTGATATTATTTTTATATATCTTCTGATTATAAAAAACACCACCAATTAGCAGAGCAAAAAAAGGTGTTAAAGAAGTAAGAACACCTGAGGTACTACTATCGATTTCTGTTTGAGCTAAAGGATATAAAAAGTAAGGAATTAAATTTCCAATAACTCCGGATAAGAGCAATAAAAAAAAATTACTCTTATTAATTTTGTTTAAAACCTTAAAAAAAAATGGGCTTAGAAAAATAGCTGCACTTGAAATCCTTAGCGCTCCTATTTCAAAAGGTGTTAAGGTTGACAGTGATTTTTTTATTAAAATAGGCGAGCTTCCCCAAATGATACTTAATAAGATTAATAAAAACCAAGGATAAATTACACTATTTTTCATGCAAGTATCTTTGATTCTTTGAAATGCTCATTAATCTTGTTAAGAGTTTCAAGGCTTTCTTCATAAGAAGCACTTTCTATTAATTGCATTCTAAATTTCTTAAAATTTTCAATTCCTCTGAAATAATTTGTATAATGTCTACGCATTTCTACTAACCCAAGACTTTCACCTTTCCACTCAATTGAAAAATCTAAATGTCTTTTGACTGTATTTATTCTTTCTTCTAAAGAGGGTTTTTTTATTTTTTTATTTTCATTAATGAAATCTTTAATCTCATTAAATATCCAAGGGTATCCAATTGAGGCCCTACCTATCATTATGCCATCAACATTATATCTGTTTTTGTACTCTAATGCTTTTTCAGGAGAATTTATATCACCATTACCAAAAATTGGTATTTGAATTTGAGGATCATTTTTGACTTCGGCTATATATTCCCAATTAGCTTCTCCTTTATACATTTGCTTTCTAGTTCTTCCATGAATAGTTAATGCTTTTATTCCAACATCTTGTAATCTTTTGGCAACCTCTACAATTTTAATCGAATTTTCATCCCAACCTAATCTTGTTTTCACAGTTACAGGTAAATTTACTGCATCTACAATTTCTTTTGTCATTGATTGCATTTTAGGTAGGTCTAAAAGTATTCCTGCCCCAGCCCCTCTACATGCTACTTTTTTTACTGGACAACCATAATTAATATCAATTATTTCAGGTTTTGCTTTTTCAGCAATTTCAGCAGCTTGCCTCATGGACTCAATTTTATCACCAAAAATCTGTATACCAATTGGTCTTTCGTATTCATATATATCTAATTTTTGAACACTTTTTTCAGCATCTCTAATCAAACCTTCAGATGAAATAAATTCGGTAAACATTAAATCAGCACCATTTTTTTTACATAATGCCCTAAATGGAGGGTCGCTTACATCTTCCATTGGAGCAAGAAGAAGAGGAAAGTCAGGTAATTTTATGTTCCCTATTTTCATAAAAAACTGTTAAATTGATTAAAAAATTATTTTAAGTGAACAAAGAAATACAAAATTTTTCAAATCCTAAAAAAGATTTACTTCTTATTATCGTAGCGGTTTTAATAGGTTTTGTTATCTCTCAATTTCTAGGCGGGTTGTATATTTTAATATATAATTTTTTTTCTGATAATCCTCTAAAGATAGAAGGCATTTCATCGATAATATCAAATCCAAATATGAGAACTCACTTTTTAGTAATCCAATCTTTCACAAGCCTTATTGTTTTCTTTCTTGCTCCTTATATCTATTTAAGAAGTAAAAAAGAGCTTTTAAGTAATCTTTTAAGGTTTAATAAGATTCAATTTTCACCATTAATTATTCTATTTTTTGCTACGATATGCTTCATGTTATTTAACGGTTTAATTATTGAATGGAATAAAAATATTGAGTTTCCATCATTTCTGTCTTCTTTCGAAGAATATGCTAAAAACAAAGAACTTGAACTAGAAAAACTAACCTTATTTTTGGTTTCCTTTGAAAACTTTAACCAATATTTACTTGGAATAATTGCTGTTGCTATTATTCCAGCTTTTTGTGAAGAATATTTATTTAGAGGAGTCATCCAAAAAAAACTTGAATTGATATTTAAAAATATACATGTAGCAATATTTTTATCATCATTTGTTTTTAGTTTTTTTCATTTCCAATTTTATGGTTTAATTCCAAGAATACTATTAGGGATTTTGTTTGGTTATTTTTATTATTCTTCTAATAATCTATACTACCCAATAATTGCTCATTTTATAAATAATTTTTCCGCATTGACATTATTTTATTTTTCTTCCTCAGGTATAATAGATTTATCAGTTGAAGACGTTAATAATTATCAATTTCCTTTCTTTTTGTCTTTATTGTTATTAGCAATTTCTTTATATCTTATTAGACTCTTTTATTTAAACTTTTTGCCTATAAAAAAAATTATTTAACATTTCTCTTTTTAATTATCTATATAGAATTTATTTAAAACAATTATATTATTAAATTGAATGTTCTAAACTAAAAATGTATTGTTAATTAATTCAAAATTTTATTTAAGATTATTAACTGGTTTATTTGGTTCAGGATTGTTGCTCATTAGCATATTGAATCCATGGACATATTTTGTAATATTTCTTGTAATACTTATTTCATGTTTAAAAGAATATTATTTTATTCTTAGAGACAATGGGTTTAGGCCTTTTTCTTTTTTGGGATTTATAATAGGTTCTTATTTATTTACACTTTCATTTTTGGTTTCAGCAAAACTAATTCCAAGCACTTATTATATAAGCTTGCTAACAATTTTTCCTATAGTTTGTATAGTTTTTTTATATATAAAAAACCTTTCAAATTCTTTAATCAATTTATCATTAAGTTTTGCTGGAATAATATATATAGCTCTTCCTTTTTCAATCTTGAATTTGATTACATTTAAGACAGGCTACTATACTTATGGTGACTTATTACTTATTTTAATTTATACTTGGGTTTCTGAATCATTCGCCTATATTGGTGGAAAAAAATTTGGTAAAAGAAAACTATCATATATTTCTCCTGGTAAAACTTGGGAAGGGGTTTTTTTTGGTTTTGTAGCTAATATTATATTATCCTTATTCTTATCTCATTACTATAATAACCCTTTCATATTTTATTTAATTTTTGGATTGATAGTTTTGATAATTGGAATTTTTGGTGATTTATTTGAATCGTTAATAAAAAGGGGCTTTAGTCTTAAAGATAGTGGTAACAAGTTACCAGGTCACGGCGGGTATTTGGATAGATTTGATAGTTTATTATTTATAATTCCTTTTATATATTTTTACTTATTATTTATTAAACATTTCATATAAATATTAGATTTACAAAAATAATAACTCAAAAATGTCATATATAGAGCCGGCTCCAATTTTAGATCATGCCAATCCTTTAGATTCTATGATGGAACGTTTCCGTAAAGCTGCAGAGCATCTTGGTTTAGATGATGATATATATAATGTTTTAAAAGCCCCAGCTAGACAAGTTATAGTTTCATTGCCAATTTCGATGGATAATGGAGATATAAAAGTATTTCAAGGATATAGGGTTATCCATTCAACTATTTTAGGACCATCCAAAGGTGGTCTTAGGTATGACCTTTCAGTGAACTTAGACGAAGTTACTGCACTTGCATCTTGGATGACTTGGAAGTGTGCGGTAGTTGATATTCCTTATGGTGGTGCTAAAGGAGGAATATGTTGTGATCCGAGAAATATGTCAACAGGCGAATTAGAAAGATTAACAAGGTCTTATACACAATCTATGTATAGTGTTTTTGGTCCTGACAAAGATATTCCGGCTCCTGATGTTGGGACAGGTCCTAATCAAATGGCTTGGTTAATGGATGAGTATTCTAGAGCTCATGGGGGTACGGTTAGTGCAGTTGTAACTGGAAAGCCTATTGTTTTAGGTGGATCTTTAGGGAGGGTTCAGGCTACTGGAAGAGGTGTAATGACTACGGCTCTTTCGGCTATGGCAAAATTAAAGATTAATCCTTATAAGGCTACGGTTGCAGTTCAGGGCTTTGGCAATGTTGGTTCATGGGCGGCACACCTTTTAAAAGAGAGAGGTTGTAAAATTGTTGCAATTTCTGATATTTCTGGAGCTTATTATAATAAAAAGGGAATTAATATTGGAAAGGCTATGACATATAGAAATGAAAATAAAGGCAGCCTCAAGGGTTTTGAAGGAGGTGAAATTATTCCAGCAGATGACTTTTTTAAATTAGATGTAGATGTAATCATACCAGCAGCTATGGAAAATGTGATAAATGAAAAAAATGCTGAAAACATTAAAGCAAAGCTTATAGTTGAAGGAGCCAATGGACCTACATCACATAAAGCAGATGCTATTCTTTTGAAAAAGGGTATTGTAGCTGTACCAGATATTTTAGCTAATGCTGGAGGGGTTATTGTTTCATATTTTGAATGGGTCCAAAACAGATTAGGGTTTAAATGGTCCGAAAGTAGAGTAAATAGGAGGTGTGATTCTATAATAAAATTAGGGTTTAACAATGTTTATAAAATTTCTAAAGAATATAAAGTTTCTTTAAGGATAGCGGCTTATATATCTGCTATTGATAAGGTTGCAAAAACTTATAAATTTAGAGATGGGTCTTTTACTTTTCAAAAAACTTAATGTTTATTCATAAAGAAGGCAGAAAAACTATTCTTATATCTTTTCTGATTTTAATATTTATAAATTATGTTTCTTTTTATTTAGGCCTAACACAATCTCTATCTTATAGCATTTTAGGTTTATCATTATTTCTTTTTTTATTTATAGTTCAGTTTTTTAGAAGTCCTACCATAAACATTAACCAAAACGATGAAGTTCTTTATTCACCAGCTGAAGGAAAAGTTGTAATTATAGATAAGGTTTTTGAGGATGAGTATTTTAAAGCAAATAAGATGCAGATATCAATTTTTATGTCTCCTTTAAATGTTCATGTTAATAGAAATCCTATTTCAGGCGAAGTTGATTATTATAAGTATCATCCTGGAAAGTATTTATTAGCATGGCATCCTAAATCAAGTAAATTAAATGAAAGAAATACTATTGTTATTAGTTCTAAAAAAAATATTAAAATTTTAATGAGACAAATAGCTGGTACTGTTGCTAGAAGAATTAAATGCTATATAAAAAAAGGAGATAAGGTCAGTCAATGTGAAGAGTTTGGTTTTATAAAATTTGGATCTCGAGTAGACTTATTTTTACCGCTTGATTTTAAACTAAATATTAAACTTGGTGATAAAACCTATGCCGGTATTACCAAAATTGGAAAGTTTTAATCTATTTTTTTTTCAAGTTCTTCAATTATTTTTTCCAAATATTTTTTGTCTATTATATCAAATGATTTGTATTCATCATGATCAATATCAAGAACACCTATCACTTTTTCTTTGTTTCTTAAAGGAATTACTATTTCTGACTTTGATAAATCACTACAGGCAATATGTCCTTCAAATTTACTTACATCATCTACAACAATAGTTTTATTTTTTTTCCAAGACATACCGCAAACTCCTTTTCCTTTTTGAATTCTTGTACAGGCAACAGTTCCTTGAAAAGGACCTAATATCAATTCATCTTTTTCAACTAAATAAAAACCTATCCAAAAAAAATTAAATTTTTCTTTTATTGCTGCACATATATTTCCAAGGTTTGCAATAAGGTTTGTTTCAGAAGCTACCAATGATTTTATTTCTTTATTTAAAATGATATATTTTTTTTCTTTACTTTTCATTATTATTTATTGAATAATATAAATAGCTGGTCATCAAGTATTTTTTTATAACCTTTTTTTTTATAATTAAATTTTGGGGCAGCAAGACCTCCTCTGAAATTTTTTTTTGATTTAAATATTCTCATTTCATCCCAGAGATTATTCTTAATGAACTTATTTAATGTAAAAGATCCACCTTCCACAATAATAGATAAGATATTTTTTTCAATTAGAGAACCTATTACTTTTTTTAAACTTTTTTCATTTATATCATCTATGTTTAGTGTTTTTGATAATTTATTAAAAATATTTTTTTTGTTGTCAAGTCTTTTTTTTGGGTTTATTACCAATCTTATTGGATTTCTTCCTGCCCATTTTCTAACAGTTAAATTTGGATTATCAAATTCAACAGTTGAAGCTCCTACAAGAATTGAATCTTCAATAAATCTCCATTTATGAACAAATTGTCTAGATAAATTATTACTAATCCATTTAGAGTTATTTTTCCTATTAGCAATTAAATTATTTTTTGTTTCTGCCCATTTTAAAATAATATATGGTCTTTTATTTTTTATTGAATTAAAAAATCTTTTATTTAATTTTTCTCCTTTTTCTTTTAAAATATTTGTTACAACCTTAATGCCAGCTTCTTTCATTTTTTTTATACCTTTCCCGTTAACCTTTGGATTTGGATCCTTATTAGAAATAACAATTTCTTTAGGTTTTAATTTAAT
>JBELBJ010000011.1:10942-36576 GCA_042095375.1 Marinoscillum sp.
AGATAAAATGTTCTTTCAATGTAACTTTTATAATAACTTTTCATATTAGTTTTGAATTATGACTCAAATACAAATTAGTGAATTATCCAGTTTTATTAATACAAACTTGACAGATAATTTTTCAAAAAGAAAAAAAGAAAATATACTTAAAAAATATTTTTCATTGTATTTAAATATATCAAATAGTGATATATTATTGAATAAACTAATTCCCTGGTCAAATTTTAATAAAATCAAATTAAAAGATCATTTAGTTAAAATAAATGAAGGTATACCAATTCAATATGTTATAAAAAAAGAATTTTTTTATAACTACATATTCAAAGTAACTGATAGTGTATTGATTCCAAGACCAGAAACAGAGGAATTAGTTTCTAAAATTATAAATTTAGAAAAGACAAATAAAAAATTAAAAATTTTAGAAATAGGTTCAGGTTCAGGTTGTATTTCCATAACTCTTAAAAAAGAATTAATTAATCCTTTTATTACCGCAATAGATGTTTCAAAAAATGCAATTAAAATTGCTATGGATAATGCTAGTATATTAAATGCAGATATTGATTTTTTTTGCAAAGATTTTTTTCGCTATTCTACAAAAGAAAAATTTGATATCATAATTTCTAATCCACCATATATTCCATTGAAAGATAAAAAATTGGTAGATAAATCGGTATATAAAAATGAACCATATAAAGCACTTTTTGTTGAAGGTGATCCTCTTATTTTTTATAAAAAAATTTTAAATTTTTCAATTAATCATTTAAATAAAAATGGGAGAGTTTATTTTGAAATAAATGATATTTATAAAGATAAGATGAAAAAATATTTAGATTTATTTCATTCAAATGTTGAATATGAATTTTTAAAAGACATGCAAAGAAAATATAGATTTTTATTTCTAAATTTTTAAGTTTAGAGAAATCATAAAATTTCTTCCAGCTTGTGGGTAAAAGTAATTTTCTCTAATCTCTGTATCTAATCCAGCATAATATCCAAAAGTATATCCATTACTAGAATACATAACATTAAAAATATTATTTGCAGATATTTTAAAATATAAATTATCAAAAACATTATTAATAAAACTTGTATTTATCTCAAAATCATTAATTATAAATGATTTTATCATTCTATTCATATTTGAAGTGTTATCCAAGTATTGGTTACTTACATATTTAGTTTTCCATATCAAATTTAAATTGTTATTTACTTTCCATTCCAAGTGATTGTTTATAATCATATTTGGAGAAAAAGCTATATCGGTTATATTGTAATTATTTATAATTGTATTATATTCCGAAAAATCACTCCCATAATCATAAATATATTCTTTAAAGTTATAAACTAAGTTTCTTGATAGTGACAAAGAAGTGTTAATCATAAGATTTTTACTATTAAATGAATTATATATTTCAACTCCAAATCTTCTACTTTTTTTTACGTTTGCTCGAACATAAGCTCCAACGTCATTTACTTCACCGGTTGTCACTAATTGATCATCATATTCCATTAAGAATAAATTAGTATTTAAAATCCCTTTTTCATAATTAAAATTTTTACCAATTTCAAAATCATAAAGCTTTTCGTGACTTGGTTCAATATTAGAATCAATAAAATCACTTCTTATAGGCTCTCTATTTGCAACTGAAATGGAACTATAAAAACTAATTAAATCATTAATTTTTTTTGTAAAACCTAATTTAGGATTAATAAATGTTTTAGCTGAATTTATATTAATAGCAGACTTATCATTATCTGTTCCAGTACTTTTATGTGAATAACTTCTAACTTGAAAGTCAAAAAATAAATTAGATGAATTAGATATTTTATAATCGTATTTTATAAACATATTTCCATCTCTTTTAAATGATTTAGAAAAATAGTATGGTTCTTTGATTGGAATACTAGGAATTATTATTCGACCAAAGTGATCACCATCATATTCACTAATGGATCCTCCAATATTTAATTCTCCTTTTTTTAATTTTGTAAAATAAGAGTAGGTAATTCCATAAAAATGATTATCGAGCCATCTTCTTCTTACTAAATCAATAGATTTATTTTCTAAGCTTTCATAATAATCATTTAAATTGTCAGCTTCTCTAAATTGCTCATAATATCCTCTTCCAAATGTATAATGTAAAGCTAAATGAATGTTTGAGTTGTTGGAAATATTATGATTAAAATGAAATTGATAATGATCTTGTTGATAATTGTCAGTTTCATTTTCATATAAATAATAATTGAAAGTTCTTCCAGAGTTTAATAAGTTATCTGCTTGATTGTCACTGTAACCGTTATTCAATATAACTTTGTTCATACCATCTAAATCGTTTTCAATTCTTGATTGAGGTGTTCCCCACCACGACTGATATGTTTTTTCTTTTCCAGAAAAATTTATAAAATCTATAACACTTTTCTTTCCAAAATAACTTGCTGAAGCATAATATGATTTTAAATTTGATGATGCCCTATCAATATATCCATCTGAATCGATTTTAGACAATCTTAAATTAAGGTTTAATTTATTTTTAATAAGGCCAGAATTAATTTCAAGGGAGTTTTTAAATGTTTTAAATGATCCTGCAGATGATGAATAATTTAATTTAAAATCTTCGCTAATATTTCCTGTTTTTATATTAATAGTACCTCCAAATGCTCCTCCTCCATTTGTTGAAGACCCAACACCTCTTTGAACTTGAATACTGCTAGATGACGAAGCAAGGTCTGGCATATTAACCCAAAAAACCCCATGAGATTCGGAATCATTGTATGGAATTCCATTTATAGTTACATTGACTCTGGTTGCATCGCTTCCTCTTATCCTAACGCTTGTATAACCAACACCATTGCCAGCATCTGATGTAGCATAAGCAGAAGGTGTAGCCTGAATTATAAATGGAATATCTATTCCAACATTGTTTTTTTCAATAAAGTTTTTAGAAATATTTGTATAAGCATACGGACTATTTTTTTTTACTCTTGTTGAAGTAACTTTAATTTCATCATTAAGTATTATTCCATCATCTAAGATAAATTTAAAACTACTGTTATTAGCAGTATTAATAAAAAATTCTTTCGTTATATACCCAACATGTGATATTTTAACATTTATACTATCTTTATTTGTACTAAAATAAAATGTTCCTTTTTGATCACTATATAATATTTTATTTAAAGAAGGTATTTGAATATTAGCCCCCATAATTGCTTCACCTTCATTATTGAGGACTAAGCCCTTAGATGATTTTTGAGAAAAGCTTGAAAAAGTTATTAAAATTAAAAATAATATTTTATACATATTTACTACGCCAGCATTATCTGGATCAGTTTTTCGAGTTTAATCTCAGCCTTTATATTTCAGGCACCCCAAGATTTCGCAATTATAATTATTTTTTTATAAAATTTAAAGATGTTAATAGTCTATTTGAATGATTTCCCTCAATAACTTTATATTTTGCCTTTTTTTGATTTAAATGATATTTAAATAAATTAAATATTTTTGTTCTTCTTTTTGGATTTTCTCTTAGAGGATCTTTAACCCAAGGAAAATCAGGTTTGCATAACAAATAGCAATCAAATAATTCATTTTTTGTCATTTTTATAATCTTTTGACTGCATTGATTATATTTAAATTCACTCCAAATTAGTATATCAATAATAGACGTATCGCTAATAAGAAATTTTTTAACTTTTGTTTTTTTTTCTTCTATTCTTTGTGATTGTTTTTGAGCAATTATCTCAAGCGATGAAATCGTATAGTTTTTGTTTTTATTAACATAATACCTAGCATATTCTTCAACAAAATTTTCTTTTAATAATTTTGATAAACTGTGAGCTAGAGTTGTTTTACCAGATGATTCAGGGCCTATGATTGATATTTTTTTCATTTAGTTTATTTGTCCAGGACATATATCCCAAAATTGCAATTATTAAAAACACAAGAAATTGGAAACTAGTTAAAGGCAATTCTTTATAAAAGTAAAGGGGAATATATATAAAGTCTGCAATTATCCAATATATCCAATTTTCAATTTTTCTTCTTGCCATTAGAAACATCGCAACTAGGGATAAAGAAGTTGTAATGCTATCAACTATTGGCACATCACTGTTTGATGCTTTTAATAAATAATATATTATTAAGAAGAAAAATATTGATAGAAGAATTGAAAAAAACAACTCTTTTCTATTACAACTACTAATTTTTTTTCTTACTTTTTTATTTTTTGAACCCCAAAGAACCCATCCATAAATGCTCATAACGAAATAATAAATATTAATTCCAGTATTTGCATATAGCTCTGCAGAATAGTTAATAAAAATATAAATACTTACACTAATAATACCAGTGGGAAAAACCCTTATGTTATTGTTTTTTGCGTACCATACACTTAATAGTCCGAATAATACAGCAATGAATTCCAACATTTTATATAATAAATATAATTTTAGTTTTAATAAATATGCATTAGTTTTGTTTGGCAAATAGAACTAGTTAATATTTGCCATGCAAAAAAATAATAAAATTCTTTCAGAAGCATTTACTTTTGATGATGTTTTGCTTAAACCAGCCTATTCAGACGTATTACCTGGTCAGGTTGATGTCTCTACTTATTTAACCAGAAATATTAAATTAAATATTCCTTTAATTTCTTCACCAATGGATACGGTTACAGAATCATCTTTAGCAATTGCAATTGCATTAAAAGGTGGAATGGGAATTATCCATAAAAATATGAAAATTAATGATCAAACAGAAGAGGTTAAAAAAGTCAAAAGATCTCAAAGCACTATTATAAAAGATCCAATTACTTTAAATAAAAACTCAACTGTAAAAGATGCCTTGCAAATAATGAAAAGAAATAAAATTGGAGGCATTCCTATTGTTGACCAAAATAATTATTTGCATGGGATTGTAACTAATAGAGATATAAGATTTCATAAGGATGGAAAAATTAAGCTTTCTAATATTATGACATCAAATAATTTAGTTACCGCAAAGAATGATACGGATTTATTTAAGGCAGAGCAGTTATTAAAAAAACATAAAATTGAAAAGCTACCTATTATAAATGAAAAAAATATTTTAGTTGGCTTAGTAACATATAAAGATATATTGAAAAATAAGTCTATGCCAGACGCTTGTAAGGATAGGTTTGGAAGATTGAGGGTTGGTGCAGCAATTGGAAATGAATTGAATTATAAAAAAAGATTAGATAATCTAATAAGTGTAGGGGTAGATGTAATTGTGATTGATACTGCTCATGCTCATTCTAAATCTGTAATTTCTTTATGTAAAAAAATTAAAAAAAATTATGATATTGATTTAATAGTTGGAAATGTTGCAACTGCTAGCGCAGTAAAAGAGTTAGTATCTGCCGGTGCTGATGCAATAAAAGTTGGGATAGGTCCGGGAAGTATTTGTACAACTAGAATAATTGCAGGTGTTGGTGTTCCTCAACTGTCCGCAATTCTAGAGTGTTCAAAAGGTTTAAAAAACTCCAAAATACCCTTAATAGCAGATGGAGGTATTAGATTTTCTGGTGATATCGTTAAAGCTATTTCGGCTGGAGCAAATCTTGTAATGGTTGGCTCATTACTTGCAGGAACAAAAGAAACCCCTGGTGAAATTATTTTATATGAAGGAAGAAAATATAAAACTTATAGAGGAATGGGATCTGTTGAGGCTATGGAAAAAGGAGCAAGGGATAGATATTTTCAAGAAAATGAAAAAGAAACTAACAAATTAGTTCCAGAGGGAATTGTTGGAAGAGTACCATTTAAAGGTGATGTTTCTGAGGTCTTATATCAGTTAGTTGGTGGTATTAAATCGGGGATGGGTTATACAGGTGCAAAAGATATAAATGAATTAAAAGCTAACACTAAATTTGTTAAAATAACAAATGCAGCCTCCATTGAAGGTCATCCTCATAATATAAATATTACCAGAGAAGCTCCAAATTATTCTAGAAACTGATCTTAGCAATCATTAACATTTGTTTTTTCTTGGTTTTTTTCAAAATTATTAAATTGTATTTTTGATTATGATACTTAATAAATTTAAACCTAGAATAAGTTTAATACTTGGATTATCCTGTTGGTTTTTTCTTTTATTATTTCAATTAACATTAATTGTTATAGAAAAAAATCTAAATATATATTCATATTATATTACATATCATTTTTTTCTTGGACTATCTATTTTATTTACTTATAATTATTATGATCAAAAACTTAAACTTGTAAATCCAAAGAATGTATTAATTTATTTAAATAAAACTTTAAAATTTTCTTTATTATCTATCATTCCTGTTGGAATTATATGGATAATTTTATTTTATATTTTATCAGGAAATTATATTACAAGAAATGTATCCGTATTAAATATTGTAAATCATGTAAATATAGGAATTTCATTAACTTATTTGTCTATTATTTTTACCGTTTATAAAAGGTTTATTTTATTTGATAATGAAAATGATTTAACTAAACCCTTGTGGAAAATTTTTGAGTACTTAATTCTTTTTACTTTTTTATTTGATTTTGTATCTATCTTTTTTCTTTCTTCTTTTTATTACATAATTGGAATTATTGTAATTATATACGGATTTATTTTATCATTTAATTTGAAGTGGATTGCGTATATAAGCTTTGATAAAAAATGGAAAAGTATTTTATATATTTTTATTATCATTATATCTCTACTTTTTTATGTAAGAATTTTTCTTCAAATTAATGTTACTGGAATAGTAATTTTTGACCTTACTAAATCTTTATATTTTATGGTGGTTAGCATTTTTATTTTACTATACTCTTTTGTTTCAATTTTAGTTAATATATTTAATTTACCTACATCAACCGTATTTGAGAAATTTCAAAAAGAAAAACTTATTGCTAGAAAAGTTCAAGAAGCTCTAATACCAAAGTCTTTACCTAACACAGAAAAATTAAAAATTTACTCTACTTATAACCCTCATTCAGATTTAGGTGGTGACTATTTTGATTATATCCCTCTAAATAAAAATAAGTTTATGGTATGTATTGCTGATGTTTCTGGTAAAGGCATGCCAGCAGCACTTCTAATGTCAAATTTTCAAGCTTCTTTAAGAACTTTATTAAGATACACTCAAAATTTAAATGATATTGTTAAGGAATTAAATTTTCAAATTAAAAGCAAAGAATCAGGTGATAGATTTGTTAGTTTTTTTATAGCAGAATTTGACATTAAGAAAAAAACAATCAACTATGTTAATTGTGGTCACCCATCCCCAATTTTGAAATTGGATGACAAAATAATAAATTTAGACCAGGGGACAACTCTAATAGGTGTTTTTAATGAATTACCTAGATTTAAGTCTCATAAAATTAAGTATAAAAACAATTGTTTGTTATTATGTTATACTGATGGATTGTTAGAGGCCCAAAATGACTTAAATGAATATTATGGTGAGGGAAAACTCAAAAGTTTTGTTTTATCTTCTAAAATAACAACTAAAAACATAAATGAAAAAATATTAGACGATCTTAATTCTTTTAAAGGAAACAATACTTTCAATGATGATATAACTATTTTAACAATAAAAATCTTATAAAATGAAACTAAATTTCTTTATGTTTTTTTTAGTATTAATCTCATGTAAAATTGATTATAATAAAGAAGAGAAGATAAAATCTAATCCACTTGCAAAAGTTGAAAATAAGTTTTTGTATTTAGATGATCTTTTTAGACCTAAAAATAATTATGATAGTTCAGAATTTATTGCTAATCAAATAAATGATTGGATAAAAAATGAAATTATATTACTTCATGCATATAATAATATAAACGATAGAAATTTTATTGATAAAAAACTTAAAAAATATGAAGATGATTTGATTTTGTATCAATATGAAAATGAGTTGTTGTCAAATAATGTTAATTTCATAATTTCTGATTTGGAGATAAGTAAATATTATAATCAAAACATAAAAGATTTCATATTAGGATCAAAAATTGTTAGATGTTTATATACTAAAATTCCTTTGGGAGCTCCTGAAATTATTAATTTTAAAAAATTAATAAAAAGATACCCTGAATCAAACATTAGTGATATTAAATCTTATTCTTTTCAATTTGCTGAACAATACTTTTTAGATGATTCTGTTTGGTTAGATTTCGATGATTTAATTATTAATACTCCATTTATTGAATTAAATAATGATTTTTCTTATTTAGTCAATAATAAATTTTTAGAAAATCAAGATGAAAGATTTTATTATTTTATAAAAATAATTGATTATAAAATACCTGGAGATATATCTCCAATCTCTTTTGAATATGATATTATAAAAGCAATTCTATTAAATGATAGAAAAAAAGAATTATTAAATAAATTGCAGGATAGTATTTATTTAAAATTTATTGATCAAGTTGATTATGAGGTTTATTAGTTTTATTTTCTTTTTCTTTTTCTTTTTTCCTTGTAGTGCTCAGGAAGAATCACCTGGGGTGGTTCTTGATAAGATTATATCAAAAATTGATGATTATATAGTTTTAAAATCTGAACTAGAAAGTACGTATTTAGACGTTTTATCTAGGGGTCAAAGATTATCAGGAAATACAAAATGTGCAGTTTTAAAAAACTTAATTACTAATAAACTTTTAGTTGCAAAAGCTGAAATTGATTCAATTATGGTTGAGGATAACGAAGTCAATCAAGAGTTAGACTCAAGAATGAATATAATTATTAATCAGGTTGGTTCAGAAGAAGAAATAGAAAACTATTATAATAAAACAATTTCAGAATTTAAAAATGAATTATTTGATGATATTAAGCAACAGTTGGTTGCAAATAAAATGCGAAGAGAAATTTTATCTGAAGTATCTGTAAGTCCTGAAGAAGTTCGTAGTTTTTTTAATAGTATACCTAAAGATAGTATACCGTATTTTTCTACTCAGGTACAAGTTTCCCAAATAGTTAAAATAATTAAGGTTGGAAAAAATCAAAAAGAAAAATCAAAGTTAAAACTGATTAATATTAGAAATAAACTTATTTCTGGTGATGATTTTGAAATTCTTGCAACTTTAAATAGTGAGGATTTTGAGAGCGCTAAAAGAGGAGGGAGAATAGGTTTTGTTGGAAGGGGCGCACTTCAGCCAGAATATGAAGAAGCTTCTTTGAAACTTAATCCAGGTGAAATTTCTATGCCTGTAGAAACTAAGTTTGGATTTCATTTAATAGAACTAATTGAAAAAAGAGGAAATATGTATGACACTAGACATATTTTAATTAAACCAAAGATTTCTGACGATAATATTATTAGTGGTAAGAAAGAACTAGATAGTTTAAAACATTTAGTGGTTTTTGACTCGACATCATTTGAAGAATTAGCAAGAAAGGTTTCTGATGACAAGTTTACCTCATCATTTGGTGGCTATTTTACCGATGCTTCAGGAGGAGAAAAAATTTTAGTTGATGAACTTGATCCGGTTATTTTCTTTACTATTGACACAATGAAAGTTGGTTCAGTTTCACCTCCAATGCAATTTAGAATGGATGATGGAACTCAAGCATTAAGAATATTATTTTATAAAAGTAAAACCTTACCACATTTAGGAAATTTAAGAGAAGATTATCAAAGGTTTAGAACTTTTGCCTTAAACAAAAAACAATCTGAAATACTTAATACCTGGTTTGAAATTACTAAATCAGAAGTTTTTATAACTATTGATGAGGAATATAATTCATGTAATTTAGCTAATTAGCTCCTCTAAATTGTTTAAGAAAACGAATGTCATTTTGAGAAAATAATCTTAAATCGTCAATTTGATATTTTAACATTGCAATTCTTTCAATACCCATACCGAAAGCAAATCCAGAATATTTTTTTGAATCAAGCCCACAATTTTCTAGTACATTTGGATCAACCATTCCTGAACCTAAAATTTCCAGCCAACCTGATTTCCAAGAAATGTCCATCTCAGCACTTGGTTCTGTAAATGGAAAATAAGATGGTCTAAATCTAACTTTTGTTTTATCTCCAAACATTTCTTTTGCAAAGTAATACAATGTGTCTTTTAAATTTTTAAAACTTACCCCTTCGTTTATATATAAACCTTCAACTTGATGAAAAAAACAATGAGATTTAGATGATACAGTTTCATTGCGATATACTCTACCTGGTATAATTACTCTTAGTGGAGGTTGTTTTTTTTCCATTAATCTAATTTGAACATTAGAAGTATGTGTTCTTAAAACTACATCAGGATCTCTTTCTACGAAAAATGTATCTTGCATTTCTCTTGCAGGATGGTTTTCAGGAAAATTTAATGCTGTAAAATTGTACCAGTCTTTTTCTATTTCAGGACCATCTTCAATTGAAAAACCAATTTCACTAAAAATACTGATTATTTTATTTCTTATTATTCTTATTGGATGATGGCTTCCAAGATCTTCTGTAAGGGGAGGCACACTTAAATCTTCAAAATCATTTTTTAGATTAGGGTCTCTTTTTAATTGGCTTGAAGCTTCACTTAATTTGTTTTTTGCAATAGTTTTTAGAACATTTATTTCAATCCCAATTTTACCTTTTTCTTTTTGTGGTATTGTTTTGAATTTTTTAAATAAATCGTTAATTAAACTCTTTTTACTAATAAATTTGACTCTAAAATTTTCTAATTCATTAACATCAGTTATTTTTAATTTCTTGATTTCCCTTTTGTAATTATTTATTTGATCAAGCATTATATTTAATTATCTTTTTTTTCAAAGATATAATAGAGTTTAACCAATTCAAATTAACTTTTTTATTTAGAACTTTAGGTTTTGATAGCCATCCTAAAAATAGTATATATGATAATGAGATATATAATGTAAATAAACCTAATTTAAGTCCATAAAAATCCCCTATGAAACCTATAATAAATGGATATATTGCTCCTCCTGCAATTCCAGTCATCATGATGCCAGATACTGTACCGTGATTTTTTTCAAAAGAATTGAGAGCTAATGCTATAATAATTGACCACATACTAGAAATAGATAAACCTAAACTTGAAATTGCTATTACTGCTATCCATTTCCCTCCAAATAATCCAAAACTTAAAATTAAAATAGATAGACAAGATAAAAATATTAGTAGTTTTTTGGAATCAAATAATTTAATCAAGACAAGACCTGCTAATGTTCCAATAGTCATGTTGCCCCAAAAAAATGAGATAACTTTAGCACCCTCAAGCTGAGGGTTTAGATTATGATATGAATAAAGAAATTGAGATGCCCATGTATTTATTCCTTGTTCTGTTCCTACATAAAAGAATATGCCAAAAAAATACAGATATGACCATTTATTCTTTAAAATATTTTTTAATGAATCAAACTGAATCTTTTCTTCTTTATTTTTTTTTTTTGGAAACCTAGAGAGACTTATTATAAAAATAAGTGTTAGAGATATTACGCTAAATGTCCAATATATAACTATCCATTTTGGACTAAATTCGTATATTATATTCATCAAATTATTAGTTGAAATTTGCATATAAAAAATTGGACTAAAAAATGAAGCTAATCCAAAAAAAAACTGACCCATTATTGAAAAAAAAGCAAAATTTTCCGCGTTGGTTGTAGATCTTAATAATGGATTAATTGCAACTTGTAATATTGACATTCCTGTTCCTATTAGTAATAATGAAATAATACCCGTTAAGTAGTTGGTGTATAATGAAAAAAATAGTGAACCTATCAGTGACACAAATAAACCAAAAATTATAACTTTTTTTTCACCGTAAATTTCGATTAAATGACCGCTTGGTATGGAAAAAAAACCATATGCTATAAAAAAAGAAAACGGAAGTATAGCTGCAGCACTTAAACTTAAATTGAAACTTTGAATTATTTCAGGAATAAGAGGACCTACAATATTTGTAATAAAAGAAATCATAAAAAATATTATCATAATTAAAATTATTAGATAATATTTTTTTTTGGAGAGATTAATCTTTTGGGTATGCAAGAAAAAATGGATTTAATAAATTTTTTTTATTGTATGATATTTCGCTTTTATAATTTGTTTTGAATAGTTTAACGTTTGAACCATTTGCTATTGCATGAGCCGCTGCCGTGTCCCATTCCATGGTTGGTCCATATCTTGGGTAAATATCGGCTTTATTTTCAGCCAGAAACAATATCTTTAAAGAACTTCCAACTGGAACAATTTGTGGTTTATTTAATTTTTCTAAAAAAACTTCAGTTTCCTTATTCATATGAGATCTTGAAGTAACTATTCTTAGATTAGGGTCTTTAAAATTTATTTCTTTTCTTTTTTTTAATTTCACTATATTATCAATATGTTTTTTATAACTTCCAGCTTCAGGTTCATTCCAATATAGAGTTTTAAAGGTTGGGCAATATACAATTCCTATATAAGGAATATTATTTTTTACCAAAGCAATATTCACAGTGAATTCACCATTTTTTTTAATAAATTCTTTCGTGCCATCTAAAGGATCAATTAACCAATAATATTCCCAATTTTTTCTTTTATCAAATTTTGTAATTTTTTTTTCTTCACTGATTATTTCAATTTTAGTTTTTTTTAAAATTTTAGTAATTATATTATGCGAAGCTCTATCGGCTTTTGTGAGCGGTGAATTATCTTTTTTTTTTTTAAAGTCTATAAATTCTGAGTCATTATATATATTCATTATTTCTTCTCCAGCTATTAATGCAGCTTCAGAAGCAATTTTTATTATATCATTTTGATTCATTACACCTTAATTTTTTCAAGTATAACAGAGAAAATACTTTCAACTGATTCATCTACTATTTCATTTTCTGTATTTATTTTTAGGTTTGGATTCTGAGGCTGTTCATAAGGAGAGTCTATTCCTGTAAAATTTTTTATTTCTCCTTTTCTCACTTTTTTATATAATCCTTTAACATCTCTTTCTTCACATTTTTCAATTGAACAATCAACGTGAACTAGAAAATAATTTTCTTCTTTAACTAATTTTTTTGCAAAGTCTCTCTCTTCTTCAAATGGAGAGATAAAAGCAGTTATTACAATTACTCCCGCATCAATCATTAATTTAGAAACTTCAGCTATTCTTCTAATATTTTCTTTTCTGTCTTCATCAGAAAACCCTAAGTCATTATTTAATCCAACTCTTATGTTATCTCCATCTAATAAATATGAAAGAAAACCATTTTCATATAATTTTTTTTCTAAACCATTAGCAATTGTAGATTTGCCAGAGCCCGATAAGCCAGACAACCAAATCAACAAAGGTTTTTGTTTTGTTAATTTTTGTCTTAGTTCGGAATTAACAAAATGATTATGAGGAAATAAATTTTTAGAATTATTCATAATTAATTCAATTTAAAAATGTGAGTATTATTTTTGTACAAATATGCTAAAGAAAATATTTAATATACTTTATAAAGACTTAAAAATTGATCTAAGTTTAAAACACCTCTTTTTGTCTGTGGCTTTATATTTGGTTTCAGCTATTTATATTATATATGTTGCATTTGATTTTAACGAAATATATGAATCTGATATCTGGATTTCATTATTTTGGATAGTAATTTTATTTGTTTCAATTACATCAATATCTAAAAGTTTCTTTCATGAATCTCATAATAGAAATTATTACTACTTCTACCTTTTTTCTCCTTCAGAATTAATCATTGCAAAATTAATTTACAATTTTATCTTTCTTTCAATTTTATTTTTTATTGCTATTGTATTTTATTCTTTCCTTTTAGGAAATCTTTTTTTATCAA
Source organism: Marinoscillum sp. (assembly GCA_042095375.1). Taxonomy (GTDB): domain Bacteria; phylum Bacteroidota; class Bacteroidia; order Cytophagales; family MED-G16. The sequence continues at coordinate 24,706 of JBELBJ010000011.1, forward strand.
AGCATTTTTTATTATTCCTATTTTTAGGAGCCTTTAGCATATCTAATTGTTTAACATTAATTTCAGCGATAAGTTTTCAGGTCAAAAGAAATTCAGTTATTATTGGTATTTTAAGTTTTCCTGTAATAATTCCAATTTTAAAAATATTAATTGATATTAGTAAGGTATCACATATAAACTCCTCCTGGAATGTTATAGAAAATGACTTCTATATTTTGATTTTAATAAATATTATTGCAGTGAGTTTGTCTTATATATTATTTAATTATCTGTGGAAGAACTAAAGAACTTAAAGTATATTAAATTATTTTCAATCACATTACTTATATATGCTTTTATAGGAGGTTTTTTATTTGATGTACCAGCTTTACCTATACTTAATGAATCCATTAGAGTTTTATATTTTCATGTTCCAATGTGGTTTACAATGATATTTTTATTATTGATATCATGTATTAATTCTTTTTATTTTATTTCAAGAAAAAAAATAATATATGATAATAAATCTTATACATATACAAGTGTTGCTGTTTTTTTTGGTTTTTTGGGTATTATATCTGGAATGATTTGGGCAAAATTTACTTGGGGATCTTTTTGGACTAATGATCCAAAATTAAATGGATCGGCAATAACATTACTTATTTATCTTTCCTATTTTTTATTAAGAAGTTCAATCTCAGATGAAATAAAAAAAGCCAAAATATCTTCCGTATATAATATATTTGCATTCGCTATGCTGATACCATTAATTTTTATTTTACCAAGAATGACCGATTCTTTGCACCCTGGCAGTGGAGGTAATCCTGGGTTTAATGTTTATGATATGAATTCTCAATTAAGAATAGTTTTTTATCCTTCGGTTTTAGGCTTCATCTTTTTAGGAATATGGATTTCAAAACTTAAATTAGTGTTAAACGTATTTAAAAATGATAATTAAAATGATTATAAATTTTTTATCTTTTTTTCTCAATATTCAGGTTGAAATGGCAGATACTTTTAGGTCAGATGGCAAAATTTATGTTGTTATTTTAGTTGCTTTAATTATTTTAATCGGAATATTTCTTTACTTGTATAGAATTGAAAAAAAAATTAATGATTTTAATAAAAACAAATGAAAAATTTATTTCCCATTTATCTTGTTTTCTTTTCAATAACTATAATTATAGTTATTTCAACCTTTGCTGATGCTAGTACTTATGTGTCTTTTTCTGACGCAAAGTCTTTGTATAATGTTGGAAAAAAATCGCCAATTCATGTAGTTGGAAGATTAAATAAAAATATTGAAAATCAAGTTATAGGTATTAAAAAAAGTGAGGATAACTTAAGCTTTTCTTTTGAGATGATAGATGAAGACGGAACAAAAGAAGATGTTTTTTATGGTGAACCAATGCCTCCAGATTTTATTTTGTCAGATCAAATTGTTGTTATTGGATCATATAAACAGAAACGCTTTATTGCTAAAGAAATTTTGTTAAAGTGTCCATCAAAATATACTGAAGATCAGGTTAACATTTAATTTTTATGGATACAATAGGTGATATAGGTCATTTCTTATTAATATCCTCATTTGTTTTGTCTTTTGTCTCCTTATTGGGCTTTCTGTACCATGAGTCTTCAAATTACCAAGAAAGCTGGTTTAAATTTGCTTCAAAATGTTTTTATTTACATGGCATAACAACAATATTGGCTATATCATTAATTTATTATTTAATACTAAATAATTTATTCCAATATTATTATGCTTTTCAGCATTCTTCTATTGAACTTCCTTTATATTTCAAAATATCATCTTTTTGGGAGGGTCAAGAAGGGTCGTTTTTGCTTTGGATATTTTGGAACATTTTACTGGGAATAATCTTTATTAATAAAAAAATTAGTAAGTGGAATACCTCAGTTCTTGTAATTATTAGCCTAACTCAATTGTTTCTAACCTCTATGGTTCTGGGCATTATAATTTTTGATTTTAAAATTGGCAGCTCTCCATTTATTATGTTAAGAGATGCTGTATCTGCTCCAATTTTTCAATTAAATCCTAATTTCATTCCGGAAAATGGTACTGGCTTAAATCCTTTACTACAAAATTATTGGATGGTTATTCATCCTCCTACATTATTTTTAGGATTTTCAATTTGCCTAATTCCTTTCGCATATGCAATGTCATCATTACGGCTATCAGATTTTAGGGGCTGGATAATACCAGCTAAAAAATGGTTAATCTACTCTATAATTATTTTGGGAATAGGTATTATGATGGGCGCCTACTGGGCTTATGAAACTTTAAATTTTGGAGGATATTGGAATTGGGATCCTGTTGAAAATGCAGTGTATGTGCCTTGGTTATTTTTAGTTGCAAGTTTACATTCAATAATACTTGCTCAAAAAAATAAAAATTATATTAAAACCTCCTTAATTCTATCTATTTTAAGTTTTATACTAATACTCTACTCAACTTTTCTAACAAGAAGTGGAATATTAGGTGATAGTTCAGTCCATTCATTTACAGATTTAGGTTTGAGCGGACAGCTCCTTATGTATTTATTTTCATTTGTAATACTAGGGGCAGCTTATCTTACTAAAAGATGGAGAATTTTACCAAGCTCCAAAAATAAAATTGAAAATTATACACCAGAATTTTGGTTGTTACTAGGTGTGTTTACTTTATTATTAATGTCTTTTCAAGTAATTTTTCCAACCTCTATACCAGTAATTAGTAGTATTATTGAAATGTTTGGAGGAATATCAAATATGGCTCCTCCAGTTGAAAAAGAATTATTTTATTCAAATGCACAAATTTGGTTTGCTTCATTAATTGCTGTTTTATCTGGAATTGCTCAAATCTTATGGTGGAATTCTAGAAAATCTAAAAATAAAATTAAAATGTTTTTTAGACCTTTAATGTTGACCATGGTTATTTCCTCTTTAATTATAGTTATCTATCCAATAAAAAACATTTCTTATATGATTTTAATTTCTTCTTCATTTTTTTCCATATTTTCAAATGGCAGTGTTTTGCTTCATTTTTTTCGAAAGCAACAATTAGTTTCATCTGCATCAGTTTCTCATATAGGGGTGGCTATCATGTTCATAGGGATACTATTTTCCTCTGGTTACTCTTCAATTATATCAAAAAACTATACTGGATTAGTTTGGAATAGTGAATTCCCCGATGAAGTGAATCAAGATAATATGTTGATTTTTGTTAATGAAAAAAGAAAAGTTGGAGAGTATGATGTTGAATATTTAGGAAAGAGAAAAAAAATTAAAAACTTTGATGGCTTTGTTAACGAAAATTATTTAGAATATATACCAATAATAAATAAATACATTTTGAAAAAAGATATTGAAATTAATGGTTATAAATTATTAGAAAATGATACAGTCGAAATAGACAATAATGAGATAACATACTTTGATTTAAAATTTGATTTAGAGCAAAGCTCATTTGATATAAGAAAAAAAGATTTTAATTTATTTCCAAAAGTTCAAACCGATTCAAATTCTGATATGATTGTTTTTTCACCTGATGTAAAAAACCATTTTCTTGAAGACTTGTATGTCCATGTTAGAACCTATCCGGATCCTGAGCAAGAGATTAAATGGTCAGAAAAAGATTCAATGTATGTTAAAATAAATGAAACATTTTTTTTAAATGATTATGTTTCTTCGCTACAAAAAATAAAAGCTAAAAAAGATAGTCTATTTAATAATAGATTTGTTGCTGAAGCTCAAATAAAAATTCTATCAAATAATCAGGAATATATAGCAAAACCAATATATATAATAGAGGATAATAAAGTTGGGCTAGTTCCCGATATAGTTGACGATTTAGGAATCAAGGTTTATTTATCAGAAATTAAACCAAATGATGAGTTATTTAAAATCTCATTTCAAACAACTCAAAAAAATTGGGTTATCATTGAGGCAGTTCAAAAACCATTTATAAATCTTTTTTGGATTGGATTTTTTATATTAATCTTAGGTTTATTTCTTTCTTTTAGGAAAAAACAAATAGTATCTATGTCATGAAATATAAACTTGCTCTTTTTGCTTCTGGAAGTGGTTCTAATGTAGAAAATATTTATAATTTTTTTAAGGATAATAATATGATTTGCCCTAGTCTTCTTATTTGTAATAATAAAAACGCTTATGTTATTGAAAGAGCAAAAAAATTGAATCTTTTATATAAAATAGTAGAATCTAATTCAAAAAAAAATAGTGAATTATTGTCATTTTTAAAAAAAAAAAAAATAACTCATCTAATTTTGGCTGGATATTTAAAACTTATAGAAAAGGAAATCATTATGGTATATAAAAATAAAATTTTAAATATTCATCCAGCTTTATTGCCAAATTTTGGAGGTAAGGGGTATTATGGAGATTTTGTTCATAAGAGTGTTTTAGACGCTAATGAATCAAAATCAGGCATAACAATTCATCTTGTTAATGAAAAATATGATGATGGAAAAGTGTTATTTCAAAAAGAAGTTTCTATAGATAAATCAGAAACCATCAACAGTTTAGCTTCTAAAATACATAATCTTGAATATAAATATTATCCTGAAATTATTGAAAAATATATTTTAAATCAATTATAATTTTATTTTTGCAGAAATGAATAATATAAAAATTAAATCTGTATTAATTTCAGTTTTTAACAAAGATGGATTGGGAGAACTATGCAAGTTTTTTTTTCAACACAAGATAGAAATTTTTTCAACTGGAGGTACAGAAAAATATATTAAAAATTTAAATATACCTGTAAAGTCAGTCGAATCTGTTACAGGCTATCCATCTATTTTAGGAGGTAGAGTTAAAACATTACATCCTAAAATATTTGGGTCGATTTTATCAAGGAATAATAGCAAAGAAGATCAAATTGATATGTTAAAATACGAAGTTCCTAAAATAGATATGGTAATCGTTGACCTTTACCCCTTTTCACAAACTGTTAAGTCCTCTGATGATGAAAATGAAATAATAGAAAAAATAGATATAGGGGGCGTTTCTCTAATTAGAGCAAGCGCTAAAAACTTTTCTGATATTACTATAGTATCTCAAAAAAAACAATATGATTATGTAATAAAATATTTAAAAGAAAATAAGTTTTCATCTGAAATTTCTTTTAGAAAAAAATTAGCTTTTGAAGCATTCAATTTAATCTCTCAATACGATAAAGATATTGATGAATATTTTGGTTTAAAATGCGGCGTATATACTAATTTAAGATATGGTGAAAACCCTCATCAAAAGGCTATTTTTAAAGGAGATTTAGATAAAATTTTTAATAAATTAAATGGTAAAGATTTATCATATAATAATCTTCTTGATGTAGACTCTGCGATTAAGTTAATATCAGAATTTAGTGACCCTACCTTTGCTATTATTAAACATAATAATGCATGTGGAATTGCATCATCAAAAGACTCACTATCCTCTTATCGTTTAGCTTTACAAGCAGATCCTTTATCTGCTTTTGGAGGGGTTTTAATTTCAAATACGAAAATTGATTACAAAACTTCTTTAGAAGTAGATAAATTATTTTTTGAAATTTTAATTGCACCAGAATTTGATAATCAAGCTTTAGATATTCTAAAATCAAAGAAAAATAGAATTATTCTTCATCAGAAAACAACAAATATCCAAAACTTATCTTATAGAAATATTTTAAATGGTGTCATTCAGCAGGATCAAGATAATATTGAAAATAATTCAAAAAATTGGAATTTAGTTACAAATACAAGTGCTAATGTGGATAAAATTAAAGATTTAGAGTTTGCAAATAAAATTGTTAAGCACTCTAAGTCAAATGCAATTGTTTTGGTGAAAAATAAACAAATGATCTCAAGTGGCATTGGACAAACCTCTAGAATAGATGCCTTAAAGTTTGCTATTGGAAAAGCTAAGCAATTTAAATTTGATATTGCTAGCTCTTCTATGGCTTCAGATGCTTTTTTTCCTTTTCCAGATTGTGTTGAAATTGCATCAAATGTTGGTATTTCAGCTATTGTTCAGCCTGGTGGATCAGTTAAAGATGACTTATCAATACAAGCCTGTAATGATAAAAAAATAGCTATGTTTTTTACAGGTTTAAGACACTTTTATCATTAATTTTTGGATAACCTTTAATTTTATAAATCTTATTTTTGTGCCTAATTTTTAGGATTTATTTTTTCATAATGTTAAATTGCTAACCCTTTTTACTCTAAAATATTAATTAATTTTACTTAATGATGGGTTTTTTAGATTATTTTACTAGCAACTTAGCAATTGATTTAGGTACGGCAAATACACTAATTATTTGTAATGGGAATATTGTGGTTGATGAGCCATCTATTATAGCAATCGATAGACTTACTAATAAAGTAATAGCTATAGGATCGGAAGCAATGCAAATGCATGAAAAAACCCATGATAATATCAGAACGATTAGGCCATTAAAAGATGGTGTAATTGCAGATTTCCATGCCGCAGAACATATGATCAGAGGGATGATTAAAATGATTGATAATAATAAAAAATTTTTTCCCGTATCACATAGAATGATTATATGTATTCCATCAGGAATAACAGAGGTTGAAAAACGTGCTGTTAGAGATTCTGCTGAACATGCTGGCGCTAAAGAAGTATATATGATACAAGAACCTATTGCTGCTGCAATTGGAATAGGTATTGAAATTGAAAAGCCATTTGGTTCAATGATTATAGATATAGGAGGTGGAACTACAGAAATTGCAATAATTGCGTTGTCAGGTATTGTAACAGATCAATCAATTAGAACCGCAGGTGATAGCTTTACTGCTGATATAATAGACTATATGAAAAGACAACATAATTTACTTATAGGAGAAAGATCTGCTGAAACTATAAAAATAGAAGTTGGTTCAGCTATGACTGAATTAAAAGATGCGCCTGACGATCTTGATATTCGTGGTAGAGATTTAGTTACAGGTATTCCTAAGGTTGTTAAGATATCTTATTCTGAAATTGGTTTTGCTATGGATAAGTCTATATCAAAAATTGAAGAAGCTGTATTGAAAGCTTTAGAGAACGCACCACCTGAATTATCAGCAGATATTTATGATAGTGGCATATACTTAACAGGAGGGGGAGCGTTATTGAGAGGTTTAGATAAGAGGCTAGCATTAAAAACTAAATTACAAGTCCATGTAGCTGAAGATCCCTTAAAAGCTGTTGTTAGAGGAACCGGAATGGCATTGAGAAATATTGATTCTTTCAGGCCTGTTTTAATGAATTAAATATTTTATGCAAATATTAATTAGGATTTTAGCTAAGAATAAATATGTTTTTTATTTTTTTTTTCTAGCATTTATTTCTTTGATTTCAATTTTTAACAATAACCCTTATTATAGTTCCTCTTATTTTAATTCATCAAATTATATAATAGGTAAAATCTTTCAAACACGCTCATCAATAGTTAGTTATTTTAATTTGAATAAAATAAATAATGAAATAATGAATGAAAATTTTTTTTTAAAAAAAAAACTCCTTGATATAAATAGAAGTCAATATAATTATCAAGATTCTCTCAATAATTCAAATTATGATAACTATAAAATAATAAATGCTAAAATAATCAATAATTCAGTTCACAAAAAAAACAATTACTTTACTCTAGATAAAGGCGAACAAGATGGAGTAAAAGTTGACCAAGCTGTACTTGGTTTTAATGGTGTTGTTGGAAAAATCCATAGTGTATCTTCAAATTTTTCTATTGGACATTCTCTATTAAGTTCTAAATTAATTATTCCTTCGTCTATTGGTGAATCTAAAGTTATTTCTTCAGTAACTTGGCTTGGAGATAACCCTGAAATATTAAATGTCTTATATGTGCCAAAGCACTTAAATATTAATAAAGGAGATACTGTATATACCTCCTCTTTTGAATCAATTTTTCCTGAAAGAATTCCTATTTCGATTATTATAAAAGTTGATAAAAATTCCAATTCAAACTTTCAAGAGATCAAGTCATATCCAATAGAAAATTTTTATTCAATCTATAATGTATATTTAGTTGAAAATAAGATGAAAGAAGAGCAAAAATTATTAGAAGAAAATGATCAAAACTAAAATAGTATCTTTTTTAATAGTTTTTTTTCTTCAAGTAATAGTTTTTGAAAAAACTTATTTTTTTAATAGTGTGATTTTTTCACCAATCATTTTTTATTTTATTTTATTTAATTATAATAAAAATTCATTTAGTGAATTAACTTTTGCATTCTTAATAGGTATTATTTTAGATATATTTAATGACTCTCTTGGTATTTATTCATTATCTATTTCATTAATGGTATTTTTTAGAAATTATTGGATTCCTTTTTATTTTCCTTTTGATAGAATTAGTTCAAATAAATTTTATAATAGTTATGAGTTAGGTATTCAATCATTTTTCATTTATTCTTTTCCTTTAATATTTATTTTTAATTCTTTTTTATACATATTTGAATTATATTCTTTTTCATTTCTTCCCATATTAATATTAAAAATATTATTGTCAACTTTTCTTAATTTTATTCTTATCTTAATTTTACAGTTGCTTTTATTATCATCCGAAACAAAATATGATTGGAGCTAAACAAAGAATAATATTAATTTTAGTTTTTATAATTTCATTAATCTTTATATTTAGATTATTACACTTACAAATATTTACTTCAGATTTTAAATTATTATCTGAACAAAATATAGTTCAAGAAAATGTTATTTTTCCATCTAGAGGAATTATTTTAGATAGAAATAATAAAATTATTGTAGCAAATCAGGCAATATATGATATCCTTGTTGTGCCAAAGGAGATTAATTTAAAAGACACTTTATCATTTCTAAAATTATTTAATATTTCTAAAAATTTTTTTAACAAAAAAATTGATGAAGCAAAAAAATATTCATCAATAAAACCTTCTTTATTTTATAAAGGAATAAGCAAGGAAGAATTTAATTTTATTCAGCAAGAAATTGGAAAATATCCAGGTTTTTCTATTTCAGCCAAAACCGTGAGGCAATATCCAAATAAAATTTTATCACATACCCTTGGTTATGTTGGGGAAATTAGCCCTAGAGAATTAGAAAAAGATAGCCTTGATTATTATTCTGCTGGGGATTATGTTGGTATTTCTGGTATTGAAAAGTCTTATGAAGATATTTTAAGAGGAAGTAAGGGTTACGTTTATAAAATACATAATGTGAAAGGGGAGTCAGTAGGGGATTATAATGACAAAAAAAATGATATTATTGTAAAAAGAGGAAAAGATATAATCTCGACTTTAGATATTGATTTACAATCATATATAGAAAAATTATTATTAAATAAAACTGGTAGTGTTGTTGCTATAGAGCCTTCTTCTGGAGAAATTTTAGCTATAGCATCTTCACCTTCTTATGATCCCAACATATTAACAGGCAGATTATATTCTAAAAATTTTAATTTTTTACTGAGCGATACTATAAAACCTCTTTTTAATAGATCAATATCTGCAGTTTATCCTCCTGGGTCGATGTTTAAATTAATTCAATCACTTATAGCATTAGAGGAAGGTGTCATAGATCCAAATTATAAATATTTTATAAATAATACTGCAATTGGTGACTTAGCCCCATCAGGTTTTTATGATTTAAAAAAAGCAATTGTTTTGTCTTCTAACAACTATTTCTATAGGCTATTTAGAAAAATTATTAATCAGAATATTGATCAAAACACATACATAGATTCAGCTGTTGGTTTAGATAATTGGAATAATTACGTATCAAAATTTGGATTGGGTAATAAAATAAATTTGGAATTATATTCAGCAGCTAAAGGGTTTCTTCCTGATAAAAACTATTTTAATAATTTATATGGTAGAAATAGATGGAAATTTTCAAATATTTATTCACTTAGTATAGGGCAGGGCGAATTATTAGTTTCTCCTATTCAAATGGCTAATTTAGCTGCAATCATTGCAAATAGAGGAACTTATATTACTCCTCATATTATTAAATTTATTCAAAAAGACTCTCTAAATTTTTCGAAAACAATAAAAGAATCAAATAACACATTTATTAAAAAGAAATATTATGATTACATAATTGATGCTATGGAAGAAGTTGTAAATTCTGGCTCTGCAAGAAGAGCATATACTAAAAACATAAAAATATGTGGTAAAACTAGTACAGTTGAAAACCCACATGGGTATGATCATTCTGGGTTTATTGGATTTGCTCCAAAAAATAAACCAAAAATTGCGATTGCTGCATACATTGAAAATGCTGGTTGGGGAGGCAGGGCAGCGGCGTCTATTTCTAGTCTTGCTATTGAGTTTTATTTAAATAAAGAAATTAAAAGAAAATGGCTTGAAAACTATGTATTAAATGGAGAATTTATTGATTATGAGACAGAATAGCGTATTAAATAGCATTGATTTGGTTCTTATATTACTTTATTTTTCAATTATTATATTTGGATGTTTAGCAATTTATTCTTCTGAAATAGATGAAAATACTTTCCAATCAATTTCATTTTTTTCAAGACCCGGAAAGCATTTATTTTTTTTGTTTATAATTTCAATTTTGATCATTTTTATTCAGTTATTTGATTATCGTTTTATTATTAACATATCATTCCCCATTTATTTATTATCAATATTTTTACTTTTATTAGTATTAATATATGGAACAACAATTTCTGGTTCTACTTCTTGGATTTCTATATATGATTTTAGATTTCAGCCTTCAGAGTTTGCTAAATTTACTACTGCATTATTTCTAGCAAACTATTTAGAAAATAAAAAGAATGCCAAAACAAATTTAAAAATTAAATTAATTTCCTTAACTATTATTTTTTTACCGTTTGTGCTTATTTTATCACAAGGTGATTTTGGAACTGCCTTTATTTTCTTTTCATTTATAGTAGTATTATATAGATATAATATTATTCCGATTAAATTTATTTTAATTCTTATTTCTTTTGCTTTATTATTTTTTCACGGAATTATTCTAGATAAAATCACCCTTTTTGGGGTTATAATTATTTTCACTTTATTTGCTATAGGTATTTTTATAAATAATTTAAAGAGGGTTTTTCAAATATCAGTTTTTTGCATTCTAAGTTTAATAATAGTTCAAGGTCAAAATTTTATTTTAGAGAATGTATTAGAGCCAAGACATAAAACCAGAATTATTTCTTTATTTAACCCCAATTCTGATCCACTTGGATCTGGCTGGAATGTCAGTCAATCAAAGATTGCTATTGGCTCCGGGGGCTTGTTTGGCAATGGATATTTACAAGGAACACAAACTAGATTTGATTTTGTTCCAGAACAAAGTACTGATTTTATTTTTTCCGTAATAGGAGAAGAATTTGGTTTTATAGGATCATTATTATTTATAATTTTATATTCTTTTTTTCTATTCAGACTTTTAAATTTAGCTGAGATTCAAAAAGATAAATTTTCATTGATATATGGGTATTCTGTTTTTTCTCTTTTCTTTTTTCACTATTCTCTTAACATTGCTATGTCAATGGGACTATTCCCGGTAATTGGTATTCCATTACCTTTAGTCAGTTATGGAGGTTCATCAATTATTTCCTTTTCAATTCTATTTTTTGTATTTATTAAGCTAAACAGTTATCAACCATCTATTTTACGAAGATGAGCTTTTATGATGCCGATAAATGTCCTTTAAAAAAAAACTTAGCTTGTTATCATTTAAATCCCAGTTATATTTTTCTCCATAAGTTTTTATTAAAAATTCACTTGAGGACTTAAAGTCATCTTTTGATTTTGCAGCCTCAATTGCTTGATTTAATTCTTTCTCATTATTACCAAATAACTCAATGATATCTGTTGTCTGACTAGAAATTCGGTTTTTATTTTG
>JBELBJ010000012.1:0-21759 GCA_042095375.1 Marinoscillum sp.
CTTGGAATTTAGCTTCGGTTGCTGGAGAAACCATTACTTCAGCGCAGATTAAACTTGATATTGATAATTGGTATAACATAGGTGGAGGAACTGATGCGTATTCTAAAATTTGGGAAGTGTCAAATACAACTCACGCTGAAATAATTACTACTAAAAATAATGCAGCAGGTTATGAAATATGGAAAGATTTGGGTAATGGATTATTATATTCTTGTCAGGTAATTGACAAAAACAATATGGGTTTATATACTTTTCAACTATCATCAGCTGCAGTCTCAAAAATAAATAGTTTGAATGGAGGTTATTTTATTGTAGGGAATTCTATAAGCTGCGAATAATTATTTTTTAATTATTATTTTTGTGTCAAATTATGAAAAAAGTTTTCTCTCTTATTTTTCTTATTTTTCTCATATCCTGTAAAAAGAATTTTATACCGTCGGATTCCTCTGAGATTAGCATCAAAGATTTTAAAGTCGAAGAAATTGATTTTAAATACCTAATAACCAAATCCAAATTTCAGTATAAAAATCAAAATCAACTTATAAATGCTACCTTGAATACAAGAGTAGAGAAGGGAAAAAAAATATGGTTTTCAATAAGAGTTGCTCTTGGATTTGAAGCGATAAGAGGTCTTATCACTAGTGATTCACTGTTTATTATGGATCGAATTAATAAACAGTTTTATAAATCTTCTCCTGAAGCTATTGAAAAAGAGTTTAAGATTAAACTTACCTATAATCAGATAGAATCAATATTGATTGGAAATATGATTGAAAACTACTCTGATAAAGATAATATTTTAAGAGAAGGTGATTATATTAAAATTGAACAAAAAAATAACTCTATTCAAACTCAGAATGTTATAAACCTTCGAAGCTCGAAAGTTGAAAAGGTTATTGTATTTGATGAACTAACAAATTATTTGTTGACAGTAATATATGAGGATTTTAAACCATTAGGGAAATTGATGTTTCCAACTCAACATTCATTTACTTCTATTAGCTACGCTGAAGATAATTCATTACCATTAATTACTAATATCAGTTTTAATTATAATAAAGTTGAAAGAACTAACAAAACACTAAAATTCCCATTTAATGTACCTTCCAAATATGAAGTTAAGGAGTTGTAAACTTTTTTTTCTTTTCTTTCTTGTTTGTGTTTATGCAGGATTTTCTCAGCAGACTAGAGAAAGTCTTGAACGTGAAAAAAATGAAAACCTAAATAAAATAAAAGAAGGGCAAAAAATATTAAAAGAAACCGAGATTGTCAAAAACGCTACATTAGGAAAATTAAATGTTGTAAAACGACAAATAAATTCCAGAGTCAAATTCATATCAAATTTAAAGAATGAAATAAATTATATTAATAAAGATGTTGTAGACCTTAATTTGGTCATAAATTTTCTTGAACGTGATTTAAGTAAGTTAAAATTGGAATATGGAGAAATGATTTATAATTCATATAAATCAAACTCCTCATTAAACAAAATTATTTTTATTTTCTCATCTAAAACTTACAATCAATTATTTAGAAGAATACAATACTTGAATCAATACTTTGAGATAAGAAAGAATCAAGTCAAACAAATAGATAAGGTTTCGATGCAGTTAAATGGTCAAAAGGATAGTTTGATTAAAAAAAATGATGATAAGAAAAATATACTTAACCAAGAAATTGATGAAAATAAAAGTCTAGAATCATTAAGAAAAAAACAAAATAATATAATTCAAGACCTCAATCAAAAACAAAAGAAGCTAAGAAGAGAAATTGAGTCTAGAAAAAAAGCTCTTAGAGAATTAGATAAACTAATAGCTAAGGTTATTAGAGATGAGTTAAACAAAAAAGAAAAGGATACTTCTTTATCTATAGAAGATGATGATATAACAGAAGCTTTTGAAAAGAATATCGGTCAATTTGAGTGGCCAGTAATTTCTGGTTTTATTTCAAATAAATTTGGAGATAATAATCATCCTATTCTTAGAAATATTAAAATAAAAAATGATGGCATAGACATTCAGACAAAAAAAGATTCTAGAGTTAAATCTATTTTTTCTGGTATTATCTCTACTGTTGCTTTTATTCCAGGAATGAATAATGTTATTATTATAAAACATGGAAATTATTTTTCATTATATGCCAGACTCAAAAATCTAAAAGTAGAAAAAGGTGATATAGTAAAATCTGGTGACTATTTAGCAGATGTGATTACAAATAATGAAGGAACAACTGAATTACATTTTCAAATTTGGAAAAATAATATAAAGTTGAATCCAGAAAAATGGATATATAGAAAATGATTTATATATATTTACATTAATATTATTTTGAATTATGAAAACGTTTTTTGTATTAGCTATGCCAGGAGGTTGGGAATTATTAATAATCGCATTGATTGTTGTCATTTTTTTTGGTGCCAATAGAATTCCAGAAATATTTAGAGGATTTGGTAAAGGGATAAGAGAATTCAAAGAAGCTTCAAAAGAAATACAAAAAGAAATAGAGAGTGATGATTCAAAGGATAAAAAATAGTATATCCTTATAGTCCCATCTCTTTTCTTATTTTTGTTGCAGATATTTCCTTGATATCACTAGGAGGAACGTGTTCAATGATTTCATATCCAACCCCTCTTCCATAATTTATAGATTCAATGTCAGGAATGATAATTACTTTAATTCTTTTTTCTTCTATTTCTTTTGAATAGTGTTTTGATACATTTTCTAAAACTTCTTGAGGTGAAAAAGGATTCTTATCATCAGCCTCCACATCTCTAATGCATACCAAAACATTTTTACCTTTTGATAGTCTTTGATCTATCAGCCATTGATGTCCTTTGTGTAAAGGTTGCCATCTTCCAATAAACATTGAATATTTCATAGATTATAATTTTATATATTAGTAATAATTAACCAAATAACCAAGAAAGCCAACCGGCAGATTTTTCATCTCCTTCGGTTTCAGATTTTATAACAGTTACAATTTTGTCAGGACTTAATCCAATACAATTTCCTATATGACCAAGTAAGAAAGATTCATGTTTATGAATTTTTCCATCAGCTTTTATAACTTTAATTAGATCTCTAATCAAATTTTCTTTTTCTTCTTCTTCTAAAGTTTTAGAAATTTCAGGCCCATAAGTTGAATGAAATTTTTGAAAAAAACCTTCGGTATTTAAATCCTTTAAGTTGCTGTATTTATACTTATTGTAAACTTGACTTTTTGTAATATTATATTTTTCTTCATCAACAAAATTTCCATCCACCTTAGCCATCTTTACAAAGCACATACTTACTCCTTTATTTACTAAATTATCTGAACTCATAATTTTAATTTTATAACTACTTAAATTTATATAAAAAGATTTCCATTAAGAAGAAAAGACGAAAAATAAAAATGTATTCTTCTTATATTAATCGTTATTTTTGTTTATTCAAATTAATATATGAAACACAAAATAATTCTATCTACTGTAATTGTATTTTATCTATTATCTAACTGTAGTTCTGATAATAAAAATTCAAATAATTTTCTTCCAAATGCATCCGGTACTGAAAGTGAAATGCTTATTGTAATGGACTCTTCTAAGTTTAAAAATAAGCTTGGAAGATCATTGATAGATGTTTTTGGTGAAAATATTTATGGACTTCCACAACCTGAGCCTTACTTTGATTTAAAATATATTAGGCCTAAAAATTTTAATAATATATTAAAATTTGCCAAAAACATTATAATTGCTTTTACTCTTGAAGGAAATAGTCCCTCCTCAAAACTACTCAGAAGAGAATTTAATCAAAGTTCAATAGAAAAAATTGAGAAGGATTCATCTCTATTTATGATGATTAAAAAAGATCAGTACGCAAAAGGTCAAGAAATCTTATATCTTTTTAGTAAAGATGATTCAATATTATTGGAGCATATCAAAAAAAATAAAAATAAATTAAGAAACTATTTTGAAAATAGAGTAACTAAGAACATAAATAGAAAAAAGTTATCAAATACTAATAAAAATATTTCAAAAGACTTAATCAAAAGGTTTGGATATAATATTACTGTTCCTTCTGGATTTAGTATTGCTAAATTAGATTCGCAATTTGTTTGGTTGAGAGAAATTGATCCTGAATTAGAAAAAAACATATTTATATATTTCGAAAATTATGTTTCAGATGAAGTTTTTTATAAAAAAAATATTGAAGACTTTAGGAAGAAAATCAGTTTAAAATATCTAAGAGATATAGAAAATCCTTCAATATATATGACTTATCAAAAAGAGCTTCCTTTTTTGAAAAAAGAAGTTAATTTCAAGAAAAACTTTTCAATAGAAACAAGAGGATTATGGAAATTAAGTGATATTTCTGGTGGTGGGCCTTTCTTAAGTTATACCTTTGTAGATAAAAAATCAAATAGATTATATTATTTGGAAGGTTACGTTTATGCTCCAGGCTCAAAAAAAAGAGATTTAATGAGGGAAATTTATTCTATACTTTGGTCATTCAAAATTTAAGTTGAAATATGATTGCATTATTAAAAGGTGAAATAATTAAGATAGATCCTACTTATATAGTACTTGATGTTTCAGGTGTAGGATATGAAGTGAAGATTTCTTTAAGGACTTATAGTGAAATCAAAGATTTAAAAAAAATAGAAATTAATACACATTTACAGGTTAAAGAAGATGGGCATACATTATATGGGTTCTTTTCTATATCTGAAAAAATAATTTTTTTAGATTTAATATCTATTAGTGGTGTTGGCCCAAGTACTGCTATGATGATTTTATCTTCTCTTTCTGCTTCTGAACTGCAAGAGGCAATATTAAATGGTGATCTTCAAACTATAAAATCTATTAAAGGAATTGGATTAAAAACAGCTGAAAGGATAATATTAGAATTAAAAGATAAATTGAAAAATAAAGATTTTGTAAAAAGTGATGATAATTTTTCATCACTAACAAACAATACTTTACGAAATGATGCGTTAAATGCTTTATCATCTTTAGGAATTTCTAGAAATATTTCTCGTATAAAAGTGGATCAGATTTTAAAGGAAAATGAGAATGTATCACTTGAAAGTTTAATAAAAGAAGTTTTGAAGAAATCCTAAACGATAAATAGGATTGTTTTGAATAAATTTTTTAAAATAACATTCTTAATATTTTTCTTTTCCTTCTATTATTTTGTGATAATAGGGAAAGAAAATATCCACTATTTTGATCATGCTCAAGATACAACCAGTTATGATTCAATAAAGAGTAAAAAATACATTCCTTCTATTTTTTCGACATTTAAATTGAAGGATAGTTATAGTAATTCTTTGAAAGATTTATATTCAAGCAATCTTTTTTCTCTTTCCTCAACTAGTATAGTTAATGATTTAAAGATTGATACATCTATGATATATACATTTACAGAATCTATAGGTAATATAGCATATAGACCTGTTATTGGAATACCATTTGAAAAATATAGTAATTATCAAACTAAAAGTCTAGTTAAAGAGAATTGGGGGAAAAAATCTACAGAACTTGATGGTGAAAACAGTTTACAAGGGAGAAGGTTGATTCCTAAAATATTTATTCCTCAAGTTTTTGATAGAATTTTTGGAGGTAATTATATCGATTTATCAGTAAATGGATTTGTAAATCTTGATTTTGGGGGAAAATTACAAAGAATAGAAAATCCTTCTATCCCTATAAGACAACAAAGAAATGGTGGTTTTAATTATGATCAACAACTTAACTTGAGTATTCTAGGTCAAATTGGTGAAAAATTAAAAATAAGTGCGAATTTCGATAATAATAATACTTTTGATTTTCAAAATAATTTAAAACTTGATTATACAGGATATGAAGAAGAAATTATTAAAAAAATTGAAATTGGAAATGTAAGTATGCCTATAAATAATAGTCTTTTAAGGGGTGCTCAAAGTCTATTTGGAATAAAAACAGAACTTCAATTTGGGAAATTATTTATTACAGGTATTTTGTCAAGACAACAAGGGAAAAGCGAATCAGTAAAAATTGAAAATGGAGCTGAAGGAAGAAATTTTGAAATTTTATCTTCCAATTATGATGAAAATAGACATTTTTTCTTAGGACATTTTTTTAGAGATAACTATGAAAATTGGTTAAGTTCTTTACCTCAAGTTATTTCTGGTATAAATATAACGAGAGTTGAAGTATACATTCTTAATAGAAACAATAATACGGAGACTTTAAGAAATTTTTTGGCATTAATGGATTTGGGGGAAGGATCTAAAATTTATAAACCTAATAACTTAAATATAGGTAGTGGTATAGGTGGACCTAATGATAATAATGCTAATGAATTATTTACTTATTTAATTGATAATTCAAATTTAAGAAATATTGAGTCAGTTAATGAAATAATGAAAAATGATTTTAGTTTGGTTAATAGTATTGATTTTGAAAAAGTTACTTCAGCAAGAAAATTAAGTGATTCTGAATATAAAGTTAATAGTGCTTTAGGATATATTTCTTTATTAAGAAAATTACAAAATGATGAGGTTTTAGCTGTATCATATGAATATACCTATAATGGTAAAAGATATCAAGTTGGAGAATTATCTGAAAATTATCAAAATCGAGGAGATGATGAAACTATTATTCTTAAGTTATTAAGACCTTCAAGTATTAATACTTCTATTCCAACTTGGAAATTAATGATGAAAAATATTTATAATCTTAATTCTAATCAGGTTAATAGTGAAGGATTTGAATTAAGAATTAATTATAGGGATGATGCGAATGGATTTGACAACCCAAGCCTAAATGAAGGAATTTTAACTAAAGATAAACCTCTAGTAGAGTTATTAGGTCTTGATAGATTGAATAGTAGTAATGATCCTCAAAAGGATGGTAATTTTGATTATGTTGAAGGATATACAATTGATTCAAATACTGGTAATATAATTTTTCCAATTCTTCAACCTTTTGGAAATAATTTAAGTTATTACTTTGAAAAAAATAATGAAGAAAACCTTAAATCTAAGTATGTATTTGAAGAGTTATATGACCTTACTCAATCTGATGCAAAGAAAGTATTATCAAAAAATAAATTTTATATTATAGGTAAGTATAGTTCTGGTTCTTCTAGTGAAATTAGTTTACCAGGTCTAGATATTGCAGAAAACTCAGTTCTTGTTATGTCAGGAAATATACAACTTGTAGAAGGTAAAGATTATACTGTAGATTATAATTTAGGGAAAATCAAAATAATTAATACTGGAATTTTAACTTCTGGAAAAGATATAAGTGTATCGTATGAAAAAGCTGATTTATTTAATTTTCAAACTAAGTGGCTATCAGGTACTAGAATGGAATATAAGTTTTCTGATAATGCTAGTTTAGGTTTTACCTTATTACATTTGAATGAACGCCCGGGAGGAATAAGTAGATATAGCATAGGAAGTGAGCCTATAAAAAATACTAAGTATGGTTTTGATCTTAGTATTTTTCAAGAGAGTAAGCTATTAACTAAAATAATAGATTTTGTTCCTTTACTTGGGACTAAAGAAATATCAAATATTAATTTAAATGCTGAATTTGCACAACTGATTCCTGGTACTTCTAATAAGGTTAATGGAGAGGGGACAACGTACATAGATGATTTTGAAAATGCAATTATTCCTTTAAGTTTAGGGAGTTCATCTCAAATTTGGAAATTAGGAACGACACCAACAACTGATAATAATAGGTTTGATTTAAGTAATCAAACAACTAATAATTTAGGTTACTCATATAAAAGAGCTAAAATAGCATGGTATGTTATTGATAATATATTTTATATTAAAGGTGGATTTTCTTCTTCTTCTCCAAGAAATCTTACCAAAGAAGATTTGGAAAATAATTATATAAAAGCGATTTCCCCACAAGATATTTTTAGACAACAAGATAAAAAATTAATTAACACCAACTTATCTACATTTGATATTGCTTACTTTCCATCAGAGAGAGGTCAATATAATTATAACTCTGATTTATATCCATCTGGATTATTGAAGAATCCAAGGTCAAATTTTGGTTCTATAACAAGAAATATTTCCAATGATGTTGATTTTGATAAAACTAATATTCAATATTTAGAGTTTTGGATGATGGATCCATTTATTAAAGGTGAAAAAGGAAAAGTAATTGATGGCATTTTCAATAAAAATAATGAAACAGGAGGTGATCTAATTTTTAATTTAGGAAATATTTCTGAAGATATAATGAAAGATGAAGTTCATGCTTTTGAAAATGGTCTTTCTAAAGATTATAATTCAAGTAATACGATAGAGAATGAATGGGGTAGAGTCACGACTAAACAATATTTGACTAAATTTTTTGAAAATGATAATTCTCTTAGAGAGATACAAGATGTGGGTTTGGATGGGTTAAATGATAATGATGAATTAGATTATTTTAAGGAATCATTCTTAAATAATATTTCTTTGACATCTGAATCTTCTATCAAAATTCAACAAGATGTCTCAGCGGATAATTTTCAATATTATTTAGGTGATAACTTTGATTCTGAAGATAAAAAAATTCTTGAAAGGTACAAAAATTATAACGGAATGGATGGGAATACTCCCCTAGCATTTGAAGGAAATTTTGCTGCCCAAGGATCTCCTTTTCCCGAAAATGAAGATATAAATGGAGATAATACATTATCAAATATCGAGAAATACTATGAATATAAGATATCATTAGAGCCTGGAAATTTAAAAATAGGTACAAATCATATTGTAGATAAAATTGTTGACCAGCCAGGAGAGGCGACCTGGTATCAGTTTAGAATTCCAATCAGAGATCCAGACAGAATCCAGGGTAGTATATCTGATTTTAAAAATATAAGATTTATAAGAACTTACCTTACTAATTGGGAGGAGCCTGTTGTTTTAAGATTTGCAAAATTTCAGTTTGTGGGTAGCCAATGGCAAAAATATGAATCTTCTTTAGTTGAAAAAGGATTAAATGAAATACCTGAATTTTCTTCCTCTAACTTTGAAGTTTCTGTTGTAAATATTGAAGAAAATAGTATTGGTTCAGAGGAGAAGTCTCCTTATGTTATTCCTCCTGGAATAAAAAGAGATATTGATAATACTACGATTGTTCAAAGAAGGACTAATGAACAGTCTTTACAACTATGTGTAAATGATCTTTATGATGGCGATGCAAGGGCAGTTTTTAAACAAGTTAATTATGATTTAGTAAACTATGGTAGGATTAAAATGTTTTTACATGCAGAATCATCTAACGGAGATTTAGTTTACGATAATGAAGTTAGTGCAATTGTTAGAATAGGATCTGATTATAAAGAAAATTTTTATGAAATAGAGATTCCATTAAAGATTACACAACCAAATTTAATTTCAAATCAAGGAGATATTTCAAGGTTAGTATGGCCTGAAGATAATGAATTAGATTTATCATTAAATGAACTTTTTTCTATTAAATCTCAAAGGAATAGATTAAATATAGATAACAAGATTCCATATACCAAGTTATCTGAAAATGGAAAATATAAAATTTCAATAGTTGGAAGACCTAACATTAGTTCAGTGCTTAATATAATGTTAGGAATAAGGAATAATTACAGTAAAGATAGATCATCTAAATCAGTTTGTGTTTGGTACAATGAATTAAGAGCTACTGATTTTGATAAAAAGAAAGGTTGGGCATCAAATGTTTCTTTAAATATGAAGTTAGCTGATTTTGCTGATGTAAGCGGTTCATTAAGATATACATCAGTTGGTTTTGGATCGATACAACAGAGAATTTTTGAAAGGACAAGAGAAGAAAATTTTCAATATGACGCATCAGCAAATATTAATTTAGATAAATTTTTACCTTCAAAATCGGGTATTAAATTACCATTGTATATTTCTACAGACAAAAGTAAGATCACTCCATATTATGACCCTTTAGATAAAGATATTCCATTAGACGCTTCTCTGTCTTCTTTTCAATCTGAAAATGAGAAAAAAGCATATAAAAATTTAGTAGAAGAAACTAGAGAAACCAAATCTATAAGTTTAAATAATGTTAGAAAGGAAAGAATGAAAGATTCTAGAGTAGATTTTTGGGATATAGAAAATATTTCTACAAGTTTTTCATATAGTGAAACAAAAAACAAAAGTATAAATCTTGCTTCTTCTGAAACAAAACAACATAGAGGAAATTTATCTTATAATTATTCTGCTAAAGAAAAAAATATTGAGCCATTTAAAAATATTAAATGGTTAGATTCCAAATTTCTAAAATTGATAAAAGATTTTAATTTTAATCCAATACCATCAAATTTTTCTTTTTCTGCAGACTTACACAGAAGCTATACAAAAGATCAATATAGAAATTCGGAGCTAAGTATAGAGAATGTTGATCCAATTTATGAAAAGTATTTTTCTTTTAATAGATCATATAATATGCGTTGGAATTTAGCTAAAAGTTTAAATATAGATTATAATTCAATAACAAATGCTGTAATTGATGAGCCAGAAGGTGAAATTGATACAAAAGAAAAGAGAGATTCTTTGTGGTATAATCTAAGAAAACTAGGAAGAACAAAAAATTTTCAGCAGAATATAACTGTAAGTTATAAACTTCCATTAGAAAAATTACCAATTACTGATTGGATATCTTCACAAGGAAGGGTGAATGTGAAATATTTGTGGGTAGGAGGATCTGTAGCTCAATCTGATACATTAGGTAACATTATAAATAATAATAGAGATTATTTATTTAATGGAAAAATTGATATGATTAAACTTTATAATAAAATTCCTTTTTTGAAAAAATTTAATAGAAAATCAAAGCTTGTTTTAGATGATTCATTAAAGACGATATATGATAATAAATTTCTCAAAACAATTATGAAATTAATTATGTCAGCAAGATCATTTAATATTAATTACTCAATTAATGGAGGAACTACTTTAGCTGGTATTATAAATTCCCCAAATTTATTTGGTATTAATTCAAAATTTAAATCTCCAGGATGGAATTTTGTTTTAGGATCACAAGATTCAAATATTAGGTTTGATGCATCTGAAAGTAATTGGTTAACTGAAACCTCATCATTGACTAGTCCATTTTTACAGGTTAGATCTGAAGATATTACATTAAGAGGTAGTATTCAACCTTTTGATTTTTTAAGAATTCAATTGGATGCAAAAAGATCTTTCTCTGAAAGATTCCAAGAAATATTTAGATTTGATGATTTAAATAAATCATTTGTTTCCTTAACGCCTTCAAGATCTGGTGATTTTTCAATTTCTTACATTTTAATTAAGACAGCTTTTGCTAAGGACGATGAACAAAATAATTCTTCCACATTCAATACTTTTGTAAATAATAGAAAAATAATTAGAGATAGACTTAATACAATTAATTCAATAGGTGAATATGGTTTAAATTCTCAGGATGTATTAATTCCAGCATTTATATCAGCTTATTCTAAATCAGATCCACTTGACATATCTTTGAATCCATTTATAAAATCTCCACTTCCAAATTGGAGAATTGATTTTGCAGGTTTATCGAAAGTTAGTTTTTTAAAAGATATTTTTTCATCAATCACTATAAGTCATTCTTATCAATCTATCTATTCAATAAATAATTTTGTTAGTTCGTTGTATTATGATGAAAATATGGATTTTTCAAATAATTTTTCAAATTATCCCCTTGCATCAAAACAGTCTGAAAATGGTTTAGTACCATTTTATATTATTAGCCAAGTAAATATAATTGAAAGATTTTCACCTTTGTTAGGTATAAATGTAAGAACTAAAAATAATTTAAATGCGAGGATTGAATATAGACTTGAAAGAAACTTGAATTTGAATTTATCAAATTCTCAAATTTCAGAATTAAAAAATAGTGATATCTCATTGGATTTTTCTTTTACAAAGTCTAAACTAAAACTCCCATTTAAATATAGGGGTGAGACTATTATTTTAGATAATGATATTAAGTTTAGGATGAATCTTGTTTTAAGAGATACAAAAACAATTCAAAGAAAAATCGAAGGAGAAAATATTTTAACAAATGGTAATTATAACTTCCAGCTAAGACCAAACATTAATTATTCGGTCAATGACAAACTAAATTTAATAATGTATTATGAAAATACAATTAATAAACCAAGTGTTGCAAATTCATTTCCTAGGTATTCTTCTTCTTTTGGTGTAAAATTAAGATTAAGTTTATCTCAATAGAGTTTATTTTATTAAAATTAGATATTACTTTTGGGAAATTTAAAATATTATGGATCCGGAAAATTTAAAATATACAAAAGATCATGAATGGATAAATATTGATGAAGACTATGCTTTAGTTGGAATCACAAACTTTGCTCAAAAAGAATTAGGAGATATTGTTTTTGTAGAAATTGAAAGTTTAGATAAAGAAATTAATTCTGGTGAAGTTTTTGGATCAGTTGAAGCCGTTAAAACAGTTTCTGATCTTTTTATGCCTATTACTGGTAAGATTGTAGAAATAAATAAAAAAGTTGTTGATAATCCCGAGCTTGTCAATTCTGATCCTTATGGTGAAGGATGGATGATTAAAATTAAAATTTTAGATCTAAATGAAGTTGAAAATCTTTTGGATCTTAAATCTTATGAAGAAATATCTGGATAACTTTTATCTGAATTTATTTCTTAGTTTCACATGGATTCTACTTAGTCTTTATTCATTTTTCACAAAAGCTAGTCCTCCTAAGTTCCCTATAATCTTCTTAAATGATAAATTTTTTCATTTTATTATTTTTTTTGTTATGACTTATCTTCTACTTATTACTTTAAAATCTAGTAGATTAAATTATAATTTTCAATCAAAAATTATTTTATTAATATTAATATTAATATTTAGCTTTTTAATTGAGTTTCTTCAAAGTTTAACTACTTATAGATCTTTTGAATTAGAAGATATTTTTTTTAATTTTTTAGGAATTTTTGTTTGTTATTTTGTTAAAATAAAATGAATTAGTATTATTACATATAGTTTTTTTAATCAAATATATCATATGGAATTAAAAAAGAATACTAGCGCTGACTTGGAAAAGAGATCAGGCCTTTTTATGAATATAGGTTTGTGCGTGAGTTTATTGCTTGTAATTACTGCTTTCGAATGGCGTTTTTATGATAGAGGATCTGGCATTGATTTAGGAAATATTGAAGATGATTTTGAAGATTTATTAGAAATTCCTGCTACCGAACAACCACCCCCGCCACCACCTGTTATACAACAACCTGAAATTATTGAGGTCCCAGATGAGGAAGAAATAGAGGAAGAAATAGAAATTGAAATAGATGTAGAAATAACTGAAGAAACAGTTATTGAAGAAATTGTTTTTGAAGAAGCTCCTGAAGAGGAAGAGATTGATGAAATCTTTACTATTGTTGAAGATCAACCACAACCTCCTGGTGGAATGAGTGCTTTTTATAAATATGTTGGGACTACATTAAGGTATCCTGCTCAAGCTAGAAGAATGGGTATTGAAGGCAAGGTTTTTGTTCAATTTGTAGTTGGTAAAGATGGATCTTTAACTGATGTTCAAGCTATTAAGGGAATTGGTGCTGGTTGTGATGAAGAAGCAGTTAGAGTAATTTCAAGAGCAAAAAAATGGTCTCCTGGTAAGCAAAGGGGAAGGCCTGTTAGAGTTAGAATGATTTTGCCAATTACTTTTAAATTAGGAGGTTAGTTTCTAAAGCACATTAAAAAGTATTTCTTTTATTTTTTCTAATTTTTCTTTCATTTCAATCACTTTATTTTTTATATCTAATTCATTTGTTTTAGATCCAATTGTATTTATTTCTCTTCCTATTTCTTGAGAAATAAAAATAAGTTTTTTACCATAATGATTTTTAGATTTCATTGTGTTTAGAAAGTTTGATACTAGACTTTTTAATCTTTGTATCTCTTCATTAATATCTTGCTTTTCGATATAATAAAGAATTTCTTGCTCAAGTCTATTTTCATCAATTAATATACTATTTCTTATACTTTTTAATTTATTTTTTAATAATACCTCCTTTTTATTAATAGATTTTTTATCAATTTTTATTATAGAGTTTATACATATATTTATTTTATTTATATTTTTCTTTAAATCTTTAGCTAAATCTTCTCCTTCTTTTTTTCTAAACTTATTAAATAGATCAATAGTTTCATTTATAAAAGGCAAAATCTTATTGTATGTTATTTTGTTTCTTTTTGAATTATATGTAATAATATTATTTAGGCTAGATGTTATTTTGAATAAATCTTTTTCATAGGAATTATTTACTGATCTTGAAAGGTTTTGCAGTTCTTTATATTTTTTTTTGAATATATTTTTATTTATCTCAATAGTATTATTATTAGTTATTTGATTTACTGAAATTGATAAATTTACTTTTCCTCTTTTCAGATTTTTTTTTAATAAATTCATTATATGAATTTCTTTATGACTTAATTCTTTTGGTATTTGATTTTGTATATCAAAATACTTTGAATTTAGAGATTTAATCTCGATTTCAATAGTCTCATTATTTATCTCAACCCTTTTAAATCCATAGCCTGTCATTGAAAGTATCATAATAAATTAAAAACTATACCCAAGTGAGAAATGTAATTTTGGTTTTCCTATTTTATAATCCTCAATAGGTTTTGCAAAATCTATTTTAACGTAGTAATCCATAATTAGAGATTGAATTCCCCAACCAAAGCTTGATAACCATGGATTTTTTGAATTTACAACTTCTGCATCAAATACTGAACCTGGATCATTTATTACCCAAATGTTTATACTGTTTTCAGTATTGAATGGTGATTTTCCTGTCCATGATGATCCAATATCAAAAAAACTAATTAATTGTAAATTTTGAAGAAAAGATGAAGATACTTCTCTATTAAATAAATATTTTACTATTGGAATTCTTAGCTCTGTAGTAAATTTAAGAATTTGATTACCTTGAAATTTATTATAATTATAACCTCTAAGGTTATGAAATTCAGTAAAAAGCACATTTGAATTATCTAAACCACTACTAATTTTCAAAGGATCATATTTAACATTTTCTTCTTTTTTTGAAAACAAAGAGTTTTTAACTCCTCCAAGTAGAAAATATTTAGGGTTATTTCCAAAAAAATTTCCATAATATAAATTAGATGCTAAAGTTATTTCTTTATGTATTTTTTGATAATGATATATATCAAAATATACTTTATTGAAACTATTTTCTTTTGCTTTTGTTGAGTTAAAATTTTCAATTCCAAATTTTAGCTTTGTACCTTGATGCAAGTTCATTGCAATTTTTTTGGTGTTATCAAAAATGAACCTTGTTTTTATTCCTATATAATTAAATTTACTTTCTGTTAGATGGGGAAGAGGTGTTGTATTAACTACTCTATAATCAAGATCATTGAATTGGGAATAGTTAAATTCAGGTGATACTTCAATTCTTGAAAATCTTGAAATAGGATAAGATGATATTAAAAATATTGAGTTATATTGATATTTATGATATAAATACTCTTTATCATTTTCTAAAAATATTAATTTTCTTTTAAAACCTAGTTTAAAGTCATTCCTACTTTTTAAATAACTATATTCAATAAAAATATCTGGACTTTTTAAATTTCTAAATGGAATAAAAGCATTGCTATATAATTTATGATTTTCAAATAAATCAATTATATCAACTTCAATTTTATTTCCAAAACCTTTAATTGGATCAATAAATAAAAATGAATTAAAATTATTTTTAATTATAGAATATTTATAATCATGAGATGAAAAAGCATTTGAATTTTTTTGAAATTTTTTATAATTTGAAATAATTGATGAAACATTATTATAACTATCTTCATCTTCAAAAATAAAATTATCAACATCTTCATAATCGACATTTCCTTTTATTTTTACCGAATCATCCTTATAGTTAAAATCTATTTTAGGAAGATTTTTATTTAACAAGCTTTTTTTAATTAGAAATTTTTTACGATTAGTTTCAAGAGTGAATACATTATTGCTAAAATTAAAATTTTCATAATAATAATTTTTAATATTACCTTCATTAATTAATGAAGCAATTAAAATATTTTCTTTGAAATCAATATCGTAGTTTAATATATCAGAAAAAAAGTTGCTCACTTGAAAAAACGATTCATTTCTTAAATCATATTTAAATATATTACTAATTCCCTTGATATCGCTGAGATAAAACAATTCATCAATATTTTTTGCAAACGGTCTAGTATCTTTACTTACTGTTTTTGTAATTTGTTTTAGTTCTAATTTAGTGGTATCTAAATGATATAAAAAAATATTATAGTTATTATCTTTTATCTGATTTATATTATAATTGCTATCATCTAAAAAAGTACTTTTTCGATTGGAACTAAATAAAATAATATCTTGATTAGGAATAAAAACTGGATCTATATCATCCCATTTATCATTTGTGATTTTTTTCATATAGTTTTTATATGTGCTTAATAAATATAAATCAGTTTTTCCTTTTGAAGAACCACTAATTACTAAAAGGTTTGATGAAGAATTAAAATCAAAACTGTTTATTTGATCAAAATTTTCAAGTTTTTTTATTTCTTTTCTTTTATTTGAAAGATCATATATTAACAAAATATTTGTTTTTTTATAATATGTTATTATTCCTACTTTTTCATTATTAATCCAATTAAGAATTGGATAATTATTAATTGAATTATTTGATGAGGAATAAATCTTTTCTATTTTATTATTAATCAAATTCTTAACAAAAACTTTTTGATTATTATCATCAATTATGGAATATAGTATCTTATTTCTTTTAGGACTTAATTTAGTTTGCGTTGAGTTAATATTATCTTTCTTATGATTTATTTCTTTCTCTTTATCTGGAAGTTCATATTGAGAAATCAATTCTTTAGAATTATTAATATAATAATTTTGCCAGTTCTTTAAAAGCACATTGAATGATATGCCTAAGGTTGATTCAAAGCTTCTGGGTGTATTCTTTATTATTTTTGAAAGGTTTAGTACATTAGATACACTTGATTTTCCATAAGTATTTATTATATAATTCCATATACTTTGACCAATTATTGGTGCTTGATCTTCTGTAATTTTGGTTATTTTTTTAAAATCTGAAATTAAAAAGTAATCTCTCATGTAATTATCCATTTCTTGACTCCATCCTTCAGCTAGGTATTTAGATGCACCATTAGTAAACCATTTTGGTAAATAAATTGAAGAAGATTTGCCAAATCTTTGAGTAAAACTTTTTTCGCTATTCATCATATCATTTATTAATGAATTTGAAAAATCATATTTAAGTTTATTAATGTATGCTTGAATTGTACCAGGAAAAAATGTAATAAACTCTAATTTAAGGTTTGTTTGTACATTAGTTGTTAGAAAAACCTCTTTTTCATTAATTCCTAAATTACTTTGATTTAAATCTGAAGCTGAATTAAATATGAAAATTTTTGTTTTGGAGTTGGGATAGTGACCAATAAAATTAGTTATTGAATTAAAATTATTTTCTAATTCTTTGACAGCAATTTCCGCATATCTTTTACCATTATCGTGGTAATAAATATTAAAGTTTTCAGAGGATAAATATTTCCATTTAAATAATTTAAATTGAATTCTGTTTTTACCATAATCATTATAAATTGAAGATTGAGACCTTACTTCCATATGAAAAAAAGTAAGAACGAATAAACAGAAAAAGTGAAGAAACTTGGACATAACTATCGTGTCAATATAACGAAATATATCTTTTTATGTTTATTTCTTTATTAATGTTTTTATTATTAAAGATATTATCAATTAATATTTTTGTACAATAGGGAGCTAAACTTATTCCTTTTGATCCTAGCCCATTGATTATGCCTATTTTTTTATTAGAAGGGTGAAAGCCGACAAATGGCCTTCTATCTTTTGTTGCAGGTCTAATCCCTGCTTTTTTTTCAATTATTTTGTATTTACAGTTTAATATTTTTTCAATTTTATTTTTTAATTTATTAATTCCAGTTTCACTCACTTTATCATTTAAAATTTTCCAATCGTAAGTTGAACCGACCGAATATATATTATTTTCATTGGGAATAATTAATATAGATTTTTGAATTATTTCTTTAATTTTATGGGACATAAAAATGTTCATGTTTTCTCCTTTAACTAAGTTAAAAGGTAACCATGAAAAAAAATTAGATTCATTTTCATAAAATCCTCTACAAAAAATTAAATATTTAGTCTTTTTTTTAATTATTTCTATATAATCTTTTCTTGATTTAATGTTTTTGGACTTTACATCATTTTCAATATAAATATTTTTTGATTTTAAATATTTTCGGGTAAGTAAAAGAAATTTTTTTACATTTAAATAACCACTTTTATTTGTTATTACACCCCCTATATTATCTTTCAGAAACTTATATTTAGATTTATAATGTATTTTTTGAATATACTTTCTATATGTTTTTGATCCTATTTTTAATTCCCAATTATTAGAATCCTCTTTGCTTGAAAATGGGCGGTAAATTTTTTTTTTATATAAAAATTTTTCATTTAATTTATTTTCTATAGATGCATAAAAATTTTCTGTTTCATTAATTATTTGATTTGAATTCCATGTTTCGACAAAATTTTTTCCTGTTATTGGATTATATAATCCAAGAGCTGAATTTGATGAGCTTTTTTTAATTGAATTGTTAATTACTAAAAAACTTAAATTCTTTTCAATAAGTCTCCAGCTTAAAACTGAACCGGTAATTCCTTGTCCAATAATTATAAAATCATAATTTTTGCCCACAAATTATAATTTAAACTTTTTTATAAGAAATTTGTAAAAGAATTTAATTAAATGTTAAAAATAAAATCATTTACATTTAACCCTTTTCAAGAAAATACATATATAATTTTTGATGATTCAAAGGAAGCAATAGCTATAGATCCAGGAAACTTTGAGCCTCATGAAAATGAATTAATTTCTAATTATATTGATGATAATAAGTTACGATTAAAAAAAATTATTTTGACTCATTGTCATATAGACCATTGTTTGGGCAATAAATATTTAAATGAAAAATATGGTGCTGAATTATTAATTCCCTTTGATGAAAAGCATATGTATAAAAATATTGAAAATATAGCACCATTATTTGGTTTTCATAATTACTTGCATTTAAGTGAAAGTGAATATTTAAAAGAAAAAGATAAAATAAGCCTTGGTAATATTGAACTTGATGTTTTATTTCTTCCTGGTCATAGTCCTGGTCATTTAGCATTTCATTGTAAAAATGCAAATGTTTGTTTTAGTGGTGATGTCCTTTTTTTAAATAGCATAGGAAGAACAGATTTACCAGGTGGAGATCACGATACTTTAATTCGTAGTATTAAAAATAAACTATTTTTGTTGAATGAGAATACAATAATTTATTCGGGACATGGACCAAAAACTATTCTGAAGAATGAAATAATCAATAATCCTTTTTTAATATGAAATTTATTTTTCCTTCCTTTTTTACCATTCTTAATTTAGTATCTGGATTTGTAGGAGTTTTATTTTTATTAGATAAAAATTATGATCTAATTGAGTATTGTATTTATGTATCTCTTGTTTTTGATTTTTTAGATGGTTTTATAGCAAGAAAATTAAATGCAACTTCTAAATTTGGAAAACATCTTGATTCTTTTGCTGATTTAATATCTTTCGGTCTTTTACCCAGCTTAATTTTATATGATTGGTTTTCAATTAACTCCTCTATTGATATTTATAAATACTTTTCGATACTAATTCTTTTGTTTGCTTCTTTAAGGTTATCAAAGTTCAATATTGATAATAAACAAGAATTTGTATTTCTAGGTGTTCCAACACCATTAGTAGCTTTATTTTTTAATTCTTTGATTTATAATTCAGGAACTTATAATAACTTTCTTACACCTGAATCTTTACTTTTATTAGTTATATTCTTTTCAATAATGATGGTAGTCAATATTAGATTTATTTCTTTGAAATTTAAAGATTTTTCAATTTTTGAAAATATTCATAAGTATATCTTATTATTTACATCTTTATTTTTAATACTATTTATCAAATTTGATGCATTTCCAATAATTGTGATTATATATATTCTTGTTTCATTATTTTATTTTTTTTTCAATAGGAATAAAGTGAATTAAAGTAATTAATTACAATTTATTCTATGATTTTATGTTATAAAAAGAAAAAATTATTGACAAAGTTTAAAATATTATTTTTCGTTTTTATATTTCTTTTCGAGATTAAAAGTCTTTCATCTCAAGAGTCTATACTATCAAAAGGTGATTGGATTAGAATTGGAATTACTAAAAGTGGTGTGTATAAGCTTGATAAATCTTTTTTTGAATTCTACTCACCAAAAATTGATGTTGAAAAGATAATTCCAAATACTATTCAAATATTTGGAAATGGAATTAAAGGCCCTTTAAATCAAAAAAATAATGCTTTAAAATTTAATTCGCCGGTTGAAATGAAAATTGATTTTATCGGTAATGAAGACAATTATTTAGACAAAGATGAACACATACTTTTTTATGCTGATGGTCCTGATAAAGTTTCTTACGATTCTTTACAAAAGAAAATTAGTTACCTAAAAAATATTTATAGTGACACATCATTTTATTTATTAACATTTAATCAGGAAGAAGGTAAAAGAATAGAATCTAATGTTTCAATAGAAGATTATTTTGATGTTATTGATTTCTCTTCACAAACATTTATTTACGAAAATGATTTAAATAATATTCTTCAATCAGGAAGAGAATGGGTGGGGGAGTTATTTGTTAATGGGGATTCAAAAAAAATTAATATTTCTTCACCTAATTTACATGACGATAATATTTCAATAATATTAAAGGCATTATCTAGGTCTACGGATAATTCTAAATTTGAGATTTCTGTTAATAATACTAAGGTTGCTGAATTAAATCTTGAGAAAATAAGTGAAGATTTGTATGGAGAAAAAGTGATCTTTTCATTAGATACATTTCAAATAAAATCTGATGACTTACAAAACTTAAGCCTATCAATTGATTATTCAGGAACATCGAAATCATTAGCTTATTTAGATTATATAATTATTAATTATAATAGTAGACTTATTTATGATTCAGGTCAAAAATTTTTCAATAATTTAAATAGAATTAATTATGATAAAATACAATTTAATATATCCACGGGTTTAAGAAATTTAAAAATTTGGGATATAACGGACCCATATCATGTAAATGATCAAATATATAATAATGATATAGGGAAAAATACATTTAATATTAATTCAAATAAATTTCAAGAATATATAATATTTACTAATAATGATTTATTGATTCCCAGCTCTCATCATTATGCTTTTGATAATAATACTCAAGCTAGAATAAAAAGTGTTTTATCTGACACAAATGTAGAATTATTAATTATTACAGATGATTTATTCCTTTTTGATGCAAATAGATTAGCAAATTTTAGAATTTTAAATGATAAAATAAACACAAAAGTTATTACAACAAATGAAATATACCTTCAATTCTCATCATCTGTTCCGGATATTTCATCCATTCGTAACTATATAAAATATTTGTATGATAAATCTTCTAAAAAATTAAAATATGTTTTATTATTTGGAGATGCTTCGTATGATTATAAAGATAGAATTTCCAATAATACAAATTATGTGCCCACTTATCAATCAAGAAATTCTACAAATAATATTTATAGTTATTCATCAGATG
>JBELBJ010000012.1:21859-35023 GCA_042095375.1 Marinoscillum sp.
CCCACTTATCAATCAAGAAATTCTACAAATAATATTTATAGTTATTCATCAGATGATTTTTTTGGATTTTTGGATGACAATGAAGGCTTATGGTCTGAAAATGTTTTAGGTGATCATAATTTAGATGTTGGAATAGGAAGAATTCCAGTAAATAATAATATAGATTCAAAATTAGTTATAGACAAATTAATAAGATATAGTTCAAATAATGATTTTGGAAATTGGAAAAATGATATATACTTAATTGCGGATGATGGTGATTATAATATTCACCAAATTAATGCTGAAAAACATTTTGATTTAGTTGATTCAAATAATCCTCAATTTAATATAAAGAAAATATTTATAGATTACTATAAACAAGAATTAGTTGGAGGTGTTAAAAAGTCAATAGATGGAAATAAAAGGTTAGATGAGGCTATTAGACAAGGTAGTTTAATAATAAATTATATTGGTCATGGAAATGAATTTTTATGGGCAGAAGAGAGAATTTTAGACGAAAATTCAATTGATAACTGGACAAATAGATCTAAAATTCCTCTTTTAGTATCAGCAACTTGTGAATTCGGGAAATTTGATAACCCTTTGATTACTTCTGGTGGTGAACTAATGATTAAAAAAGGAGATGGTGGTTCAATAGCATTATTTACTACTACTAGGCCTGTCTTTTCTCAAACTAATTTTTTATTAAATGATCAGTTTTATAAAAATGTATTTAGAAAAGAAAATAATAATTTTCTAAGATTGGGCGATATATTTAGAATTACAAAGAACAATAGTTTAAGTGGTCCTATTAATAGAAATTTTTCTCTTTTGGGAGATCCTTCTTTGATTCTAAATTATCCTAAATTAGATATTAAGTTAAATATTCCTGATAGTCTTTCAATAGATACTTTACGCGCTTTGGAAAAATATTCTTTTAATGGAGAAATAAATAATAATGGAAAAAAAGTCGAAAATTTTAATGGAGAGGTATTTATTGATTTTTTTGATAAATTATCTGATAAGCAAACCTTAGGGGATGAAAGTGATCCTTTTTATTTTAAAGAATGGGATAAATCTATTTTTAGAGGTTCATCAAGTGTTAATAATGGTAATTTTACTTTTGAATTTGTAGTCCCAAAGAATATTGAATACAACTTCGGAAAAGCTAAAATTACCATGTATGCAACAGATAGCCTTAATCAAATAGATGCTAATGGTTCTAATATTGACTTTAGTATAGGAGGAACTTCTAAGAGTTTCTCTATAGATGAAAATCCACCTAATATTAATATCTATTTTAATGATAGAACTTTTAAATCTGAAGATAATATAGGTTCAAATGCATTGCTTATAATTGATCTATATGATGAAAATGGCATTAATATTTATAATTCAGATTATTCTAATAATATAGTTGCAACTTTAGATGATAGTATTGATTTTGTCTTAAATGATTATTTCATATCTCTTAAAGATGATTTCAAAAGAGGGACTATAAGTTATCCTATTGAAAATTTAGCTTTTGGTAAACATAAGCTTGAAATAAAAGTTTATGATACTTACAATAATATAGGTAAAGAATCAGTTCTATTTATTGTCACAAATGATTTAAAGATAAAAATTAATAATCTCATGAATTATCCAAATCCTTTTTCAGAATCAACATTATTTAGATTTGAACATGATAGGGAAGAAGAAGATCTTGAAGTTTCTATTGAAATTATTAATTTAAATGGAAAAGTTATTTTCAAAAAATCTGAAATTATTGAAAACTCAAGCAAATTTGTTGAGGGTATTTTATGGAATGGAAAAAATTCAAATCAACAAATAGTTTCTGATGGAATATATATTTATAAATTGCATGTTAAAAGTTTATTTGATGGTGCGAAAAATCAATTTTATAAAAAAATTATAAAGAGAAATTTATAAGATGAAATTATTTGTAATAAATTTATTATTCATATTTACTTTTTTTAGTGTAGAATCAATTTCTATATTTTCTCAAGGTTCATCTTCTATTTTATCTGGACAAGATACTTCAAGAAGACCAATTATCACCGCAGTTCCTTTTCTTTTAATTTCACCTGATTCAAGAAGTGCTGCAATGGGTGAGACAGGCGTAGCTACATCTCCGGATATAAATTCCGTCCATTGGAATAATGCTAAATTATCATTTTTAGAAAAAGATTACGGCTTCTCTGTTTCTTATGTTCCATGGCTAGGAAATATTGTTGATGATATGTCTATTTCCTATTTGTCGGGATATTATAAATTAGATAATATTCAGTCTTTTGGCTTAAATTTAAAATATTTTGATTTAGGTGAGATACAGCTTACTGATAATCAGGGTTTATCACTTGGTATTGAGAACCCAAAAGAATTAAGTAGTTCAATTACTTATTCTAGAAGACTAACTGAAAACTTAGGTATAGGAAGTACATTTAGATATATATGGTCAAATTTATCAGGAAGTATATCTGGATATTCAGATGCTAAATCTGGATCTAGTTTTTCAGTTGATATTGGTTTTTATTATAAAAATGATATATCAATTAATGGTAAGGAGTCAATTATTTCTTTTGGGTCCCATATTTCAAATATTGGAGGTAAGATTACATACGGAAGTGTTTCAAACCTTGATTTCATTCCAGTTAATTTTAGAATTGGAAGCTCATTAAAAACCTATTTTGATCAATACAATTCATTAACATTTGCTTTGGATTTTAATAAATTATTAGTTCCTTCGCCCCCCATTTATGAAACTGATGATCAGGGTGATTATGTTATTGATCCAATTACAAATAAACCAAAAATATTGAAAGGAAAAGATCCAAATAGATCTGTATTAAGTGGTATTTTTTCTTCTTTTTCTGATGCACCAAATGGATTTCGAGAAGAACTAAATGAAATTACTATATCATCAGGATTAGAATATTTATATAAAGATCTCTTTGCTTTAAGGTTTGGTTACTTTCATGAAAACAATGATAAAGGTGCTAGAAGGTTTATTACAATGGGAGCTGGAATAATTTATAATAATTTTTCTGTTGATTTTTCATATATTTCTACTGTTGAACAAAACCATCCTTTAGCAGAAACAATGAGATTTTCTGTTGCATTTTTATTTGATAAAATAGAAGAAGAAATAAACAGCAATTAAGATTAATTTTTTTCAACTAAAACTCCAATAGATTTAATTCCTAATAGGTTTTCCTCTCTCATCATCTGATAAATATAAATTGAAAAAGATGATTTTTTTTTTAAAAAAAGATTTTCAATAATTTTTTCTTCCAAAATGAAAGTATTACTAATTCCATTTCCTATTGGCTTTCCATTTTTTTCATCAAAAAGAATTATTTCATTTAATTCATTTTTAGCAATTGTATCTAATGAATCTAAAATATGATAACTATAATAAAAGTTCTGATATGGATAGTCAATATTGTATCTTATTCTAAATGAAATATTAGTATTATGATCAATATCTTCAGTTGAAAAGTGGTAAGTACAAGAAAATTCTGAATTCCAACCATTCTCATCAAAATCTAAGAACTTATCAATTAATTTCTTTTGATTGCAAGAACTTATAATAAAAAAAAAAATTAGAATTCTAAGTAAATTAATTTTCATCCTCTCTTTTTTTTATTAAATCTTTTCCAATATCTTTTCTATAATATTTACCGTCCCAATCTATTTTTCTTGCTAATTCATATGAAACTTGTAAAGATTCTGATATATTTTCACCAATACCTGTACAAGCTATTACTCTTCCTCCATTTGAAAGTATGTTTTTTTCTTCTTCTATGGTTCCTGCATGAAATATGATTGAGTTTTTGATTTCTTCTAAACCTGATATTTTAAATCCTTTTTGATATTTTTCAGGATATCCTTTAGATGATAAAATTACAGTAGATGTAGTTTTTCTATCTATATTAATTTTTGTGTTTTTTAAATCCATATCAATGCATGAGAGTAAAACATCTAAAAAATCACTTTTGATTCTTGGAATAACAACTTGAGTTTCAGGGTCACCCATTCTAACATTATATTCAATAACATAAGGATCCCCATTTACATTCATCAACCCAATAAATAAAAAACCTTTAAAAGGTATATTATCTTTTTTTAGTCCCTCAATTGTTCTTTTAATTATTCTATTTTCAACTTTTTCTTCAAATTCTTTATCAAAAAAATTTACAGGGGAAACAGCTCCCATACCCCCAGTGTTTAATCCGGTATCATTTTCTCCAATTCTTTTATAATCTTTAGCTTCAGGTAACGATATATAGGTATCTCCGTCTGTTATAATAAAACATGAAATTTCAATTCCAGATAAAAATTCTTCGATAAGCACTTTGTCACTTGCTTTACCAAATTGTTTATTAACTAGCATATTTTTAAATGAATTTTCAGCGTCTTCAAGATTTTTGGAAATTATTACTCCTTTACCTGCCGCTAATCCATCCGCTTTTAATACAAAAGGTGGAGATGAACTTCTTAAAAATTTAATTCCTTCATCAACTTCATTAACGTCGAAAGATTTGAAATTAGCAGATGGTATTTTATGTCTTTTCATGAATGATTGTGAAAATGTTTTACTTCCTTCTAATCGAGCTCCTAATTTATTGGGCCCAAAAATTTTAACATTTTTAAGTTCATAAGACTGTTCAAAATAATCTACTATTCCGTTAACTAGAGGATCTTCTGGACCTACTAAAACGAAATCAATTTTATAAGCAATTACTAAATTTTTAATTTCATTGAAATTATTTATATCTACATAAATATTTTTTCCATATTTACTAGTTCCTCCATTTCCTGGAGCAATAAATAATTTTTTACATAAAGGGCTTTGTGAAATTTTCCAAGCAAACGTATGTTCTCTTCCTCCAGAACCTAATATTAAGATATTCATAATCAATAATTAATATAGTAACTATTATCTTAATACCTTTACTTTATTTAAAATATTTAAATCATGAAAATAGTTGCAATTAGTGGTTATTTTGACCCACTTCATGTTGGTCATCTTGAATATATTAAGCTCGCTAAAAAATTTGGAGATAAATTGGTTGTAATTGTAAATAATGATTACCAATCCAAATTAAAAAAAGGCAAATCTTTTATGAGTGAATCAGATAGACTTGAAATAGTTAAATCAATTATTTGGGTAGATGATGCAATCATATCAATTGATAAAGATGGTACTGTTTGTAAGTCTATTGAATTTATTAAACCAGATATTTTTGCTAATGGAGGAGATAGAAAGAATAAGGAAATTCCAGAATCAAAAATTTGTAATAATTTAGGTATTAAAATAATAGATGGACTTGGTGAAAAAATAAGAAGCAGCTCAAATTACACCGGTCTAAAATCAAAATAACCTTTGTCTAATTATTTCATATAATATAACTGATGTGCTATTTGATACATTCAATGAATCTATCCTTCCATACATTGGTATTTTAATTCTGTGATCGCTTAATTCTAGTAAACTTTTTGATATTCCATTTTTTTCAGATCCAAATATTACTGCTAAAGGGCAACTATAATCTAAATTATAAACTACCTCTTCACCTTTTTCCGTACAAGAAATAATTTTTAATCCACTTTTTTTTAGAAGTTTACAAACATAATTTAAACTTTCAACCTTACAGACTGGCACATAGTTTAAGGCACCGGAAGAAGTTTTAATAGCATCAGAGGTAATAAGTGCAGATCCTTTTTTTGGTATGACTATAGCATCTACTTCTACAGCTTCTGCAACTCTTGAAATTGATCCAAGATTTCTAGTATCGGTAATTTTATCTAAAATAATGATAATTGGGTCTTTACCTTTTTCATAACATCTTAATACAATCTCATCAATAGGTTGATAAGATATTGGGCTGATATAGCAAATTATACCTTGATGATTTTTTCTTGTTATTCTATTTAATTTTTCTTTTGGGACCAATGAAATATTTAATTTTAATTTTTTTCCTAAAGTTTTTATCTCTTCAATAATATCCTTATTGGTATTTTTTTGAATAAAAATTCTTTCAATGTTTTTATTTGATTTAATTGCTTCTAAAACTGGCCTTGTTCCAAATATTATATCTTTTTTTTTCATTATTATTTAAG
Organism: Marinoscillum sp.; assembly: GCA_042095375.1. Classification (GTDB taxonomy): domain Bacteria; phylum Bacteroidota; class Bacteroidia; order Cytophagales; family MED-G16. The sequence continues at coordinate 27,968 of JBELBJ010000012.1, forward strand.
AATATTATTTGATTAAATTTATATCGTCAAATAATATACTTATTAATTTTACAAAAATGTCAATATTTACTACTGAAATAACTTCTGAAAAAATAACCTCTGATAATCCAATACATCAAAGATTATATAAGGCTTACATTGAATCCCTTCCTTTTATTAGTGGTGACGTTTTAGAATTAGGCTGTGGTGAAGGTAGAGGGATTGATTTGATAAATCAAAAAGCTAAAACATTTACTGCTGTTGACAAAATTGATTCTATTGTTAATAATCTTAAAGAAAGGTATCCATCTAATAAATTTATTCCCTCATCTTTTCCTCCTCTAAATATTTTTGATGATAATTCATTCGATACGATAATTTCATTTCAAGTCATAGAACATATAAAAAATGATAAGCTTTTTGTAAAGGAAATATATAGACTTTTAAAAAAAGGTGGCAAAGCTTTAATTACAACTCCAAATATTTTGATGACATTAACTAGAAACCCATGGCACATTCGTGAATATACATCTCAATCATTGAGATCTATTTTATCAGATTCTTTTAGTGATTTTGAAATTAAAGGTATTGCTGGTAATGAAAAGATTATAAGTTATTATTCTGCGAATAAAAAATCTGTTCAGAAATTCAAAAATTTAGATATTTTTAATTTAGAAAAAAATCTCCCTTCTTTTCTATATAAAATACCCTATGAAATATTAAATAGAATAAATAGAAATAAATTGGAAAATAACAACGATAGCTTAGTTTCTTCAATTTCTGAAAAAGATTATTATTTAAATAAAGATCAAAAAGATAATTTAGATTTATTTTGCATACTTAAAAAGTAATGAAATATTTATTATACATAGTAATATTTATCATCTCCTTATCAAGTTGTATTACTACAAAGAAACTTGCAAATGAGACTTCAATTCAGACAGTTATAAATAAAGCCAGAACCTATATAGGTACTCCATACAAATGGGGTGGTACTTCATCAAAGGGTATTGACTGTTCGGGATTACTTGTAAGATCTTTTCAATCTATTGATTTAAATATTCCAAGAACTACATCTGAACAAGTTTATTTAGGAAAGAAAGTAAAATTAAAAAAATCAAAAAAAGGAGATTTAGTTTTTTTTGCATTTGGTAAGAAAAAAAAGAAAGTAACTCATGTTGGGTTAATCTCCGATATTAAATTCAATGAAAAAATTGATTTTATTCATGCATCTTCAAGTAAAGGTGTTATTGAAACAAAATTAAATAGAGAATATTACCTGAAAAGGATAAGAGTAATAAGAAGAATTTTGTGATCATACTAATTTTTTTAAATACTAATAAAAATATTTTTATAAAAAATTATTTAATATTACTATCCATTTTAAACAAACAACTCAATTATGAAAAAATTATTACTAATATTCTTTTTTTTATCAACATTTATTTTACTTGCCCAAGACAAGGAAAAAGATAAGGGTAAATCAAAGAAAGCTAAAACTATCAGTGAACTAACAAAATCTTCAAAAAAAATTGAAGGTTTATTTATAATTTACCAAGATACTATTTCAGGAGAATTAAAAATGGAGATTGGGAATGATCAATTAAATCAAGATTACATTTATTTTTCTCAAATTGCTGATGGAGTCACTGAGGCTGGAAGCTTTAGGGGCGCTTATGGATCAGATGTAATTTTTCATATAAAAAAATATTTTGATAAGATTGAAATGGTTGCACCTAATACTAATTTTTATTTTGATCCAAATAATCCTCTATCTAGATCTCAGGAAGCTAATATGAGTCATGCTGTTATTTCTAGTAATAAAATTTTAGCTGAAGATAAAAAAAAGGGATCTTATCTTATAAATGTAAATAATCTATTTCTTTCAGAAACTTTGAGTAGGGTAAAACCTCCTAAAAGACCAGGATCTTCTCCTAATAGATTTAGTTTAGGATCTTTTGATAAAGGAAAATCAAAAATTTTAGAAATAAATAATTATCCCAAAAATACTAACTTGAAAACTGAGTATGTTTTCAAAAATGCCAATGTTTTAAATAGTGGATCAGAGGCTGTAACAGATGGCAGGTATGTTTCAATTCAATTATTTCATTCACTGATGAGTATGCCAGATGAAGGTTATGAACCTAGATATGATGATCCAAGAGTTGGATATTTTTTAAATTATGTGAATGATATGACAGAAACTGGAACAACTAATTATAGAGACATGATAAATAGATGGAGGCTAGAAAAGAAGAATCCAGATCAAGATTTATCTGAGCCAGTAAAACCTATAACGTGGTGGATTGAAAATTCAACTCCAATGGAATGGAGAGAAACAATTCGAGATGGTGTTTTAGAGTGGAATAAATCTTTTGAGAAGGCTGGTTTCAAAAATGCGTTAGTTGTAAAAGTTCAACCTGATGATGCAGAATGGGATGCTGGAGATGTAAGGTATAATGTTTTAAGATGGACATCTTCTCCAAACCCTCCTTTTGGTGGATATGGACCAAGTATGACAAACCCAAGAACTGGTGAAATTATTGGTGCTGATATTATGCTTGAATTTGTTCATTTTACCAATAGGGTATTTTATGATAAATTAGTTGGTGATGCTTCATCTAATATGAGCTTTGAAGAAGAAGAAGATTATTCTGAGTTTGGTAATAATAAAAATAAGTTTTATTGTTCGATGGGTCACCTTATGCATGAAAATCAATTATTTGGTAAAACCTTATTAGAACTTGATGGTGCTTCGGAATATGATTTAGATAGAATAGAAAAAGAAGGAATGAAATCTCTAATAATGCACGAAGTTGGACATACACTTGGCCTTAATCATAATATGAAAGCAAGTCAATTATTTTCTCCATCACAACTTTATGATGCAGATTTTATTGAAGGAAAAGCACTTACTGGATCTGTTATGGATTATGCAGGTATCAATTTATTTCCTGATAGATCGTCTCAAGGACAATTTTATGATATGTCTGTTGGTCCTTATGACGATTGGGCTATTCAGTTTGGTTATACTTCATTTAAAAATGATTCAGAAATGGACGCATTACTTTCAAGATCCACTGAGCCAGAATTAATATTTGGTAATGACGCTGATGATATGAGGTCTCCTGGTAAAGCTATTGATCCAAGAGTTATGACAGGCGATTTATCAAATGATCAAATTCGTTATTCTATTGATAGATTTAAAATTGTAAAAAATATGATGGGTAAAATCATTTCTAAATTTAGTATAGATGGAAATACATATGAGGATCTAAGAAGAGCTTATTATACATTAAACTCTCAAGCAGCTCGAGCAGGAGATGTGATTTCAAGATTTATTGGAGGTGTGTATGTTGATAGATCTACTATAGGTCAAGAAGGTGATTGGAGTAGAAGGCCATATGTTCCTGTAAACCTTAGAGATCAAAAGAGAGCTTTTAATGCTCTTAAAACTTATGTGTTTTCAGCAGATGCATTTAGTGCACCTAATGAATTATACAATCTTCTTGCAAAGCAAAGGAGAGGGTTTGACTTTTTCTCAGGACCAGAAGATCCAAAAATTCATGATCAAGTCCTAAGCTATCAAACCAGAGTACTTGCACATATTTTACACCCAAATACTTTACAGAGAATTATTGATTCTGAACTTTATGGTAATAGATATAATCTTTCTCTTTTTATGACTGATTTAAACGATGCAATGTTTAAAGATGATTTAACATCTGACATTAATACATTCAGACAAAATCTTCAAGCTATTTATGTTACAAGACTAATAAGCATGATTAATGGTAAATCATCTGGAAGGTACAAGATTCCTGCAAAATCTATGGCGATTTATAATTTAAAACAAATAGCTAAATGGTTAAAAAAACCTACAGGAAATACTTCCTCTATCGCTCATAGAACTCACATAAAGATTCTAATAGATAAAGCTTTAAATAATTATAATTAATCTGATAGCATATTCTCGGTAGATTGAGAAATCAATAGATTCAAATAATTTAAATGATCTTTTGTATTAACGTCTTTTGATTGTTTGGCAATACCTTTAATTCTTTTTTGTAAAAAGATTAATTCTGATAAAATTCTAGGCCTAATATCAGATTCATCAAATTTAACATTTGCCCCATTCCTTTTTGAATAAGTTGATTGAGTTTTTGATTCTTTCAAAGTATTTATTAAAAGATTTATATAGCCTTTTTGTAAATTCCTTTCATATAAACTTATCACAGAATTTGAATTTAAATTTTTCCATATAGATTTATTTAAATCCTTAATCATTTCATTAATGGTATATGCAGAAGCTTTATTTTTTTCTTCATTTTCAATCATTCTAGCTAATCTAGAATAATCAAACAATCTATTTAAAGCATACATTTGTACTTGTCTAATTCTTTCAACAGATCCTATGTTTTCAATTTTTTCAAGAACTTCATAATTTACCATCCAATCTAAAGAGTTAAAAACATAAGAATTTAAAAAAATTATTGCTCTTTTTTGTTGTTCTTTATTTACATGTACATAAACTGGTCCATCTTGATCGTAACTTTTAATATCTTCAAGTATTCCTCCTACATTTGTTGTTACATGACCAATGTATCTTCTAAACTGGGAAACTACATTTAAATAAAGTTCTTTAAGGTCATTATAATCTTTCCCTTCTTCATAAGACCACTTTATTATATTAGGAACAATTCTCTTTAAATTCTCTAAACCATAATAACTAGCTTTCATATTGTCATCACCAATTGATTCAGTCTGAGATCTTGGATCTATTCCATTATAATATCCAAACCAATATTCATAATCACCAGCATGAGATTTAATCCATTCATTAAGTGTTTTCTGTTCAGATTTAGTAGTTTCATCATGAAAATATGAATACCCCCATTTGACAGACCATTTATCATATGTTCCTACCATGGGATAAAAATTAGAAATATTATCTTCTGGTTGAGCAACATAATTGAATCTAGCATAATCCATAATTGAAGGAGCTACACCGTGGTTAGAAGTAAAAGTTTTTGATCGTAAACTATCTACTGGATAAGCATAGCTAGAACCCATATTATGAGGAAGACCAATTGTATGACCAACTTCATGTGCAGATACAAATCTAATAAGCTGACCCATCACCTCATCTTCAAACTTTACACTTCTTGAGGATTCATTTACTGCTGCAGTTTGTACTAGATACCAATTTCTTAAAAGATTCATTACATTATGATACCATCCTATATCGCTTTCCAAGATTTCTCCAGTTCGTGGATCAGCCGTATGTGGTCCATATGCGTTTTGTATGTCAGAAGCAAAATATCTAATTACAGAATACCTCGCATCTTCTGGACTCCAATCAGGGTCTTCTTCTTTTGAAGGAGGGTATTTACAAAATATTGCATTTTTAAAACCAGCCTCTTCAAAAGCAACTTGCCAATCATCTACACCTTGTTTGAGATACTTTTTCCATTTCTCAGGAGTAGCAGGATCGATATAATATACAATTGGTTTAATAGGTTCAACAAGTTCACCCCTTTTATAAGCCTCAATATCTTTTGGTACTAATTTCCATCTTTTTATGTAAGCGGTTGATTTTGCTTTTTGTTCATCCAATCCATAATCTGTCTGAGTTTGAGAAAAATACCCAACCCTTCTGTCTCTTAGCCTTGGTTTCATTTTATCTTCAGGAAGTAAAAGCATAGAATTATTTATTTCTAAACTAACTGTTTGTGAGTTACTTAATGATGGGGGGGAACCTGATTTATAAGTTAGAACATTTCTTGCCTCAATATTTATGGGATAACTTTTAATTGATTCTATAAAGGATCTTTTTTTATCTAATGATGTAATTTTTAATTGTTTTCTTCTTCTTTCTGGAAATCCAATTGCTTTTATATCTTCAGTAAAAAAAGAACTTACATCAATGACAACAGCACTATCTTTTACATTATATGTTTCTATATCAAAAGAATATAAGATTGGTTCAAAATTTGAATTTTTTACAGATATTGAAATAGGTAATGTATCATTTGCTATATTTTCATAGCTAACTATTCTCAAAAGAATTTTATCATATTTTTTTTCCCACCTTAACACCTGAGAATTTATTTTTTGGCCACCATACCCAATCCCATTTGCTGTTTTAGAAATTCTTGTAACCATAAGCATCTCCTTATTTAATAAATTCGGGGGTATTTCATATAAATATTTTTCCATCTTGGAGTGGACTTTAAATAATCCCTCATCAGTTTTATATGTTGAGTCTATTACTTCATTATAACTTTTAATCTTTGATTTTTCTTCCGAATCCTTTTTGTTTTTTTGAGAATAGGAGCTATTAAAAGATATAATTAATAAAATATATATTGATAGAAATATTTTCATGGTTTTAGAGGTTTTGTTGTTTCAAGTAAATCTAAGAAAAAATTTTAACTTAAATAAAGCAAGATTTAAAATCAATTTTTTTATAATTGGTAAATTTTTTAATTAAAAAATAAGTTATGAATAAATATATGTCAGTTTTTATATTATGTTTGATTTTTTCTTGTTCGACTGAAAATAATATTTCTAAAACACCTTCTAACGGTTTTATTAATGGAGTAGACGCAAAGGTTATGATGGGAAGTGAATCTGCTGTTGAAATTTTTAATAAAATTGATAAAGCATGGTCAGATTTAGATTATGATGTTCTCAAAACATTTATTGCAGAAGATGCAGAAATGAAATTTGCAGATGGAAATTTTGCTATTGGACCTGATCAATTTATTGAAAGAATAAAAGAATGGGTAAAAGAAGTTGAGGAAGCCGATGGTAATGAATATACCTGGACAACCGACTATGCATTTGCATTAGCTTTAACTGAAGGAGAAGGTGATTGGGTAAATGCTCAGTTTACTTCTACTCATACTAATCCCGATTCTAAATTATCGGCTGAAGTATTTTATGAATTTTATCATATTGTAGATGGAAAAGTTCAAGAATGGAATCAGTTTAAAAGGGATGTCCCTAGATAAAAAGTAGGGGCCATAGCTCAGCTGGCTAGAGTGCTTGACTGGCAGTCAAGAGGTCGAGGGT
>JBELBJ010000013.1:0-7706 GCA_042095375.1 Marinoscillum sp.
TAAAGATATTTTTAAAAATAAAAAAGGCACTATTAGTTTGAGTGTGAGAGATTTACTTAAAACAAGACTGAGAAGATACGAAAGAGAAGGAGATAATTTTAAAACAATTGGAGAATTTTCGTGGAGAAGAACTCAAGAATTTAGAATTTCATTTCAATATAGAATTAATCAAAATAAGAGTAGATCCTTTCAAGGAGGTGGAGCACCTGCAAATTTTGAAGGATCAGATGCTATTTTTTAGAATGTTAATTTCTTAAATTATTTTTTTGTATATTTATGCGATAGCATTATATACTAAAATGTACCTTTCATCATTACAAAAGCATATTCTTTCTTTAGCTAGAAAAAATATGATAAATGAAAATTTATCTTTGAATTCAGAAGCATTTGAGAATTCGATTATAACTTATTCTAATGTAAAAAAAGCAAATTCTATTATTCAGAAAATGGAAAATGGATCAATTGAAAATTATATAAGCCTTAAAACAAAACTTGATAAATTAAAGTTAAAATATCCATTCACTCAACTATCAAATATAGAACCAAATTCAAATGGATCAGCTCATATATGTTTTTATGAACCATTAATATCTTTTTTTAATTTGAAACTAAAAAGAAATAGATATCTAAATCAATTTTCAAAAAATAGTATTTACAAAAATGATTCTAGAAAATTTATTGAAATTTGTAAAAGAAAATTTATAAGATCAGATGGAAATCATAAAAAAGGGATCATTAGAGGAGAATGTAAGAAATTAAAAGCAGCAAAAGCATCAACAAGTAGAACATATAAAACTTTAACTCAAAAAAAATATCTTAGAAAGATTGATATACTAGATTACGAAAACTATAAAATAGGTATAGGGTTTAATTTAACAAAAAATGGAAATGATTTGGCAAAAAAATTATAAGGTACTTTTCTTAATATTTTTTATAGTTTCTTGTTTTAATGAAAAGAAAAATAGTATTAAAAATACCCCAAGAATTAAATCATTTGTAAATCTGATTAAACCAAATTCAAATGATATAATTTATTATAAAGATTCAATAGATATAGAATTTATTCCTAAAAATAATTCTTCAATAATTAAAAAATTATATGTTATATATAAAAACGATACGATTGCCTATTTTGAAAATAAAATAGGAAGAATCAGTTCATCTGTTTTTAAATCTGTTGGTAAACATAGAATAAAAATAATATGCCATATTAATAATGATAAAAAAGAAACATATTATTCATCAATAAATTTATTCCCAAATAATAATCCAAAAAAATTAAAATATAAAATAAAAAATATTTATCCACATGATACAGATGCATATACACAAGGATTAACATTTTATGAAAATAGATTTTTTGAAAGTACAGGAAGAAGGGGGTTTTCAAGCCTTAAAGAAATAGAACTAAAATCAGGAAAAACTATAAAAAAAATAGATTTGGATAATAAATATTTTGGAGAAGGAATAACTGTTTTTGATGATAAAATATATCAACTAACTTGGGAATCAAATTTAGGATTTGTATATGACAAAAATTCTTTTAAAAAAATTGATCAATTCACATACAATCATGAAGGATGGGGAATAACTGCATATGATAATAAATTATTAATAAGTGATGGTACAGAAAATATCTTTTTTATTGATCCAATAACTTTTAAACTTATAAAGAAAATTCAAGTTTACAATAAAAATGGTCCAGTCAAACAGATAAATGAATTAGAAAGTATAAATGGAAAAATTTTTGCTAATATCTATGGAAAGGAAGAAATAATAATATTTGATCCAGAAACAGGTATTGTTGAATCTATACTTGATTTAAATGGTATATTTAATAAAAAAAATTATAATAAAAAATTTGATGTTTTAAATGGTGTAGCCTATAATAGTATAACAAATCAATTGTTTGTGACTGGAAAATTATGGCCCAGTCTTTTTGAAATTGAAATTATAAATTAAATAATATGAATCTAAATGATATAACTGAAAAAATTAGAACATTATCAAATAAAAATTCTGGATCTATTGAAGCCAAAATTAAATTTGATTTTAGTGATGGTTGTGTATTAATCAATGATACTATTTCGCCACCTGAAGTATCAAATAATGATGAAAAAGCTGATTGTACTATTACGGTATCCAATGAAGATTTTGAAAAAATACTAAATAAAGAGATGAGTTCTATGAATGCTTTCATGTCAGGAAAAATGAAGATTAGTGGTGAAATGCATTTAGCAATGAAATTATCTTCAATATTTGGATAATTAATTTTGAATATAAGTGCGCATGAGAAGAGTCGAACTTCCATGATCAATTAAGATCACTAGGCCCTCAACCTAGCGCGTCTACCAATTTCGCCACATGCGCTTAATAAATCATTGATTTCTTTGTGTCCAAATTTCATATTTTGGATCACCTTTTGAACTAAATCCTCTATGATGCCAATCATCTTCCTTGATTTCAAAATCAAATTCTAGAGATTTTCCAACCGTATTAGAATCTCTAGAAAAAAATTCTATATTTTCAACATATTTACCATCTATGGCAGTATAGGTTCCTCCTCCAGTTCCATAAAAACCTTTTTTTGATGAATCATACGCTATCCACTGAAATCTTCCTCCTGCAAGCATTTTCATAGTCTTTCTTGGTCTATTTACATCTCTCATTCTCATTTCCCCTCCCCTTTCAATTCCACTCATTAACCAAGCACCATTAAGTTGATCTTGATTTTGGTTTAAAATAAAGTTTTTACCATCAATTACCATTTTACCAGAATCATTATTAATATTAAATTTTACATTTGAATAATGGATAGTATCACCAACAGAAGATGAATCAGAAGAATTAAATTCTAAAATCTCATAATATCCATTATCAATTGAATAGACTCCACCTGAAGTACTAATAAAAGTATTGTTTTCAACGTTATATTTTGAAACAGCAAAATATCTATCATAATAAATTCTTACTTCGTAAATACCATTATATTCACTAACCCACGAAGAATTTTCAATTCCAATTGATACATTATAAATATTAATAATAATAGATAAAAATAAACTAATCATAATCGTTTAACATTACCGGCATTACCAGCATAGTTATATCTTCATTTTCATCAATATTATCAGGTAAAATTAAACCAGCTTTGTTAGGTTCTGATAGATTTAGAATTATATTTTTAGAATTAAGATTTGATAAAATTTCAATTAGAAATTTAGCATTAAATCCGATTTCAATATCATCACCCTCATGATCACAAGATAGTCTCTCATTGGCTTCATTTGAAAAATCAAGATCTTCAGAAGAAACTAAAAGTTCACTACCGCTAACCTTAAATCTTACTTGATTTGTTGTTTTATTAGCATAAATTGAAATTCTTTTAAGAGAATTTAGTAATTCAATTCGATCAATAGAAATTTTATTGTTGTTGTCAAGAGGAATCACATTTTCATAATCAGGATATTTTTCATCTATAAGTCTACAAGTTATTTTAATATTTTCAATACTAAAAAAAGCATTGGAAGCATTAAATTCTAATTTAATATCAGATGATTTTTCATTTAATAAAGAAGCTCTTATTAAATTCAGTGATTTTTTTGGTAAAATCATTACATGATTTAATTCATCACCCTTAATATCAGTTCTATGATATTTTACTAATCTGTGTCCATCTGTTGAAACAAATGTACAAGAGTCCTTTGATAAACTAAAATATATACCGGTCATAGCTGGTCTTAATTCATCATTACTTGCAGCAAAAATTGTGTAATTTATAGCATTAATTAAATTTTTTGAATTTATATCAGTAGAATATCCGTCAGTGATTTCAGGTATCTTAGGAAAATCAGTAGCATTCTCTCCAACTAATTTATATCTCCCGTTATCAGAATTAATTTCAATATTGTACGATTCCTTATCTATCGAAAATGTTACTGGTTGTTCAGGTAGATTTTTTAGGGTTTCAATTAAGGTTTTAGAAGGAATTGCTATACTTCCATCTTCTTTTGATTCAACTTGAACTTCAACCATAATTGTAGTTTGCAGATCAGAAGCTGTAATTAATAAATTACCATTATTAATTTCAAATAATATGTTTTCAAGTATTGGGACAACGGGATTAGATGTTATGATTCCACTCACAACAGAAAGGTGTTTTAAAAGATAAGACGAAGAAACTATAAATTTCATAAAATAAGATTTAACAGAGTTAGCAAATTAAAAAATAAATTTTACAATCTAAAGAAATAATTAAAACTAGTTTTTAAAATTATATTTATTTTTTCTGTAAAAAAATCTTAAAACAAAAATAATAAGGCAAAATATAATAGGAAGTAATAAGTTTAAATATTGGAATGATAATTTATATATGTTTACTTTATTTTTATCTAATTGATAATAATTTAAATCTTTCATTTTTGCATCGATTAAATTATCATCTTCAAGTAGATAAAAAATAATATTTTGAATTAACTCTATATTGGCATATTTTTTTTTTTGATAGAGATCATTTCCTAATTCAATAGGTCTATTGTTTACAATATCATTTCTAATTATATCTCCATCTGATATTACTACTATTTTAGTTTCTAAACTATTAGAAAGAAAATTTTTATTTTTTATTTTATAATTAAATAAACGATTATTAAAATAAGAAGAAAATTTACCCTCTAGCAAAATACCAATTACTTTAGATTTATCATTGAAATCTAATTGATTTAAGCTTTTTGCTAAATCATTTAATCTAATAACTACAGGGAAATTATCAACAAATGAAAAATCAGAAGTATATAAAAGAGGAATTTTTTTTATTGAATCATCATTATTTACGGTATCAATACTAGAAACAAATTTTGTTATTATGGATCCTAAATTTTTTACTATTGAATGATTACCAAAATTTGATATTTCAGGAAAAAAGGGAAAAGGGAGTGGTATAATATTAGGGTTATTTCCAAAATTCCCTATGACAACAGGAAATAAAGCTGAATTAAAATCTTTTATATAGTTTTTATTTATTCTAATTCCATATTTATATAATAAATCATCTAATTTATGATCGTATTCATATGCTAGGTTTTCATAAATAGATGAATCATTAAGGTTTACACCTAAAGCATCAACTAAAAACAGAATTCGTCCTCCGCTCATTAAAAATTGATCTAAAAAAAATTTATCTTTCATTGAAAATGAAGATTTTGGTTTTGCAACAATTAATAAATTAAAATCATCAATTCTATCAAATGAATTTTCAATATTAATAGTTTCAAAATAATATTTTTTTTCCAAAGAAGATTTTATACTATTAATTTCTAAATTATCTAATTCATCATGACCTGTAATAAACCCTATGTTTTTACTAGCTGACTGAGAAAGAAAAAATAAACTAGAAACAATTTCAAATTCTAAATTTTCAATCGATTGATTTATAATTTCGGAAGCTGAAAAGTTTTTATCTCCAGTTAATAATAAAATAGATTCTTCTTTATCATTACTAGTAATTAAAATACCAGGAAATATTCGCTTAATAATTCTTCCTTTCTCTGTATTATATACCAAATCTGTAGGGTTAATGTTATTTGATACCAGTCTATCTATATATAAATTTTTTTCTATATCGTTAAAATTATCTAAATCAATAAACTGATATTTGATATTTTTATTGTTATAATCTTTTACGTCCATCATAATTCTATTTATTTCTGATTTTAAGTATCTCATTCCAGGAGGAAGGTCACCAGATAAAAATATTTCAAAATTTACTGGAGTATTTATACTTTTTATTATTTCAATACTGGATGTTGAAAGTGTATATCTTTTATCACTAGTAAGATCAAATCTTGTGTTCTTATAACTAAAAAAAACATATAAAATTATAAAAAAGAAAATGATTGATAAACTAAGAAATTCAGTTAAATCAGTACATATTATTGATATAATTTTTTTTTTCATTTAGAACTCAACCTTAGATTAATTAAAGAAAAATAAAAAAAACTAAACATTACAATTAAAAAATATATAAAGCTGTTTATTTGAAATATGCCTCTAGTAAAATTTGAGTAATGATATGAAAATGTAAAATGATCTATAAATGAATCAACTAAATTTATTGAATCATAATAATTAATCATATCAATTCCTTCATACAATAAATAAAAAATAAAACAAGAGGAAAGAAAAGAAATTATTTGATTTTGAAATAGTGATGAAAAAAATATTCCAATTGAATTCATAGCCCCCACTAATAAGAATAAACCAATATATGAGTTTATAATAATTATATTATCAATATTACCCAATGGATTTGATAAATTATAAATCGTTATCCAGTAAGGAAAGGTTAAAAAAATCAATAAGATTGATAAAAACCAAGTAGATAAAAATTTACCTAAAATAATATCTTTATTTGAAACTGGCTGTGATAATAATATTTCAAAAGTTCCAAGATTTCTTTCTTCTGAAACAATTTTCATAGTTATTGAGGAGATAAATAAAATAAAAATATATGGAACTATATCAAAAAATATATCTAATGATGATATACCATATTCAAAAATGTTAGATGATGGAAATACCCAAATAAAAAGCCCATTTATTAAAAAAAAAATAGAAAAAATTATAACACCATATAAAGAATCAAAAAATACATTTATTTCTTTTTTAAATATTGTAAACATTAATTTGGTATTATCTTATTAAAAATTTGATCTAAAGAAATATTTTTGTACTTATTTTTTAATTCTTTAATAGTAGAATTAAGAACTATATTCCCTTTATCTAAAAAAATTACCATATCGCATATCTCATTAACTTCATTCAATAAATGAGAAGAAAAAATAACTATTTTATTCTTAGCTAAATTTTTTATTAACTCACGTATTTCTAATATTTGTGAAGGATCCAAACCAGTGGTTGGCTCGTCTAATATTAATATATCTGGATCGTGAATAAATGCAGAAGCAATCCCAACCCTTTGTCTATAACCTTTACTTAAATTTTTAATTTTTTCATTTTCAAAATTTTTTAATCCACACAATTCAATGACCATTTTTTTTCTTCTCTGTAAACTATCTTTAAATAAACCATTCAAATTTCCAATAAAGGTTAAATACTCACATATATAAAAATCCATATATAAAGGATTATTTTCAGATAAGTAACCAACTTTTTTTTTAAATTTTACATCCATTTTTTTTATACTTTTTTGATTAATCAAAACATCTCCACCAAAATCAATTAACGAACTTAAAATTTTTAAAACAGTTGATTTACCAGCACCATTTTTGCCAATTAACCCTAAGATATTTCCCTTTTTTAATTCAAAAGTAACGTTATTTAAAACTTTTTTTGATCTATAACTTTTACTAAGAGAGTTTACTTTTAAATGTAAAGACATAAATATTAATAGAATTACTTAATTTTAATAAAACTAATCTTCATCAGAAATTTCTATATCATTTTCAATTTCTAAAGTTTCAGTGTTTTCAGAAACATTTTCAATATTATCATCAATTAGATTTACTTTTTTTCTTTTAAATGCAGGAATTAATTTATTTTCAGATTCTTTTAGTTCATTATGAATTTTATTTGAAGAATCATATTTTTTTATTCTTTCTTCTCTTTCATTTTTGTATTTCTCATACATATTATCAGAAGAATCATCATCAATTAATTCCTCTTGATAATCTAAAGATTTATCATTA
>JBELBJ010000013.1:7806-32635 GCA_042095375.1 Marinoscillum sp.
ATCAGAAGAATCATCATCAATTAATTCCTCTTGATAATCTAAAGATTTATCATTAGTATTTTCTACCTCCATTTTTTCATATTCATCTATTTCATTATAATCATCTTCAATACCAAAAATAATTTTTTGATCCTCTTTTTGAACAAAATCATTTTTTGATGATGGTTTTTCAAAAGAATAAGATTTTACTTCATTGTTGTGAATATTTTTTTCAAATATATTAATTTGACTATCACTTACTTTTTCATCATCAACTTTATTATCACTTTTTGAATTTTTGGATAAATTATTAAAACCTGAAGCAATTACAGTTACTTTAATTTTATCCCCCAAAGATTGATCAATACTAGTACCAAAGATAATTTTCGAATCATTTCCAACTGAATTTTCAATATATTCTGTGATATTTTTCAATTCATTCATATTGATTTCATCATCTTCTCCAGAGACAATATTTAAAAGTATTTTTTTTGCTCCATATATTTCATGATTATTCAATAGAGGAGAATTTATTGCCATTTCTGCTGCTCGATTAGCCCTATTTTCTCCTGAAGCTGTAGCTGAACCTATTACAGCAGCTCCTGCATTTCTCATTACAGTATTAACATCTTCAAAATCTACATTAATATTTCCAGTCGAAGTAATTATTTCAGCAATACTTCTTGCAGCAGTGCACAAAACATCATCTGCTTTTGAAAAAGCATCTCTTTGTGTAAGATTGCCATATATTTCTGATAATTTTTCGTTCATAATAACTATTACACTATCACAATCTTCTTTCAAGAATTTAATACCTTCATTAGCAACATCCATTTTTTCTTTTCCTTCAAAAAGAAAAGGAATAGTAACAATACCAATTGTAAGTATATCTAATTCTTTAGCTAATTTTGCAATAATTGGTGCGGCTCCTGTACCTGTTCCTCCTCCCATACCTGCTGTGATAAATAACATTTTTGTGTCATTTTTTAAAATTTCTCTAATTTCATGACTACTTTCTCTAGCGGCATTTTTACCTTTTTCTGGATCAGCCCCGGCTCCTAAGCCTTCTGTTAAATTAATTCCTATTTGAAGTTTATTTTTAACGCTGCTTGAATGAAGAGATTGAATGTCAGTATTACAAACTATGAATTCTACATCTTTAATTCCTAAGGAATGCATATAGTTAACAGCATTACTTCCTCCTCCACCTACCCCTATTACCTTTATTATAGATCTATGATGAGAAGGTAAATCAAAAGTGTACATTTTAAAATAATTTATTTTTTAAATTCATCTAAATCAGCATCCGTAAAAAAAGATTTAAATTTATCGCTAAATTCTTTTATAACATCTCTTGAATTAGATCTAGTTAGGTTTTTACTTTTATTTATTCTGCTAGTTTTATAACCAGATATTAACAAACCAACTAAAGTCGAATATTTAGGTGATTTTAAGTTAAATTCAGAAGTAGATAGCTGCGAATCTGGAAATCCAATTCTTGGAATCATGCCAGTCATATACTTTACCAACTGTTTTAAACTTAATAATTGAGAACCTCCACCAGTTAAAACAATACCTCCGGATAATTTACCATTATACCCACTCAATATTATTTCTTTATGAATATCTTGAATAATTTCTTCCATTCTTGCTTCTATTATTTTACAAAGATTATATGTAGATATTAATCTATCTTCTCTTTGACCAATTCCTGGAATTTTTACATGTTCATTTTTTGAGGCATGACTTGCAATTGCCCTACCAAATTTAATCTTAAGAATTTCAGCTTGCTTAGTTAAAACTTGTAAACCATCTTTAATATCTTGGGTAATGATCTCACCTCCATAAGGTATGATTGCTGTATGTCTCATAACATTTTCATGAAATATTGCAATATCAGTTGTTCCCCCTCCAATATCTACTAAACAAACACCAGACTCTAATTCTCCTTCTGTCAAAATTGCTAAAGAAGATGCCTGGGGCTCTAAAACTAATAATTCTCTAAAAATATTAGCCTTTTCAACACAAGATATAATATTTTTAATATCTGTTTTTCTTGCTGTAACAATATGAAAATCTGCTTCCAATTTTTTTCCTGGAGTACCAATTGGTTCCATTGTCATGATCTCCTCATCAACTAAATAATTTTGGGCTGTAACAGCAATAATTTCATCACCAGGAGGAATTATCGTATTTTTTGCTTCATACAATAATTTCATTAAATGCTCTGAGTTTATTTCATTATCATCTTTATTGTTATTTATATAAATAGAATTATGTCTCGTAAAACTTTTGATATGTTTACCAGCAATTCCGACATTTGCTTTTTTAATTTCGATATTTGAATTTTTTGATGCTACCTTAACTACTTGACTAATTTGCTCAGTAGCTTTCTGAATATTTTGAACCATACCAACTGCAACTCCAATAGATCTTGTTTCAGCAAAGGCAATTATTTTAATATTACCATGGTCATCTTTTTTGCCAACAGCAATACATATTTTTGTTGTACCAATATCAAGTCCTACTATATATTCATCTCTCATACACTATTACTTTTATTACAAACAATTTGATTCTTAAATTTTAAGTTTACGGATTCATAATAATTCCATCCCTTAGTTGGAAGAATATTTTTATAAAATAACTCTAATTTTTTAAATTTAATATCCATATTGTCAGTATTTCCAAAATAAATTTTTTGTTTTGTGATTTGAGGAATCATAACTATATCACCATCTTCATCTACATTTAATTGTGAAATTTGTTTTTTATAAAAATCATTATTATTAATATAATTTATAAGTTTAAAAATTTTATTACCGTTTTGAAAAAAACTAATATTTTTTTCATCAATATATTTATAATTTTTAAAAAAAATCAATAAAACTCTTTCAGAGTATTTATTAGAAACTGGAAAAATATCTCCAACATTATCAATATAATAATCATCACCTTTATTATTAATTAATCTTGCAAATGGTTTAAATTGATTTACATTAATATTTATAACATTATTTAAATTATTATATATCTCTATTTCTTTTATAAATTTATTTGACTTTATTTTTTTTTCAAGATTATTTAAATCAATAAATGAAGAATCATTAATCATATCTTTAGTTAAATCAAAAATTTCTTCTTTGTTTAAAAAACTATTTTCAGTTATAACATTAAAAATTAAATTATTTTCTTTTTTGTTAGTAAATGAAAAAAATATTAACCCACATAATAATATAAAGAAAAATAAATATCTGATTTTTAAAAATAAATTTTTCATAATATAATTTTATCTAATATTTTATCAACAATTTTTTTTGTTGCATAAGGTTTTGAAAATAATAAAATATTTTTTTTTAACTTTTTCATTTTGTTTTTATCGTTTAATAATTGAAAAGATTTTTTAATTAAATTTTTTCTTGCACTTTCATCTTTTATTATTTCACAAGCATCTGCTAATTTTAAATATAAAGCATTTTTTGTTTGATGATCTGCAACAACATTAGGAGATGGGACCAATATTGCTGGTTTACCAACCACACATAATTCTGAAATTGCTAAAGCACCAGCTCTTGATATTATAATATCAGAAGAAGCATAAGCATAATTCATTTCTTTTATAAATGGAAAAAAAATAATATTTGAGGGGATATCATCGTTTTTTAATAAAATATCATTATAATAATTTTTACCAGTTTGCCATAAAACTTGATAGGGACTGTTTTTAATTTTTGATAAATTATTTAAAACACTCTCATTAATAGTTTTTGATCCTAAACTTCCACCTATTATTAATAAGGTTTTTTTATTTTTATTAAGTCCAAAAAAATTAATAGCATCCCGTTTTAATTTATTAATATTTAATAAATTAGATCTTATTGGATTTCCATAACAATATATCTTTTTTGAAAAAAAACTTTCTAAATTTTCAAATGCAACAAATACTAAATTTACTTTTTTACCAAGATATCTATTGGTTATTCCTGGATAAGAATTTTGTTCTTGAATTGCTGAAGTTGTTCTAGATAGTATCGATGCAATCAAAGAAGGACCACTTGTATATCCTCCAAAACCTATTACTATATCTGGCTTAAATGAATTTATAATAATTATAGATCTAATGATAGAAGACACAAGTTTAATTGGTAAGAGTAAATTTTTTAAAATAAAAGGAATTCCTAGAAAAAAAATATTTTCCCATAAACTAGTTCTTTTAATTCCACTAATCCATAAGCCAATTATATCAAAATTATAATTAGGTATTATTTTCATTTCCATTCTATCATTTGAACCTATGAAAAGTATTTCATTCATTTTATTTCTTTTTTTTATTTCATTAGCAACTGCAATAGCTGGATAAATATGTCCCCCAGTACCCCCACATGAAATTATAACTTTAATTTTTTCTTTAAATGATTTTGTCATAGACTAAATTATTTTTGTTTTCATCTTCATTATACCTGCTTACACTTAATATAATTCCTAATGTAATTCCCGTAAAAAGTTGAGATGTTCCGCCCATACTTACAAGTGGTAATGTCAACCCTGTAACTGGCATAAGACCAACTACTACACACATATTAATTATAGCTTGAATTACTAAAGCAAAACTTAAACCAGCACTTAAAAGTCCACCAAAAGCTCTCTCGCTCTTCATCAATGTAACTAAACCTCTATATAAAAGAAATAAGTATAAAGTAAGAACAAATAGACCAGTGAGTAAACCATATTCCTCTATGATAATTGCATAAATAAAGTCTGAATATGATTGTGGTAAAAAATTCTTTTGATTACTTTTTCCAGGACCTTTTCCAAATAATCCACCTGTTGAGACAGCAATATATGCTTGTTTAAGCTGAAAAGGAATTTCTTTATTTTGAATAAAATTTTCAAATCTACTTATTACAGTCTGACCTCTTTGACCAATAAACATTGCAATAGAACCTGCAAAAACAAAACCTATTAGTAATACAGATAAATATTTTATAGGTACTCTTGAAATAAAAAGCAAAATAATACATGTTATAAATAATAGAACTGAACTTGAAAAATTTGTTAGCGCAATCAATAAACATATTACAGAAATCCAAATTAGAGGATAAATAAGAGTCTCTTTAATATTTTGAATATTCATTTGGTGTTTAGATAAATAACTTGATAAATAAACAATTAAAGAAAGTTTAGCTAAATCTGATGGTTGAAAAGCTTGATTTAAAATTGGGATATTTATCCATCTAGATGCATCATTTATATTTAAACCAAATTTCCAAGTGAATAATAATAAAGGTATGCATGCATACAAACAAATTTTAGATATTTGGGAAAAATATTTATAGTCAATTTTATGAGTAAACCACATTGCAACAAAACTTAGTAGTATTAAAAAAAAATGCTTAAAAAGATAATATTCAGTATTCCCTTGCATTTTTTGATATGCTAAAGAACCAGTGGCACTATAAACTACCAAAAGACTTAAAATTGATAGCGATAAGGCTATAAACCAAATCCATCTATCTCCTTTAATATTTTCCAGTATCCATCTATAAATCATTTATCTCAGTTTTAAAGTTGTTAAAGTTAAAATCGCAAGTAAAATACCAATCATCCAAAATCTTGATACAATTTTTGTTTCATGAATTCCTTTTAATTGATAATGATGATGAAGCGGAGCCATTAAAAAAACCCTCTTTCCCTTTCCAAATTTTCTTTTTGTATACTTGAAATAAGTTACTTGAATTATTACTGATAAACTTTCAATAAAAAAAACTCCGCATAGAACAGGAATTAATAATTCCTTTTTTATGATTATAGATAATACAGCAATTATAGCTCCAATTGACAAACTACCTGTGTCTCCCATGAATACCTGGGCGGGATATGAATTATACCAAATAAACCCAATACAAGCACCAACAAAAGCAAAACAAAAAATAACTAGTTCACCTATATTAGGTATGTAAAGAATATTTAAATAATCTGAAAAAATAATATTACCAGAAAGATAGGAAAATATGGCCAATGTGATTCCTATAATTGCAGAACTTCCAGCAGCCAAACCATCAAGACCATCAGTTAAATTAGATCCATTTGAAACTGCAGTAATTATAAAAATTACTATTAATACATAAAGAATCCATGCATATTCATTTAAAAAATCAGGGAGTAACCACTTATAATTAAATTCATTGTTTTTAACAAAAGGAATTGTAGTTATTAATTCTTTAGTATCTATATGATTATTTCCAATAATGTTCGCATTTTGATCATTAAATTCTCTTACTACGATATCATCATTAAATACAAGAATTAAGCCAACAATAATACCTAAAGAAATTTGACCAAAAATCTTAAATTTTGGTTTTAATCCATCTTTATTATTTTTAGAAATTTTTAAATAATCATCTAAAAATCCGATGATTCCCATCCAAATCGTTACAAGTAACATTATAATTACATAAATATTGCTTAGTTTAGAAAATAAAAATGTAGGTATGACTATTGATAAAATAATTATTATTCCACCCATCGTTGGTGTTCCTTTTTTTACTTTTTCACCAGAAAGCCCTAACTGTCTTATTGATTCTGAAAACTGATTTTTCTTTAAAAAAGAAATTATATATTTTCCAAAAACCATACTAATTAAAAGAGATAGAACTGAAGCCATTCCAGCTCTAAATGATATATATTGAAATACTCCAGCCCCGTAAAAATCAAAAGTCTTATCTAAGTAATCAAATAAATGATAAAGCATAATTATGTATTCATTAAATTTAATATTCTATTAATAACCAATTTATCATCAAATGGATATTTTATTTCTTTAATTTCTTGATAATCTTCATGTCCTTTGCCAGCAATTAAAATTATATCATTTGATTGAGCATTAAATATTGTAGATTTTATTGCAGATTTCCTATCAACATTTATAATTAGTTTTTTTTTATTTTTTATTCCTAATTTAATATCATTAATTATATTAAGTGGATCTTCATTTCTTGGATTATCAGTAGTTAGTACAATTTTATCACTATATTTTGAAGCTATTTCACCCATAAAAAATCTTTTTTTCTTATCTCTATTACCACCAGCACCAAATAGAGATATAATTTTCCCTTTAATTTTAAATTCTTTTATTGTTTTTAAAACATTTTCAAGAGCATCAGGCGTATGAGCGTAATCAATAAGAATTGATGGTCCGATTCTATTTTTTATTAATTCAAATCTTCCTTTAGGACTTTCCAATTGCGATATATACTTTAACAAATTTGATTTTTTAATTCCAAGAATAATTGAACCAGCATAAACACATAATATATTATAAGCATTAAACTTACCCTTCAATTTAACAAATATATCCTGATTATCTATTTTTAGTTTTAATCCTTCGATAGAATTATTTATAATTTTTGTTGAAAATTCTGAATCTTTTTTTATACCATAATAATATTTTGTTGCAAAACAATTTTGTAAAATATAATTTGATCTTTTATCATCATTATTAACTAGAGCTATTGATTTTTCATCTAATAGATCAAATAATTTCTTTTTTGAATCTATATAATTTTTAAAGTTTAAATGATAATCCAAATGATCATGAGAAATATTAGTAAAAATACCAGCTTTAATTTTTATACCATA
This sequence comes from Marinoscillum sp., assembly GCA_042095375.1. GTDB lineage: Bacteria > Bacteroidota > Bacteroidia > Cytophagales > MED-G16. Next base: position 15,424 of record JBELBJ010000013.1, read on the forward strand.
TATTCTTAATTGATCAATTGCATGAGAACTTGCTTCCATAAAACAATACTTACATTTTTGATCAACCATTTTACTTAAATAATAATTTAACTCTATAGAGTCAGGAGTGGTCAATTTTGATGTATATGTTTTATCATTAATTTTATTTTCAATAGTTGTTAACATTCCTACTTTAATGTTCATGCTCATAAATAATGAATAAAATAAACTTACTACTGTTGTTTTTCCATTTGTTCCTGTAACCATTATAACATTTATTCTATTAGATGGATTATTATAAAAATTAGAAGCAACTATTCCTTGTGCTTTTTTTGTATTTTTAACTAAAATATATGTGATTTTTTTATCTATTTTGTTTGGGGATTTTGAACAAATAACAACTGAAGCTCCATTTTCTATAGCTTGATCAATAAAATCATGACCATCTAAATCATTACCAATAATTGCCACATAAATAAAGTTTTTCTGAACCTTTCTAGAATCATTTACTATTCCATCTATAAGAGTTTTTTTTTCGCCATAAATACTAATTTCATTTAGACCAGATAGAATTTGATTCATTTTCTTTTTCATCTTAAGCTCAAGTGAATGGTTGAATAATTTTTTATATTTTTTCCAGGTAAAATAGATTGATTTTTAACTCTTCCAGATCCAGAAAAATTAACTTTTAATCCCCTTTTTTCTAATAGATATAGAGCATCCTTATAAGTCATTCCAATAACATTAGGTATTAAATTAATTCCTGATTTGTTACTCTCCCAAGAAATTGAATTATCAGTTACTTTTGTTTTTACCCAATCATCGTCAGTATTTGAATGATTTGAAATACCAAAATAATTCGATATATCAATTAAATCATTTCTAAACCCAGATCTGATTAATGGGAAATTATTATTTGTAATTTCAGTTTTTTGAAATTCATTAAAGACGTTGTGATCTGTTAATAATATTCTATCAGAAATTTCACGAAAAACTGGTGCAGCTACATCACTACCATAAATTCTATAATTTTTTGGTTCATCAATAACTACTATACAACTAAACTGAGGTTTATCAGAAGGAAAAAAACCTACAAAAGAAGTATAATATTTATTCACATATCTTCCATTGATTACTTTTTTTGCAGTACCTGTTTTTCCAGCAATTTTATAATAACTATTATTAATATTTTTAGCAGTTCCTCTTTCAACTACTCCTTCTAATAAAAGTTTTACTTTTTGAATTGATTTATTTGAAGCAATTTTATCTTCAAATATTTCAGTATCAAATTCTTCAATTACATTATTTGCTTTAATTATTTTCTTTACAATTATAGGTTTGACAAATCTTCCATTATTTGCAATTGCATTATAAAAACTAAGTGTTTGTAATGGTGTTACTTTTAGTTCATAACCATGTGCCATCCAAGGTAAAGATACTTTGCTCCAAGAAGAATCATTTGAGTTTTTAATAAATGGCTTACCATATCCAATCATTTGAAAATTCAAATCTTTACTTAAACCAAATTTATTAATATAGTTTAAAAACTTACTTGGAGAATCCTTAAACTGATCTTCAATAAGTTTAGCTACACCAATATTAGAACTTTGTTCAAAAATATCTTTAACTGTAATTTTCCCATATCCTCCTTCCTTATGATCCTTCATAATTTCAGTATAAAATTTATACTCTCCTTTACCTGTGTCAACAGTATCTATTAACTCTAATCTAGAATCTTCAAATAGCGCTAACATACTTGCAAGCTTAAAAGTCGACCCTGGTTCTCTTGACCCCTGTGATCCAATTGCATAATTGTATAATTCAAGATACTCCCCTTTTGAATTTCTACTTAAATTTGAAATAGCTTTAATTTCTCCAGATTTTACATCCATGATTATTGTACATCCATATTCAGCATTATTGCTTATTAGACCATTTAATAATGCTGTTTCAGCAATATCTTGAATATTAATATTTATTGTTGTTAAGACATCAAATCCATTTTCAGGGTTTACTTCATTTCCATCAAATACTGGCTTCCAATTATTTCCTGCAATTTTTTGGTATAAAGCTTTTCCATCTTTTCCAATTAAATAATTATTAAAACTATATTCTAAACCAACTGTACCATTGTAATTTTCATCTACTGAACCTATTGTCCTATAACCTAATTTAGAAAAGGGCCTATATCTTTTTTCAATCTTTTCAAAAATAACTCCTCCTTTTAATCTACCTTCATTAAAAATTGGCCATTTTGATAAAATTTCTTTTTCTTCATAATTAATTCTTTTCCTATTAAGGATAAGATATTTTTTACCCGAATCTTTCGCTTTTTTAATTAATGATTTATAAGATTCTTTACTCCTATCATTAAAAAAATTTGAAAGAAGCAGGCTTAAAGAATCTATTTTTTTAGTAAATAAAGAATTACTTACTATTGATGGGTCAAATGCTACCTTATAAAAAGGTAATGAAGTTGCTAAAATACTTCCGTCATCAGACAAAATACTTCCTCTATTTGCTTTAATATCTAATAAGGAAAGATTCATATTTTCAGAAATTTTATTCCAATGATTACCTTCTTTAAATTGAAGAATAAATATTCTATAAATTATTAATGAAGAAAAAAGAACAACTACTAGAAAACTAATTTTTGCATTAAATAAGATTGATTTTTTTATATTCATTTATTTAAAATAATTTTTTCTGGTGGAACTTTAGATGATTCTAATCCTATTTTTTTTACTCTTTTTAATACTTCAGATTCTTTTTTAGAAAACATATAGTTATTTTTTATTGTTATAAAGTATGTTCTTAACTCTTCAACTTCTTCTTCCATTTTATTTATTTCTCTAATTTTTTTTTCAACAAAATGTTGATTTCCTATATATATTAATACAAAAAAAAGAACATAAAATATTTTAACTACATAATTATTTGAAAGTGAATCAATTAAATTCTTTCCATAAGAGTTTTTAGAATATTTTGATAATATTTGTTTTATAAAATTCATATTATTTCTCCTATTCTAAGTTTAGCACTTCTTGACCTAGGATTTTTTATTATCTCTTTATTTGAAGGAGTAATAGGTTTTTTAGAAATAGATTTAAAAATCTTGATTTGATTACCATAAAAATCTTTCTCTGCCTCACCTATAAAATTCCCCTTATTTATAAAATTTTTAATTAATCTATCTTCTAACGAATGATAAGATATAATAACCAATCTTCCTTTTTTATTTAAAGTTATTTTAGACTGTAAAAGCAGATCTTTTAAGGAATTTATTTCATCATTTATTTCTATTCTAATTGCTTGAAATACCTTTGCATAATATTTTTCTTCTCTATTTTTTTTTGCAAAAGGTTTAATTGTATTTATCAGATCTATAGTTTTTTCAATTTTCTTCTTCTTTCTATTTATTATAATGGAATTTGATAATTGTATTGAGTTTCTTATCTCACCATATTTACTAAATACATTTATTAATTGATCTTTCTTGTAAGTATTTAATAAATCAACAGCACTAAATTCTAAATCATTATTCATTCTCATATCGATTTTTTTATCTCCTTTAAATGAAAACCCCCTTTGATTTGAGTTAATTTGATGAGATGAAATGCCTAAATCTGCTAATATTCCATCAACTTTACTTAATCCATTAATTTTCAAATGATTTCTAAAAAATCTAAAATTTGATTTGATAAAATGAAAAGATTTATTTTGAATTTTTTTTACATTTTTTATTACATCTTTGTCAACATCAAAAGCAAAAAGAGAACCATTCGAGGATAATTTGTTAAGTATAAATTTAGAATGTCCACCACCTCCAAAAGTAAGATCTACATATATACCATTAGGCTTTATATTTAGTCCATTTATACTTTCCTTTAGCATTACTGGAATATGATAGTCCATATTTTTTAATCATCAAGGTATTTTTGAGCTAATTCAGAATAAGTTTCTGAATCATTTATTAAATATTTTTTATATATTTTATTATTCCATATTTCAATAACATTTCCCATTCCACAAATAATTGCCTTTCTATCAATTTTCGCATGAGTTAACATATTCTTTGGAATAAGAAATCTTCCATTATTGTCTAGCTCAACCTGCACTATACTACTAAAGAAATTTCTTTTTAGTTTTCTTTGTTCTGTATTGAATTCATTTAAAGACGAAATTTTATTATGAAGTTTTTTATATTGGTTTAAAGGATAAATAATAAGATTGGGTTCAAACCCTTTCCTTATAACAATCTGCCTGATAGAAGCTGCAGGTAGATTTGATTTTAACTTTGAAGGCAAAACCAATCTACCTTTAGCATCTAACTTGCACTCAAATTCGCTTGTAAAAAAAGTCATAACTGTGAGTGTCAAAATATAAACCACTTAATAACAAATTTAGTAAATGTTTTACATTTTACACCACTTTATACCACTTTATACCACTTATTTTTAAAAATATTATTTATTCCTATATGATAAAAAATCTAAGAGAATATAAAAAGCTGATTTATATTTAGAAGATTTGAAATTATCTATTATTTTTTTTGAATTTTTAATATAAAAATTCATTTTATCAATTGAATAATCAACTCCACCCATTTTTTTAACAAAATTCAATATATATTCAAAATCTCTTTTTTCTTTAATTGCATTTAAAACTCTTTTTTTATCCAAGTATGAGGATTTATTAATTGAATAAATTATTGGAAGAGTTAATTTTTTTTGTAATATATCATTAGAAATAGGTTTTCCTGAGTCAGAATTAATGTAAGGAAAAAGATCATCTTTTATTTGAAAAGCTAAACCTAAATTCAACCCTAATTCTTTTAATCTTTTTTGATCTTTAATACTCTTTGAACTAGATATTGAACCCATTTCACAACAGGCAATAAATAAACTGGCAGTTTTTTTTTCTATTATTTTAAAATATAATTTTTCATCTAAATCAAGTGACTTCGACTTTTTCATCTGAATTATTTCTCCTTCACTCATGTCTTTAACTGAATTAGATAAAACTTTCAAAAATTTAAAATCATCATTATCTAGAGAAAAATTCAATCCACTTGATAAAAGGTAATCACCTATTAATACTGAATATTTATTTTTCCATATAGCATTAATTGAGAAATAACCTCTTCTATAATTTGACTCATCAACAACATCATCATGAATTAAAGTAGCCGTATGCAAAATTTCAATCAATACTGCAGCTCTATGAGTTGAATTATTGATTTTTCCACAAATCCCAGAACTTAAGAAAACAATTACTGGCCTAATTTGTTTTCCTTTTCTTTTTAAGATATAATTTATTACTTCATCAATCAAAATATTATTACTAGAAATGGATTTTTTTAATAAATTTCTAAAACTTACCATTTCTTTTTTTATTGGAGAAATAACTTTTTCTATTTTCATACTAATAAAATAAATACAATTTTAATATTAATAAACATATTTCTATTTTTACTTTTATTTTCAATATAATCTAACTGAAATTTTGAAAAAGAGTTACAAGCAAATACTAATGAAATCTAAAACTTGGCCAATTGTTAAATTGGCAAGAAATAAAAAAAAGTTTTTAAATAATGTTTCTGAAAATTCAATGAAAAAAATATTAGAAAAATTAAGTAATAAAAATTTATTTGAAGAACTTGAAACTACAGTTTATAGAGAAAAGTTAAGAATTAAAAAAAACCCATGGAGAGCAGATCCACCAGATGAAGGAGATTTTTGGAAAAAAATCCAATCTAAATTAATTGATCTTGAACAAATACCTTCTGATCTTAAAAAAGAAAAAGAAGAAGAAATATTAAAAAAAATTGTAACTAGATATGCTAACGAAATATCTAGTAATTTTAAAAGTACCCATTATAAGTTTGCTAGAAGATTAATTGTAACCTTTTTTGCTAGATTATTAAATACAGCTAGATTAAGAAATCCATTTGGAAATCTAGATTTGGATAGTAAAATAAATATTTTAGGGAAAAAAAATCAGTTAAGAGATCTTGCTAAAATAGGAACCATAGTAATGGTACCAACTCATTTCACTCATCTTGATTCTGCTTTAATAGGTTGGGCTATTTCTTATCTTGGACTCCCTCCATTTATGTATGGTGCTGGGATGGTTTTATTCAATATGAGCATTTTTTCATATTTTATGGATAGTCTTGGAGCATATAAAGTAGATAGAAGAAAAAAACATCTCATATATTTAGAAACACTAAAAACTTATTCAAGAGAAAGTTTAGTTAGAGGATGTCATTCATTATTTTATCCTGGAGGAACTAGATCAAGATCTGGCTCAATAAACCAAAATTTAAAGTTAGGATTACTTTCCTCAGCATTTGAAGCACAAAAAATAATTGATGAAAAAAAACTATCATCAAAAAAAATTTTTATAGTACCAATAACATTCAATTATCAATTTGTTCTTGAGGCTCCTGCTTTAATTAATCAACATTTAATATCAAAAGGTCAAGAAAAGTTTTATTTAGATAATCTGGGATATTCTAATTCATATAAGATATTTAAATTCTTAATTAAATTTTTTACCAAAGGTTCTAACATATCCCTTTCTATAGGAAATCCATTGGATGTGTATGGAAATTATGTAAATAAGTATGGAGATAGTCTTGATTCAAATAATAAAAAAATCAATAATAAAATATCAATTAATAAAGACATAAAAGATAGCTTAAGAGATCTTTCTTCAAAAATCCATAATGAATTCCATAAAGGAACTCAAGTATTCCCAAGTAATATTATTGCTTTTACTCTTTTTGAAAAAATTTGTAAAAAATTTAAAAAACTTGATTTTTTTACTATTCTACGACTTTCACAAGAAGATTTATTTATTGATTTTAAAAAATTTAAAATATCCTATAAAATGATGGTAAATGAGATACTAATTTTAAATTCAAAAAATAAAATTAAAATTTTTAATGATTTAAAAAATAACATAGATATTCAAATTAAATCTGGATTAGAAAATTTAGGAATGTACCATGCAGAAAAACCAGTATTCATCAAAAATGATAAAATTCATGTTAGAAATATGAAACTATTATACTATTATAGGAATAGACTTAAAGGATTTGGGTTTAGAAAAATTATAAAATAATTAAGCTATATATGTTTCATAGCTTTAATTCGTTGATGTAAAGTAGGATGTGAGTAATTAACAAAAACATATGCTGGATTAGGTGTAAGGTTTACTAGATTATCTTTAGATAAATTTTTCAAAGCATTAATTAAATGAATTTTATCAAAAGTAGTAACAGCGTAGTTATCTGCTTCATACTCATTTTTTCTACTTTTAATATTCATAAATATCTCTAAAATATAGCTGATTGGAGAATATAAAATTGAAAAAGCAAAAAGCTCAAAATGTCTAAAAGATATTTCTCCTCCTAAAGCAAAACTTATTTCACTATTAAATAAAAATTTTGATAAAATAAATAACATAAATCCAGTAAAAAGGATAGATAAAATTAAATTAGATAATATATGATTATTTTTATAGTGCCCAACCTCATGCGCTAAAACAGAAACTAATTCTTCTTCACTATGATTTTTAATTAAAGTATCGTATAAAACTATTTTTTTACTTTTACCTAATCCTGAAAAAAACGCGTTAGCCTTTGAAGATCTTTTAGATCCATCAATAACAAATATGTTTGATAAAGGAAAATTTACACTTTTTGCATAATTATAAATTTTATCTTTTAAGGAACCATCCTCTAATGGTTTTAATTTATTAAAAATTGGGAGGATTAAGGATGTATAAAAAAGGTTTATAAAAACTGTAAATAAGGACATAATTACCCAAAAATATATCCAAAAATTATTTGAAAAATAAATTATTGAAATAAGTAATATTGAAATCAATAAACCTCCAACTATTATAACTAAAAAATATGATTTTATTTTATCTAAGAAAAAAGTTTTAAAACTCATCTTATTGAAACCAAACTTTTCCTCAATAATAAAATTTCGATATAATTGAAAAGGGATTAAAATCATCTCATTAATAAAGAAAATAGAAGCAAAAAATAAAAGAGATAAACTTATTTCATTTTCAAAAGAAAACGATCTTAATAGGTTATCTAATTTTCCTAATAATTCATATTTAAAAACTAATAAAAGTATTAAAAAAGTAATTGATGATATTAATAGATTAAACCTATAAATAGACTTATTATAATCTTGAGACTTTTGATAATCAGATTCATCATAAATATTATCTAATTCATTAGGCAGTGGTTTACTAAGAGATTTATAATTAAGATATGATAAAACAGAATTTAGTATATAGTCAATAGATAATATTACAATTATTAGAAATAGTATAATTTTAGCATCCATTTTATAATCAAAATTACTAATAAAAATTAAAAATTAGGTACAGGACAAGATAGTATTCTTACTTCTCTTGGTGGTAATTTTTTTCCTAAAAAATTAAATCTAAAAAGCAAAGAAATTTCATGGGAACCTCCAGAAAGATTTTTCAATTTAGAAATAGAATAATCATAAGAATAGGAAACATTAAAATTATCATATTGTAGACCCGCTAGTAATATTATTGATTCGTGAGATATAATTTCATTAAATTTTTTAATTGGAATACCTCTATAATAAAAGCCAAAAGTCATGGGATTAAAATATATATTTGATCCAATATCTAATTGACTAAATTTCTTTATTCTTCTGTAATTAATTGAAGGAAAAATAAAAGTATTTTTTAAACCTCTTTGAGAGTTCTTTAAAATAAAACTATATCCTCCATGAAAAGAAAATAGTTTAGGAATATTTTCCTTTGAATCAGTAAATGAAATATTTGGTTCTAAAATATTAAAAATTGATGTTCCAGCCCAAAACTTATTTGAATAAGTTAAAATTCCAATTCCAAGGTCTAAAAAACCAATCCTATCTTTAAAATTTAAAGATTCTAAAGAAGTATTATTAATAATACCAGCTTCCGATAATTGATCTCCAAAAATTAAATTATCAAAAGAAATATTTTTATTTGTATATGATATCTGTAACCCACCCCTAATAAATAAATTATGACCTAAAGAGATTTCATTTGCAAAATTAAATCCAATAAAATTTGAATTCAAACTAGCAAATCCTTCTTGTGTTCTAGATAAAATTACACCAAAATTATTATTATTTTCTTCAAAATTATAATCCAACCAGGAAGAAAAAGTTTGATATCCTTTGGAAATTGATGGCCATTGATTTCTATAATTTACTCCAAATCTTCCATACTCACCTATACCAGTAAGAGCTGGATTTAAACTTAATGGTGATGCATAATATTGAGAGTAATCTAAATATTGAGATTTAGATTTATAACTTAAACAACAAATACAAAAGAAGAAAAAAATTATCCTTATTATCATTATATTTTGTAACGGTCATCTCTAAATAAAATTATATTAAATAAAATTATCAATTGCTTATTTCTGATAAACTAATAATTTTTGATAATATTTCGGTTTCATCTTTAATTAATTTCTTCACATTTTTAATTGAATATTTTCTAGAATTTTTTTGGAAAGGAATAATAATATCAAAAAATTTATTTAACTCACAGTAAGCTTCAGAATCGACAGAAGCAACTAAAGCGATTGTTAATAAACCTTCTTTCTTAGCTTTTTTTGCGACTTCGAAAGGAGCTTTACCTTGTAGAGTTTGAAAATCTAAATTTCCTTCTCCAGTAATTAAAATATCTGCATTTTTAATTTTTTTTTTAAAATTCATTATTTTGAAAAAATAATCAGTTCCAGAATAAACCTTAGCATTTAAAAATATTTTAAGAAATGCAGCTATTCCACCAGCAGATCCTCCCCCAATAATTTTTTCAGGATTTAATTTTAATTTATTCCTAGTTAGTTTTGAAAAATTTGAAAGTCCATTTTCCAACTGATCTATTTGAAACTTAGTAGCTCCCTTTTGTTTTGCGAAAACATATGATGCACCATTGTCTCCTAATAACTTATTTTTAACGTCATTCAAAAGAATAAAATCTATATTTGAAAAAAGGTTTTCCTTATATTCAATTTTTGAAATTGAATTTATAAAATTTTTATTTTTTAATTCTAATCCATCTTTATTTAAAAACTTTACACCTAAAGCTGATAGAATACCTATGCCTCCATCGACCGTAGCAGATCCTCCAAGAGCAATAATAATTTTTTTGGCACCTTTTTTTATTGCAGATAAAATAATTTTACCAGTATAGTAAGAATTATACATTAAAGGATTTCTGAAATCTTTTTTTACTAATTTTAAACCAGATGAGTCTGAAAGTTCAATAAAAGCACTTTTTCCATTATCAAAAAGCAAATATTTAGAATTAATTTTTTTACCTACAGGTGATAAAATTTTCTTAATAATTGTAATTCCATTTTTATATTTACTAAATACATCAAATGACCCGTCTCCCCCATCAGCAATAGGTAAATTAATAAATTGAGAATTATTTAAGTTTTTCTTCAAACCTGAAATAATAATATTTGCAGCATCTATTGAAGATAGACTTTCTTTGTATGAATTTGGAGAGATAATGATTTTCATAGTTTATTTATGATATAACTATTCAAAAATGATAATTTATAAATTAAATACAATTTCTTTTTATTTAATTATATTTTTTTTCTCATCTTTGGCAACCTAAAATAAAAAGTAAGATAATGATTGAAAATTTAGTAATAGTTGAGTCGCCAGCTAAAGCTAAGACGATAGAAAAATATTTAGGAAAAGATTTTAAAGTCACATCCTGTTATGGACATATAAGAGATTTACCAAAAGATGATAAATCTATTGACAAAGAAAATGGGTTTCTACCGTCTTATGTTCCTTCACCTGATAAGAAAAAAGTAATTAAAGAACTACAATCTTTAAAAAAAAATTCATCTAAAGTTTACTTAGCAACAGATAATGATAGAGAAGGAGAAGCTATTGCTTGGCATCTTAAAGAATTATTAAAATTAAATGAAGAAGAATACGAAAGAATAGTTTTTAGAGAAATTACAAAGAAAGCAGTTTTAGATTCAATTAGAAATCCAACAAAAATAAATATGGATTTAGTCAATGCCCAACAAGCTAGAAGAGTATTAGATAGATTAGTTGGCTTTGAAATATCACCAATACTTTGGAAAAAAATAAAAAGAGGTTTATCTGCTGGAAGAGTACAATCTGTGGCTGTAAAGTTTGTGGTAGACAGAGAAAATGAAATAAGTAAATTTGTTCCAAAATCTTCTTTCAAGACAACAGCAGTTTTTTCTTTAAATAATAATAGTTTTTCAGCAGAACTGAATAAAAGGTTTGAAAATAAAATTGAATCTGAAGATTTTTTAAATCAGTGCTTAGATTCTAAGTTTAAAGTTAAAAAAATAGAGAAAAAGCCTTCTAAAAGATCTCCATCACCACCTTTCACTACTTCAACACTACAACAAGAAGCAAGTAGAAAAATTGGATTTTCACCTTCTTTAACTATGTCAACGGCGCAAAGGTTATATGAAGCAGGAAATATTACATATATGAGAACAGATTCCGTTAATTTATCTGAAGAGGCATTAGACAATTCAAAAAATGTAATTGAATCAAACTATGGGAATGATTATTTTAAAAGAAGAGTTTTTAAAACAAAAAGTAATTCTGCCCAAGAAGCACATGAAGCAATTAGACCAACAAACTTCATGATTGATGATGCAGGAAAAACTGAGAGTGAAAAAAAATTATATAATCTTATTTGGAGAAGAACACTAGCTTCTCAAATGAGTGATTCAATTTTTGAAAGGACTGTAGTAAATATTAGTAATAATACTAATTATGAATTCAAAGCCACTGGAGAAATTATGACTTTCGATGGTTTCTTAAAATTATATAATGAAAAATCAGATAATGAAAAACTACTACCAAAACTTGAAAAAGACTCTTCATTAAATACAAAAGAAATATTATGCAAACAAGTATTTACTAAACATCCACCAAGGTATTCTGAAGCTAGTTTAATTAAAAAAATGGAAGATTCAGGAATTGGAAGACCATCTACTTTTGCTGAAACTGTTAGAAAAATTAAAGAAAGAGAATATGTGATTAAAGAGGAAAGAGATGGTAAGATTATAAATAGCAATGAAATAAGACTTGAAGGTAATCAAATTTCTCATGATATTAAAGAAGAAAAAACTGGATTTGAAAAAAACAAAATTTATCCTACAAACATGGGAATGTTTGTAACAGAATTTCTCAATGAAAATTTCAATACAAGTTTTATGGATTATTCATTTACTGCAAAAACTGAATCCCAGCTTGATCAAATTGCATACAAAGGAGGAAATTGGAATAATATGATTGAAGAGTTTTATTCAATGTTTTCTGAGTTATCTAAAAATGTTCCTGAGGAAAGATGTCAATTAGAAAAACAACTTGGTGAATTTGAAGGAAAAAAAGTGATTGCAAGAGTTGCAAAGTTTGGGCCAGTAATTCAAATAGGTGAAAAAGATGATACTGATGACAAATTTCCTAAATATTTTAATATTTCTTCTGACCAATTAATAAGACATATTTCCATAAATGAAGCTCTAGAAATAATTAATAAAAAAGAAGAAAACAATTCTCTTCCAGCCTTTGAGTATGAAAAGGGAAATATAGAACTTAAAAATGGGAGGTATGGGTTTTATATTAGGTTTAATAATAAAAATTTCAAGATTGATAAAGAAAAATATCCCGAACCAAAAAATATTACTAGAGAACAAGCAATAGATATTGTTAACACCCCTATCGAAAAATCCAAGGATATATTGAAAGAATTTGATAATGGTTTACAAATAAGATTAGGAAAATATGGTAAACCTCCATATTTTCTTGCATTAAGAGGCACTGAAATAGGTAATATATTTAAAGAAAAAAGAAAAAAACCATTTGTAGGAATTCCAAAAGAAATTTTAGAAAAATACAAGAATAATATTCAAGAAATATCCGAAAAAGAAGTAAAAGAGATTATAGATAATTTTCTTAAAAAATAGTATCTAATTCAAATCAATCTTATTATTTGATTGATCTATATCTGCCATTTTTCCAGAAGGGTTAATTTCAATTTTTTTAATTTTTTTAATTTTTGTATCAAAATCAATTTCATAAGTATTATTTACCCATTCCCAATCATCTAATAAGATATATTCTTGTTTTTTAGGATCATTTTTTTTCTTGCCTCTCATTATTGAAAGAGGTATGTATATGTTTTCTTTTGAAAAATCTTCATATAAAACTTCGATCTCAATTGGCATAGGTATTTTTCCTATTTTATTTACTGAAATTGAAATTTTATTTTCATTTTTTTCTTTAATTTCTAAAGAATAATCAATGGTATGGGTTGTGTTAATCCAATAATCAATATACCAATCTAGTTCGATACCACTTTCTTTTTCCATTATTCTTATAAAATCATATTCATCTGGATGTTTATACTTCCATTCATTATAATATCTTTTGAGAGCTTTAAACAAAATATCCTCTCCGATAATATATCCTAATTGCATTAAAAACATAGCACCCTTGGTATAAGAACCTACCCCATAAGCTTGATTAGTTGAAAAATGATCGGAATGAGTTGAAAGTGGCTCTTCTAAACCTGACTTAATAAAAGAATAATATCTTTCATAAGATTTTTTAAGAGGATTAACTAAATCTAGTTTATATATATCATTAAATAGATATATCTGAGTTATATTTTGAGCAAAGGATGTAAAACCCTCATCCATCCAAGCTAAATAACTTTCATTCGTTCCTAGTAACATTTGATACCAAGAATGTAAGGCTTCATGAATAGTGACAGATAATAAGCTTGGGTATGACCTTTCACCTGTTATTAAAGTGGCCATTGGATATTCCATACCACCATCACCTCCTTGAATTATGGAATATTTTGTATAAGGATATTTTCCAAATATTTTATTCATAAATTTAAATGCCTTGGATGCATCTTCTTGTAGTCTCTTCCAATTCTTGACCATATCTTCATTTGTCTCCAGATAATAAAAATGAAGTTCTAAGTTTTCAGAATCTACTTTTAAAATATCATGAACATAATCAGGGTCAGCTGCCCATACAAAATCGTGAACATTTTTAACTTTAAAATTCCATATATAATTATTTTTTTCTTTGACTTTACTTTGAAGAATTCCAGTAGCAGCAATTATATAGTTTTTATTAATAGATATTGATACATCAAAATCTCCCCATGGAGCATAAAATTCTCTGGCTATATATGGATGAGCATGCCATCCTTTTCTATCATATTCAGCAATTTTTGGAAACCATTGCGCCATTGAGTAGTCAATACCTTCTTTATTATTCCTTCCACTTCTTCTGATTTGAACGGGTACTTGACTAAAGTACTCCATATAAAACTCCGTTGATTCATTAGGTAGTAATGGATCAATTAATTCAACTTCTAAAATAGTTCCCTGTACATGATATTTTAAATCTTTTCCATTTTGTTGAATTTTTTTTATTTCATGAAATCCTATTTCATCTTCATTCAACTTTGAAATTCTATCCATAACTCTTCTGTCTGGATCAGGTAAAGACCTACTCCTTACATCCATCATGCTACCTGGCTGAAAAGCATTAAAATATAAATGAAAAAAGACTTTGGTTATTGTATCTCTAGAATTATTATAATAAATAAGATTTTGATCTCCCAAAAATTGATGACTTTCATGATCAAAATTTATATTAATTTTATATTCAACTCTTTGTTGCCAGTAATCGTTTGAAAAAGATTGAAAATAAGAAAATAAGAAAATAAGAAAATAAGTTTTTTTTATAAACTCATGCATCAATTTTAGCATTTAACGCATTTCTTTCAATGAATTCTCTTCTAGGAACTACGTCATCTCCCATCAACTGAGAAAAAATTCTATCAGATTCTGCAGCCGATTCTATTGTGACTAGATTTAAAGATCTATTCTCCGGATCCATTGTGGTAGACCAAAGTTGCTCTGAATTCATTTCACCTAAACCTTTATATCTCTGTATTCCTACAGAATCTTCTTTTCCATTTCCAGACATTTCCTTTATTGTTTTATCTTTTTCTGATTCACTCCAGACATATCTTTTATCTTTACCTTTAGAAAGTAGGTATAATGGAGGTAAGGCAATATATAAATAACCATTTTCAATTAAAGCTCTCATATACCTAAAGAAGAATGTCAAAACTAATGTTCTTATATGACTTCCATCTATATCTGCATCAGTCATAATTATAACTTTATGGTATCTTAATTTATCAAGATTTAAAGCTTTTTCATCATCTTCCGTTCCAAAAGAAACTCCAAGAGCAGTTATCATATTTTTTATTTCTTCATTATCATAAATTTTATGTTCTTGAGCTTTTTCAACATTTAAAATTTTCCCTTTTAATGGTAAAATAGCTTGAAAATTTCTATCTCTCCCCTGCTTGGCTGATCCTCCTGCTGAGTCACCTTCAACAACATATAATTCACACAAAGCTGGATCTTTTTCTGAACAATCTGCTAATTTACCAGGTAAACCAGTTCCTGATAATACATTCTTTCTTTGAACCATTTCCCTAGCTTTTCTGGCTGCATGCCTAGCTTGAGCTGCAAGAACTACTTTTGATACTATTTGCTTAGCTTCCTTAGGATTTTCTTCTAAAAAATTTGTTAGCATTTCACCAACACTAGTATCAACAGCTCCCATAGCCTCAGAATTTCCTAATTTAGTTTTAGTTTGCCCTTCAAATTGTGGTTCAGGAACTTTAATAGAAATCACAGCTGTTAAACCCTCTCTAAAATCATCTCCACTTACTTCTACCTTTACTTTTTCAAGCAGTCCAGATTTTTCAGCATATGATTTCAGAGTTCTAGTTATAGCCCTTCTAAAACCAGCTACATGAGTACCTCCCTCTATTGTATTAATATTGTTAACATATGAGACAACATTTTCTGAATAAGAAAGATTATATGACATTGCAACTTGAACCGGTATATTTGATTTTTCTCCTTCTATAAAAATTGGTTTAGAAATAAGCTTATCTCTAGATTGGTCTAAATAATCAACAAATTCAACTAATCCACCTTCAGAAAAGAACTTTTCTGATTTGGGTTCCTTATTTTCATCTAATTCTCTTAAATCTTTAAGTTTTATTGTAATACCTGAATTCAAAAAAGATAATTCTCTTAGGCGTGTTGCAACAGTATCAAATTTAAATTCATGAACAATAAAAATTTCTTTATCAGGCATAAAATTTACTGTTGTTCCAGTTTTATCAGTTTTACCAACCTCACTAACTGGATCATCGGGAATACCTTTTTTATAAGATTGTTTAAAAATTTTACCATCTCTATAAACAGTAGCTTCCAAACTCTCTGAAAGAGCATTCACACATGAAACACCAACTCCGTGAAGTCCACCAGAAACTTTATATGTATCTTTATCAAACTTTCCTCCTGCATGTAAAACAGTCATCACTACCTCTAATGCTGATTTTTTTTCTTTAGGGTGAATACCTGTTGGAATACCTCTTCCATCATCTATTACAGTAATTGAATTATCTTCATTAATTATAACCTCAATACTTTTACAATATCCAGCTAAAGCTTCATCAATTGAGTTATCTACAACTTCCCAGATTAAATGATGTAAACCTTTTGAACTCACATCTCCAATATACATTGCGGGACGTTTTCTTACAGCTTCTAATCCCTCTAGTACCTGAATATTTTTAGCAGAATAATCTTTGTTTAACCCTTCTTTTTTTTCTGTCAAATGGATAATATTTTATTATTGTAAATTTAATAAAAAAGGACCTATTAATGAACTTAATTTTAGATTAGTTATTTATATTATTTTATGATAATAATGATAAAAAAATATTTAATAATTAAATTTGAATAGTCGTGATTTAATTATGAAAAATAAAGATAAAAAAGTAAAATCATCAGTCGATAATTTTGAGTCTCCAGATTTTTATAATCTAGATAATTTATTAACTGAAGAACATATAATGATCAGAAGTTCTATTAGAGATTTTGTAAAAAAAGAAATATCACCTTTCATTGAAGATTGGAGTGAAAAAAACTATTTTCCTTCAGAAATAGTACAAAAAATGGGTGAAATTGGAGTTTTTGGCCCAACTACATCTGAAAAATATGGAGGAGGAGGTTTAGACTATATTTCATATGGAATAATAA
>JBELBJ010000014.1:0-6357 GCA_042095375.1 Marinoscillum sp.
CCGCGGCTGCTGGCACGGAGTTAGCCGGTCCTTATTCATATAGTACCGTCAGTTACTCTCGCAAGAGTATTTTCTTCCTATATAAAAGCAGTTTACAACCCATAAGGTCTTCAATCCTGCACGCGGCATGGCTGGGTCAGGCTTTCGCCCATTGCCCAATATTCCTTACTGCTGCCTTCCGTAGAAGTCTGGTCCGTGTCTCAGTACCAATGTGGGGGATCATCCTCTCAGAACCCCTACTGATCGTGGTCTTGGTGAGCCGTTACCTCACCAACAAACTAATCAGACGCATGCCCATCTTTAACCAATAAATCTTTAACAATTATATCATGCGATATTATTGTACCATGGGGAATTAATTCGAATTTCTTCGAGCTATGCCCCAGTTAAAGGTAGGTTGCATACGCGTTACGCACCCGTTCGCCGGTCGCCATTTACCGAAATAAATGCTGCCCCTCGACTTGCATGTATGAGGCCTGCCGCTAGCGTTCATCCTGAGCCAGGATCAAACTCTCCATAATAATATATTATAAATGTATTAAAACCTGGCTGCTATTTGGAAAAAACAAAAAGTTTATCCAAGTGGTATGTTGTCATTACAATAGTTCAAAGAACGTTTTAAAATACTTATAATAAGTAAATTAAATGAGAGTAAATATTACTCTAAAAAAGCGCTTCTTTTCAAGCGCTTGCAAAGCTAGAAATATTTTATTCATTCACCAAAGAAATATATCTAATTTAATTTGAAAAAAAATGGAAGAATTAAATAGACAAATTCTTATTTTTTTCTCTTAAAAATTGGGACTGTGCTACAAGGCTCTCCATACATGATACTGTCTGCAAATGGTAAGGTTTTTTTTATTATCTCAGAATAAAGAGAATTAACATAGCTTAAATCAGAACAACCTTTTATTATTACCTTCTTTTTATTGTAAATAGAAAAATCAAAAGAGTTAATATTTTGTAAAAAAATTATTTTTTCTAAATATTCTAAATCACCCAAAACAATTTTTTTAGCAAATTTTTCAAGTTTAGAAACAAATAACATATATGCCCAAGGAGGAATAACAGCATCATTACTACAATTAATTGCAATACATTTATTTGAATATATACTAGTATCTAAAGTAGAAATTTTTTTTCTAAAATCTTTTTCAATCAAAACAAATTCATTTTTTAGATAATCTTTGAAATCAATTGAAATTAAATCTTCAGACCCCTTGAAAGATGTAATATCTATAGTTTCTAGAGAACTATTTGATACTCTATTTACTATTTCTCCTTTCATATTATTTTTTAAAGTAATATTCTTTTAAATAATTAGGTTCAAAATTAATCAAATCCTCGAACTTTCCTTCTAAATATTTATCATGAACAATTTGATCAAAATTTATAGCTTCAGGAATTATTTTTTCAATAAATAAAGCATTATTTGATTTAATTATTTTTTTGAACTTAGTTGAACCATTTCCAAAAAAATTAATCTTATTAAACTTTAAAAGAGAATTAAAAGAATTGTTACTTAATATTTTTGCATGAGTATCTTTTATAATAATTAAATCATCTTTAACAATTTTAGTATAAACCTCCATTCTTCTTGCATCTATCATTGGACATAATAAAGAACCTGATTCAACCAAATTTTTTTTTTTCACATCGTAAATCATCAAGTCTAATGAATTAACTGAAAGTAATGGAAGATCTAAAGAAAAGCAAAGCCCTTTTGCTGTAGAAACTCCTATTCTTAAACCGGTATATGATCCAGGCCCTTCACTAACTGCAATTGCTGATAATTGATTTAAAGAAATTTTTATTCTTTTAAGAAGATCCTTAATCAAAATAAGTATAAATTCTGAATGAGATTTTTTAATATTTATATTTTCTGAATCAATAACCTTACCATCTTCAATAATTGAAACAGAGCAATAATCTAAACTAGTTTCAATACAAAGTATTCTAATCACTCGATTTTATATTTTTTAAAATTTTAAACATACTATCTAATATAATTTTATATCCTAAAACTTCTTTTGAATTATAAATAAATGCAATTAAAAGATTTTGATTTTTAATAATACTTTTATTTAACCTATATGATTCTTTAATTCTTCTTTTAATCAAATTCCTTTTTACTGCATTATTAATTTTAGATTTTGATACAGAAACCATTATTTTATTATTGAAACTTAATTTGTCATTATAAAAGATATATTTAACTATGAATGGAAAAAGATCAAGATTTTTACTATTGTGAAATATTTTCTTGATAAAATTTTTTTCTTTTATTATCTCATTTTTTTTGAGGGTATTTTTCATCGAGATAATTTGTTTAAATAATAAGAAAATATCTAATCCTTAACTCTTATGAGTCTTCTCATCAGATACACTTAATTTTTTTCTTCCTTTTGATCTTCTTTTATTTAATAATTTTTTCCCATTAGCATCTTGCATTCTTTTTCTAAAGCCATGTTTATTTTTTCTTTTTCTTTTGGAAGGTTGAAAAGTTCTTTTCATAATTTATTTATTTATTTATAAGCCACAAAGATAAATACTTTTAAGATTTATTTAAATCATTGTTTGTTTAATACTCTCAATAACATTTATATCTAGTCTTGGTCCTAGCTTAGTAACAACTTTTGATGATAAAGATGAGGCCAATTCACCAGATTTTTTAAGAGAGAGACCATTGTTTATTCCGTACAAGAAGGCTCCTGCATACGTATCGCCGGCACCAACAGTATCTAGCGCATTTACATTGTTAGGTTCTATTTCTATATTTTCTCCAGAATTTGAAATAATTAATGACCCTTCATCACCTTTAGTAATAACTACCATTTCAGAGAACTCTAACATTTTTCTACAACATTTTTTAAAATCATTTTCTTCTGTAAAGCTTTCAGCTTCTTCCTTATTACAAAAAAGTAAGTCAATCTTATAATTTAATATATTATGGAATTTATCTTTAAAGTATTTAACCATACTTAGGTCTGAAAAAGTGAGAGAAACTTTAACATCGTTCTCTTTACAAAATGAAATTGCTTTTTTAATAGCATTAACTGCTATATCTGATGTAACTAGATATCCTTCTATATATAAATATCTTGATAATTTTAGATCATCAAAATTAATATTCTTAACTGAATAGTTAGATGAAACTCCTAGACAAGTGTTCATTGTTCTTTCTGCATCAGGTGTAGTAAGAACTAAACATGAACCAGTCATACCATCTCCTAGGAAATAGTTTTTATCTGCAGTATTTATACCACTCTTTTTTATATCATCCAAATATAAATTACCGTAAGTATCATCAGAAATTAGAAAAGATAAATAACCAGATCCACCAAGATTAGATAATGTATAAATAGAATTGGGCACTGAACCTCCTGACTGAATAAAAGGATTAGAATTTTTAATTTTTTCTATTATTGATTTTTGTCTCTTATCATCAACAAGTGTCATTAAACCCTTTTCTATATTATTATCACTTAAGAAAGTATCTGTAACTAAACAGACACAATCTACTAATGCATTTCCTATCCCAAAAACGTCAAATTTTTTCATATTTTTTTTTAATTTCTAAAACTATATCAGGAAAATCTGAAATAATTCCATCTACACCTAAATTTAAAATTTTTGCAATATCGTAAGAAGAATTAACAGTCCAAGGAATAATTTTGATTTTTTTCTGTTTTAAATACTCTAAATCTTCCTTATTAATAAATTTATAATTGGGACTATAAACATCTGGAAGAAACCCCAATTCATCTAAATTTTTTTGAGGGTTATAATTTTCAGATACCAGTAATGACAAACTTATCTCCGGATGATTATGATTAATATATTTTAGAACTCTAAAATCAAAACTTTGAATAGTTGATCTTTCTGATATTTTATTATTTTTAATATTATTAACTACCAACTCTGAAAACTCCTCTACACCAGGGTGAAAAATTAAATCAGTTTTATAGGATGATTTAATTTCAATATTATAATTAACTGGTTTGTATCCTTTTTCTTTTATAGAATTTTCAAGAATTTTTATTACATAATTTAATGTTGGTTTAAACACAGAAATTTTTTTTTGATTTGGAAACCTATCATTACCAATTATACCACAATCAAACTTTTTAATATCATTATATTCCATAGAGTATATATTGAAATTCTCTTTATCATTAATAATTCTTTTTCCATTTTGATCAATACAAATATACTTTGAAATCCAAGGCTCATGAGAAACAATAATTTGTTTATCCTTACTTATTACAACGTCTAACTCAATCGTATTTACACCAACATCTAATGCCTTTAAAAAACCTATAACTGAATTTTCAGGATATAAACCTCTATAGCCCCTGTGACCTTGTAAATCAAAATCTTTTCCTGTCTTACAAGAAAAAACTATTAAGAATAATAAAAAGAAATTAATTTTTATTTTCAATGATCGATAATATTGATACTAAAAGAAAAACTCCTACTGAGATATACAAATAAATATTTTCAATATTTTCAAATATATATTCATATAAAGTTACGCCCATAACTCCACCAGTTAAAGGACCAATTATAGGTACCCAAGAATAATTAAAGTTTGAATCTCCTTTGCCAGGAATTGGTAAAATAAAATGAGCTACTCTTGGAATAAAATCTCTTACAGGGTTTATGGCATAACCAGTTGTTCCGCCAAGTGAAATTCCAATAGCACAAACTAAACATCCAACAACAATTGGATTTAATCCCTCAGCAAATTCATTGATACCTATGAATTTTAAGCCAAATAATAGAGCAAATGTTCCTAAAATTTCACTATTAAGATTAGACCATTTTGAAGAAATAGAAGGAGATGTTGCAAAAACTCCTAATTTAACTTCTTTATCATTTGTTTTAGACCAATGCGGTAAATAATGAAGGTATATAATAATACATGCTAAAAAAGCACCAATAGATTGCCCAATCAAATATTCAAAAGCTTTAGTTAACTCAATATCACCAGATGATAAAAGTCCAAAAGTTACTGCAGGATTAATATGGGCACCACTATACTGACTTGCATAAACCCCTAAGGTTACGGCAAGCCCCCAACCTAATGTACCTACTGTCCAACTATTGCTTTCTCTCTTGGAATAACTACTTTTTAAAGAAGTTCCTGCATTAACTCCACAACCAAAAAGAATTAAAACAAAAGTCCCTATAGCTTCAGATAAAAGTTCACTCATTTAATTAAATTAAAATATTATTAATGTAAATCTATTAAAGATTTAAATTTTATAAATACTTATGATATAAAACTTTAATCATATATAGTATAATTGTGCTTTGATATTATCAATATAATTTTTAAAAAATTGAACAGAATACTTATTTTATTTTTTTTAATATTTTTTGGTTGTAAACCAATTGAACCAATTGAATTTGTTGAGATAAAAAATGTTAAAGTCAATAGTCTCAAAGATAATAAATTGAAGATTTCAGCTGAGATCATTCTTAATAATCCTAATAAAGTAAAAATAGTTATATCTAAAGTAGATGTTGGGGTTTATGCAGAAAATGTTTTACTAGTCAAAATAGATGAAGAAAATGAAAGAGAACTTTCAAACATGACTGAATCAACTATAGATATACAAGGGGATATAGATGTCAAAAACCTAGAAAGTTTTATTAATCAAAAAGGCCTAGCTCTTTTATTAGGAAATGAAAAAGTAAGCCTTAAATTTAAAGGAGAAATAGAAGCAAAAGCCTATGGAATAAGAGATATTATTTTAATAGATTATGCTATTGGCAATATTCAAGATTTAGTTAAATAAAAGTTGTGATTTTATCAATATAATTTTTTAAATCACATAATTCTTTTTTCCACTCATCATTTGATATATTTTTAAATTTCATATAAGGCTTTTTAATAAAGTCAACAGAAGAATTAATCCTTTCAATTTCAAAATATACCATTGCATTTCTTTGAGTAAAAAAATCTAAGAGATTGTGACACATTTCATTTTTTAAGCAATAAATCAATTCAGAAATTAATAATCTTTCATTTTTAATTTTAGAGTTATAATCATTTTGAATTTCAAAAATTTGAATTCCTTTTGATCCATATATATTATAAATTTTAATTAAATCTTTATGAGAAGCGTTTAAATTTTTGCCTTTAGTTAGATACTCATCAAATGAAGTATCAAATAGTTTAATATTTTTTGTAATACATTTTTTATTTAAATTAAATAGCTTATTACATAATAAGTCCACCACTCTTTCTGACATTTTTCTATATCCAGTAAGTTTTCCACCTGCAATAGTTATTAAACCATTTTTAGAAATGAAAATTTCATCCTTTCTAGATATTTCAGTTATGTGTTT
>JBELBJ010000014.1:6457-30708 GCA_042095375.1 Marinoscillum sp.
TTTAAGGGAAGTTTTTTATATGGAATAACGACATGTACCCCTTTTGATAAAACTAATTTTTTTTTCTTTTCATTCAAAATCTTATCAGCCCACGAACCAGAAGCATTTATAATAGTTTTTGAAGCAATATTAATTTTTTTATTAGATAATATATCTTCACAAATTGCTCCTATTATCTTTTCATTTTTATGTAAAATTTTTTCAAATTTTACATAATTGATAGGCAATGCCCCATATGTATATGATTTCTTTAGAATATCTATAGTAAGTCTACTATCATCAGTTCTATATTCCGAATATAATGCTCCGCCAGTAATGTTTTTTTTTCTTAGTAATGGTTCACAGTTTAAAGTATCTTTTTCTGATAACATTTTTTTTCGATCAGAATTATCAACTTTTGCAAGATAATCATATACTTTAAGCGCTAAAGAAGTAGAAAATTTTCCCAATTTACCTTCCTTAGTTATTGGAAGTAACATTTTTTCAGATTTTACTATGTGAGGAGCCAAATTATGTAATATGGCTCTTTCTGTTCCAGTTTCTTTCACAAGTTTAAAATTGAATTGTTCAAGATATCTTAAACCACCGTGGATTAATTTAGTTGATTTACTGCTTGTTCCAGACGCAAAATCTGACATCTCAACTAAACAAACTTTAAATCCTCTTGATGCTGCATCCAAACATATACCAGCACCCGTTATACCACCTCCAATAACTAATACATCAAAAAAACTTGAGGAAATTTCGTTGATTAATTTTTCTCTATTGTTTGATGAAAAAAAGTTTAATTTTCTAGCCAATTTAAAGTTCTTTTAACTGCTTTCTCCCAGCCTTTATATAATTTATTTCTTTTAATAGAATCTATCTTTGGATGAAATTTTTTATCTATTCTTTGATTTGATATTATCTTATCCTTATCCCATAATGATGAGGAAATTCCAGCTAGATAGCCAGCACCCATTGCTGTTGATTCAATGATTTCTGGTCTTAATACTTCTGAATTAATTAAATTTGATTGAAATTGCATCAAATAATCATTTTTACAAGCCCCACCATCTACCTTTAAAGATTTTAATTTTAAATTTGAATCTCTTTCCATTACATCTATAATATCTTTAGTTTGATAAGCTAAAGATTCTAAAGTAGCCTTAATAATTTGTTTTCTACCAGTATCCCTTGATAAACCAAAAATTGCTCCTCTTGAATACATGTCCCAATAAGGAGCACCAAGTCCAGCAAATGCTGGTACAACATAAATATCTTTAAGTTCATCTATTGAATTAGCGATTTTTTCAGTTTCAGAAGCATTTTTTATTAATTTTAATGAATCCCTAAGCCATTGAATTGCAGCTCCAGCAATAAAAACACTTCCTTCTAAGGCATAATTAACAGAATTAGAAGTAGAGCATGCTATTGTTGTTAATAACCCGTTGCTAGATAAATTCATGTTTTTCCCGGTATTCATTAGTAAAAAACAACCTGTTCCATAAGTATTTTTAACCATTCCGTTATCAAAACAAGCTTGACCAAATAAAGCTGCTTGTTGATCGCCAGCAACACCTCTTATAGGTATTTTGATTCCTTTATATTCAAAAGTTCCAAATTCAGATGAAGAAGGTAAAACTTTAGGAAGTATAGATTTTGATATATCTAAATAATTTAGAATTTTATCATCCCAACTTAAAGTTTTAATATTATAAATCATAGTTCTAGATGCATTGGTATAATCAGTAACATGAGATTGAAATGATGTTAAGTTATAAATAAGCCATGAATCAATAGTACCAGCAAGAACTTTATTTTCTTTTATTTTATGTTTAACACCATCGACATTATCAATAATCCATTTTATTTTTGTAGCAGAAAAATATGAGTCGACAACCAAACCTGTATTTTCTTTTATATATTTTTCTAAATCATCTTTTTTAATCTTTTCACAAATATTCGTTGTACGTTTATCCTGCCATACTATAGCATTATACAATGGTTTTCCTGAATCCTTATCCCAAAGAATAATAGTTTCTCTTTGGTTTGTAATACCTAAACTAATAATTGAATCTAATGATACGTTATTGTTAACTATTAAATCTTCAAAAACTTTTATTTGGGAATTTAAAATTTCCATTGGACTATGCTCAACCCATCCTGGTTTAGGGAATATTTGTTCAAACTCCATTTGTTCTATTCCAACTAGAGCCCCTTGATCATTAATTAATATTGCTCTAGAACTTGTTGTCCCTTGGTCTAATGATATTATATATTTCATAATCTTTGATTTTATTGCTTAACTATAGATGGATTAACTAAATCTATATTAGATAAAACATAATTTCCAACCAGTTCACCTTGTTTTACTCCATTGTAAATTGCGGGCATGTAATGAATTCCTCCATAAATTCTACTAATTGCAGCTTCATCTGAAGCATCTAAGAATGAATTAAATTCTCTGGAAGGAAGACCATATTCAATTTCAGATGTATCTAAAAATTTAAAATTATCTCCTAAAATTTTAGTTAAAATAACAGCCGCTGATCTTGATATAACACTATGGCCTGATGTATATTCAGGAAAAGGTGGGGTTTGTAAAAAAGGAATCCAGTCTTCATCAATATATTCATTAATTACTGTTTCTGGCCTTATTAGAATACTCCTCCACTTTTCATCCCAACAAGCTATGAATGAATCAAATAACCCAATTGAAACCTTCGCATAAGTACTAATAGTTTCAATCATATTGAAATTAGCTTTTTGAGTAACTATAGATGTAATTCCAATCCAATGACCTCCTGGAGTTATTTTTTTTGTTGCAAACATAGCATGACCTTTGTGATGAGATACATAAGGATTACAATCCCAAAAGCTTGCAATTTCTTTTTGCTCCTCGGTAAGATTATTTGTAATTTCATATACCTCTATAACCTCTTCATAAAATTTACTTTTTTTGTTCATATTAAATTCAGTAGGGGGAGAAACTAAAAATTGATCAGAAGAATCTAAAACAAATGTTCTTATTCTATTCCAATGAGGCTCTATTCCTTCCATATAATCAGGAGGTGTTGGTTTCCAAGACTCTTTATCTCTTTCAATCGTATATTTTGGATAAGATCTTGTTTGTTTATAATTATCTTTACCAGCCCAACTAATTATATGATTAGCAACCAGCTCACCATATTCCAATGATCTATTATATATATCATTAGGAATTCCTTTAGACTTTATTTCTAAATACAAATTTGTCTGAAAGTCTTCCATTTGATCCTCAGAAAAAATCAAATCTTTTCCTACTATTAAAAAAGCATGAATGCTTGCTAAAGGAAATGAATATTCAAACTTCTGATCGGGTTTTGGAATATTATCAAGTTGATTTAATTGACCAGCAAAAGATTTATATTCTAAGTGATCATTTATTAATACTTCGTAAGCGGCAATAGTGGGATAAGCATAAATTCTAGAAGCAACAGGTGGTGAAAAAATATCATAAACAATAATATCAGAAAGTTTTTTCATCACCTGATGAAAAAGAATTGGATTGTTATAGTAATCTATATTTTCTCGATATCTTTTATCATTTACTGAACAACTTAAATATGAAAATAAAAAAACTACACTAAAAAAAACAAACTTAATTGTTCTCATAAACTATTTAACTTGTAAAAATTTAACTCATTATCATTTACACCTAACACAAATTTAGTTTTATTTTTATCCAAGTAAAACATTTTTTTTATTTCTCCTCTTACATTTAATCCACTTTTTTTTTGATCGACATAATCAAATGTCCCGTCACCTTTCCCTTTGAGTAGAATCCCATGATTTGCATCAAAAGAACCAAAGTATGTTGAAACAAAGTTTTTATTTCCAAAAATCAATAAATCTAATATATTATCAGAATTAAAATCACAAGTTTCTATTACAGATATAGGTGAAGACTGAGCTATAATTGGTAATGGTTTTGCTTCAAATTTTTTTCCATTATTAAGAAAAACAAATGATTGAAATTCATTAGCAAATAATATTTTAGAATTATCTAACTGAGATTTTGAAAAAATATCCTTTATTTCTTGACCAGCAAAATTTTTAAAATATAAAAATTTTCTTTTTAAATAGTTTAATTGTTTTGTTATTTCATCTCTATCTGCCAAAGGATATTCTTTTCCATTTCTGATATAAGTAACTATTTGCTCAAAGCTTTCATTATTGTCAAAATCATTGATATACATTTTAACTGGAAAGTTTACAGAAGGTTTAAATTTTATGTTTAATCCGATATTTCCAGCAATTAAATCCATTAAACCATCATTATTAACATCTGCTGATTTAATAGAAAACCACCAACCATTTTTATTTAAGCTGTAATTTTTATTATCCTCTATTAAAGATCCTTGAATGTTTTTATAAAATTTTATATCAGACCAATCACCACATACAAAAAGATCCATCCATCCATCATTATCTATATCAACCCATGTTGCATCAGTAACCATACCTTGATTTTCAAAAGTAATTTTATCATTTATCCAGAACTTTCCCTTTCCATCATTTTCCAACAAATAATGTTTTGGTGGGAATCCATATTTTCCAGGAATACTTCTACCTCCTAAAAATAAATCTACATCCCCATCATTATCAAAATCAGAAGCTCTAACAATAGATCCATTTTGATAAATTTCAGGAAGGGAAAATGTATCTAATTCATAAATTCCTTTATCATTTAAAATATATAATCTATCTCTTATACTTTTATACCTTAAAGGAAACTCATTACCACCACTTACAACATATAAATCTAGATCCTTATCATTATCAGCATCAAAAAATAAAGCATCTACATCCTCTGACAAAGAATCATTATAGATTTCATGATTGTGAACCAAGCTAAAATTTCCATTATCAGTTCCCATGAAAATTCTTGATTTATTAAAAGAGGATGATCCTAAAAATAAATCTTGGAAACCATCTAAATTAATATCAGCAACAGCAAGAGCTGGGCCTTCATTAGATAGCATATATGGCATTAATGGTTCTCGATTAAAATCATTAAAAATATTTTCTTTATGTAAAATTTTTGGAGTTATTTTTTCTGTATAATCATGAAATATAGCGTTTTTACTTTTATGTGTAATATTATTTTTTAACCTAGCTTCTTTTTCATATAAATTCAAAATCTTATTTCCTTTTATAGAATATAATTTTTGAGCTTTACCTGAAGGCCATTGAACAAGCATTGAATCTATAATCTCATAGTTATTTAAACCAAAAACCAACCCTGGTGAAGTTGAAGACAAAAAACCTTTATTAGCAAAATTTTCTTTATACAAAATTTTATTATCTGTCCAAATAGTAACTTTTGATCCAATTCCATTTTTATTTAACTTATCACCAATAAAATTTATTGAAATAAAATTTCTTTCTGGATAAAATTCATTTGATTGATTTGAATAGATTTTTGCTTTTGAATTTATATTATTTAATATTAAATCTAAATCACCATCATTATCCAAATCTGAATAAGTAGCCCCATTTGAATATCCCTCAAAGTCCAACCCCCAATTTTCACTTTCATCAGTAAAATTCAAATTACTATTATTTCTAAAAAGATAGTTTGATACTTTTCCATCTGGCATTTGATCTATTAATTCTAAATTTGTTAGTTTAGTTTTATTATCTAAATTTCCACTTATTTGATTATTTGAAATAAAATTTATGTAGTCCATATCATTAGGACGCTTTAAAATTCCATTCGTAATAAAAATATCATTCAAGCCATCTAAATCAAAATCTTCAATAAGTGTTGACCAGCTCCAATCAGTTGCGTGAATGCCTGACAGTTGAGCAATTTCTGCAAAATTATCATTTCCTAAATTCAATTGTAAAGTATTTCGAGTGAACTGTTTATTATACCCAAAATCTAATTTCATCTTATATATCTCATATGAATCTTCACCTGCTGAACTTTTTAAGACAAATTCATCAGATGGTAACATATCTAAAACTAAAATATCTAATAAACCATCATTATTTACATCTCCAATATCATTTCCCATTGAAAATCTTGATGTATGTCTTATATAATCTTCTAAGCTTTCAGAAAAAGTACCATCGCAATTGTTAATATATAAATAATCATTTTCTCTAAAATCATTAGATATATAAATATCATCGCATCCATCCTTATTTATATCAGAAACAGATACACCAAGTCCATATCCAATGTTGCTACCCAGTATACCTGAACTTTCAGATACATCAGTAAAAAAAGATTTACCATCAACAATATCATGCCTAAAAAGTTTATCACCAGATTTTAAATCTCTCTGAAATCTAATTTTTGAATTTCCATATGTCATTTCAGAATGAATAGAATGATTTAATAAGTACATATCTAAATCTCCATCATTGTCATAATCAAAAAAAGCAGAATGAGTAGAAAAACCTTCAAAATCTAACCCATAATCTTGAGCGACTTCAGTAAAAGTTAGGTCCCTATTATTTATATATAATTGATTTTTTCCATTAATATTCTTATAACCGCCTAAACGGTTTTGGTAAATATCTAAATATCCATCTCCATTGATATCAATCATTACCACCCCTGTTTTCCAACCACCTGGAGAAGACAAATTTGCTTTTGCAGTGATATCTTCAAAAATAAAATTTCCTTTATTTAAATATAATTTATTCTCTTCTTGATTAGCAGATAGATATATATCATTCAATCCATCATTATTTACATCTCCTACAGCTACCCCGCCACCATTATAAAAATATAAATACTCAATTAGATTAAATTCTTCAGTTTGATTCAGTTTATTTTCAAAAATGATATTACTTGTTTTAGGACTGATTTCTTTGAAAAGCGTATCTTTTTTTGAACACGATAGTAATGCAACTAATAAAAGAATAATAGATAAATATTGATTTTTCACTTATTATTTATTGATTTTTTAACTGATATGTTTGAATTTTTTCATCGTTATTTAATACAAATAAATAATTATCAATACTTAAAAATTCCCTTACCTGTCCAACAAAATTTATTCCAGATTCAATTGAATTCATTTTTTTAAATTTACCGTCTTTATCGCCTAACAAGACTAGCCCATATTGAGCATCATACTTACCCATCTCAGGCTTAACTCTATATAAATTCCCTCCAATTAAAACATCCTTAAAAGAATCATTATTATAATCAGCTATACTTATTGCATTAGTTGTTGAAAATTGCACATCAACTGGAAGAATAGTCTTCTTAAAACTCAAAGAATCATCACTAATATATATTGACGTTTCAAGATCAAATACCTTATTTATTTTACTATTATTAATTTTTTCTTGATCAAAAATATCATTTACAGTTTGATTTTTATAATTTTCATATTTTAGATATTTCTTTTTTAAAATTGGCATTTGCATAACTAAATCATGACGCAAAGAAATAGGATAGGATTCATCCCCATTATACTGGAAAATAATTTGCTCAATATCTCCATTATCATCAAAATCATTTACATACATTAAAAGTGGTTTTTGATCATCCGCCTTAAACCTTGAGTTTAAACCATGATTTCCAACTACCAAATCTGGTAAAGAGTCTCCATTAAAATCATCATATTCAATAACATTCCACCAACCACTAGAGTTTTTTAGAGATGAATTTTCTGCCTTATAATATTTTCCATTTATATTTTCAAAAATAGTAATTGGCATCCAATGACCTACTACAACAAGATCCATATCTTTATCATTATCTATATCAAGCCATTTTGCATCAGTAACCATTCCTAAATTATTTAAACTTTCTGCTATTTTATTAGTAACATTAGTAAAGTTACCCTTCCCATCATTTTTTAAAATGTAGCTACTAGCTGATAAGCCGTAATTTTGAGGAATTAATCTAATTCCAACAAATAAATCATAATCACCATCATTATCGAAATCAGATATCTCAACTACCGAAGAGCTTTCAAACTTATCATTTGGGAAAATCTTATCTGTTTTTGTAAAATTATTATTACCTGAATTAATATATAATCTATCGGCCAAGGCAGTAGAAAATTCTGAAAATTCACTTCCGCCACTTGCAACATATAAATCTATAAAATCATCATCATTAGCATAAAAAAATTTGCAATCTACATCTTCTGAGTTTTTATCTTTTTGAAAAATATTCAGTTCTAATTTTTCAAACTTTCCTTTACTCTGTTGAATATATAATACCCCAGGATACCCATACGCTCCACCTATAAACACATCTTCTTTACCATCATTGTTTATGTCTCCTTTACAAATACATGGGCCTTCTGTAGAATTCATATGAAAAAGAAGCCTATCTTTATCAAAATCCACATAATAATTTTCATTGTGTTTGTAATTAATTGGACCTAAAGAATCAACTTCAAGAAACAAACTATTATTTTTTTCTTTATTATAATAATATTTTTCTTCTATATCTGTTTCATAAAAAACTATGGTTTGATCAACATCTAAATTTTTCGCTATTGTAATTTTATCAGATGGCCAAACAATATGTAATGAGTCTATTTTTTGATTTCTACCTAATCCAAATAATAATCTATGATCAACTGTAGACTGAAAACCTCTGATGGGCATTTGTTCTTTATAAAACTTTTCTCCATTAATATAAATGGTTACTTTGGCTCCGATAGCATAAGGATTATCTTCTTTACCATCAAGAATCAGTTTTAAAAAATGATTATCGGGATACATTTTATCAGTATTATTTTTGTATAAAAACAGATCCATATTTACATTATTAACTATTAAATCATAATCACCATCGTTATCTAGATCGGCATAAGCAGAGCCATTTGAAAAACTTGGTTTATCTAAACCTAATTTTGATGAAAGATTTTCAAATTTTAAATCACCTTTATTAATAAAACCATAGTTTGAAACTGGCTCAGAAGGAATATAGCTGATAAGTGTTTTATAATCTACCTTATTTGAGGATGTAATTCTTTTTACAACTTCATCTTGAGTGACATATTGTAAAAAATCTTGATTGGTTAAGTCTCTATAAATTCCATTTGCAACAAATATATCTTTTAAACCATCATTTTGAAAATCAAACATAAGAGCTCCCCAACTCCAATCTGTTGCTTCAACTCCTGCAAGTCTTCCTATCTCACTAAATGACTCTCCAAAATTATTAAGCTGAAGTGTATTTCTAGTAAATTGATGCCAGTAACCATTATTGAAACCATATTGATACCTATCCCAACTATCAAATGTTGTAACAGTTTTAACCCTATCATCAGGCTCTGGTAACATATCGGTAACAAAAATATCAGAATATCCATCATTATTTATATCTGCTAAATCGGCCCCCATAGATGCAGCACTAACACTTCTAATTTGTTTTTCTAATACTTCATTAAACCCGCCATTCTTATCATTTATATAAAGATAATCCCTTTCAAAAAAGTCATTAGAAACATAAATATCTAACCATCCATCTTTATCTATGTCTCCAACTGTTACACCCAAACCAAAGCCAATAACACTTCCATAAATACCAGCCTCTTCACTTACATCAATAAACTTACCATCAACATTTTTAAAGAGCTTATCTCCTCCAACAAAATCTCTTTTTGGTCTTTCATTTTTTTTTAAATTAAAGCTACCAATAGCCTGATAAGAATTATTTAAAAGATACATATCAAGATCACCATCTTTATCATAATCAAAAAAAGCTGCATGGGTTGAAAATCCCATATCGTCTAATCCAAATTCCTTAGCCATCTCAGTAAAAGTTTGATCACCATTATTAATGAACAATTCATTTTGTTTATTATCACCTTCAATATCACCCGAATTGCATACATATATATCTAAAAACCCATCTGCATTGACATCAGCAATACTTACTCCAGTACTCCAAGACTTAGTCCCTCCAACACCAGCTTCATCAGTAATATCTTTAAATTTCATATCACCCAAATTAAGATATAGCTTGTTAGAATTTAAATTAGAGGTAAGATAAATA
Source organism: Marinoscillum sp. (assembly GCA_042095375.1). GTDB lineage: Bacteria > Bacteroidota > Bacteroidia > Cytophagales > MED-G16. Next base: position 16,464 of record JBELBJ010000014.1, read on the forward strand.
TCAAGTAAATTATCGTTATTAATATCAATAACACCTACACCTCCTCCATTAAAATAATTTCTATAAGTGAAAATATTAAAATCATCATCATAGCTTAAATCATTTGAAAAATAAACTCCTGATTCTCTATTGGATAATTTTGAAAATAACTTGTCTTCTTTTTTGTTTACACATGCAGTAAAAATTATAAAAAAGGTTAAAACAAGAAAAATATTTTTTTTCATGATCCAATATTTTGATTAATGGTTTTAGAAATTGATAAGTCAGTAAATCTAACTCTAACATCTCTATCGTCAATAATAGAAATTGTTATTCTTCTGTTTCCTTGAACCATTACATATAATTTTTTATCGTTTTCTCCTTTAACAGCTAAAAAAGAACCTCCATACCAAGATTCTAAAAGTTGTTTAACATCATCTAATAAAATATTAGAAAATCTATCGCGATTCCATGGAGCCCAACCCACGTATGAAAAAGTAGAAAGCATCATATAAACTTTATTTTCATGAAATTTAGGATAAAATAACATTTCAGTATCATACCTAACCCCTTCTTTAATCAAATATTTTACAGAAGAATTTGAGGGCCCCTCTTTTACAACCTCCTGTTTATTCAGTTCCCAGCATCTATCATAAAATTCTTTTGAAGTCATACCAAAATGTAGATCAAAAAAAATAGAGTCGTATCTTATACCGCTATTTAGTTCTGTTTTCTCTATATCATAATAAGAATGCTTACAAGCATAAATGAAAATGAAAAGCGAAAAAATATAAAATTTAACTTTCATTGATTTAATTTTAAAACTTTTAAAGAATCATTATTTAATGCAAAAATAAAATTTTCTTCTTTTTTTCTTTTTAATTTAATTATATCTCTTAATTGTCCCCTAATAAATATTCCGGAATTATTATTATTTAAATATTTAAAATTACCTCTTCCATCACCCAAATATGTAGATACATAGCTCGCATCATGAATTCCAATTTCAGGTTTTATTCTATATTGATTTCCCCCCATTATTATATCCTTATTTCCATCTAAATTAATATCCTCTGAAATTATTGCATATACCGGAGAGAATTGAGATTGAAAAGGAAGATCAATTTCAGAAAAGTTAATCCCTTTATTATTTATCCATAAAGAAGTATTAAGCTTATATGTATATAGCTTAAGAGATGAGCTTAATATATCTTCTTCAAATAAATCAAAAAGCTTTTCATTTTTATAATTCTCAAATTTTAAATATTTCTTTTTTAAACTAGGTATTTGCATCCATAAATCCTTTAATTGAACAATAGGATATAAACTTTTATCTCTATACATTCCTAGTATTTGTTCAATATTTCCATTATTATCAAAGTCATTTACTAACATCGTTAGAGGATATTTTTCACTTGCTTTTAGTCTTGAGTTTAAGCCATGATTTCCTATTACGATATCTTGGTAACCATCATTGTTAACGTCAGAAACTTCAATTGTGTGATTCAAACCATTTGTTTTATCAAAACCATATTCGATAGACCTATCAACCAAACTATCTCCAGTATTTAAAAAAATTTTTATTGGCATCCATTCTCCGACAACTATCAAATCATCATCATTATCATTATCTAAATCGACCCACTTTGAATCGGTAACCATTCCTAAAAACTTAAATGAAGGAGCAATAGAATCCGATTGATTTGAAAAAATACCTTTTCCATTATTAGTAAACAAAAAACTACTAGAAGGAATACCATAAATATTAGATTCAAGCCTTCCTCCAACAAATAAATCATAATCTCCATCTTTATCAAAATCAGAATACGAAACAGTAGAAGTACTTTGAAATGGCATTCCTATAGGAAACGTTTGTTCTGATTTAATAAATTTACCATTTCCATCTCCATAATATAATCTATCAAATAAATCCGTTGAAAACTCATTGAATTCATTCCCTCCACTAGTTACATAAATATCATTTTTACCATCATTATTTGCATCAAAAATAACACAATCTGTATCCTCAGAGTTTTTATTAGATTCAAATGGTTTTTCTATTTTATCAAACTTACCATTAGGTTTTTGTATAAATATAGATGAGATGAATCCTTTTGAGTTTCCAACAAAAAAGTCTTCTAAAGAGTCTGAATTAATATAGCCTTTGCATAAACAAGGTGTTTCATTTGAACTCATTGTAAATAAAAGTCTTTGTCTATCAAAATCAACAAAATCGTTTTCTTTATGAACAAAATCAATACTATAATTATCTTCAGCTTTATTAAACAGAGTTCTTTTTTTAACTAAACTTTTTTCTTCATTTTTTTTATTTGAATGTTTTTGATTTAAATAAATACTTTGGTTAGTATTTATATTAGTTAGCAAACTTTCATTTTGATTAGGCCATATAATTTTAATGGTATCTATACTAGACAAAGTATCCAAACCAAAAAATAACCTATAGTCCACAGAAGATTGAAATCCTCTCATTGGATTTAGCTCTTGATAATATATTCTATTATTATGCTTGAGTATAACTTTAGATCCAATAGCTTTTGAGTTTTTTCCTTCTCCTATTAAGGAAAAAGATAAGAAATTGTTTTCTGGATTTAATTTTTCAGAAAGATTTTGATATACAAAGGAATTCATATTTACATTATTTAAAACCAAGTCAAGATCACCATCATTATCCAAATCACCATAGGCTGATCCATTAGAAAAAGTAGGTTCAGAAAAACCATATTCATCACTTACATCACTAAAGCTGAGATCACCTAAATTTTTAAAAGCAAAATTAGGAATAGGTTCACTAGGAATCATATCAATTAACTTAGTTATAACATTCTTTTCTGTTTTAATCATATTTGAAATAATAGATGGATTAGCCATAAAATTAACATAATCCTGATCTAACAAATCTTTGTATATGCCATTCGCAACAAAAATATCTTTAAAGCCATCCTTATCCATATCGAATATCAATGCACCCCAACTCCAATCTGTAGCATCTACTCCAGCAATTCTAGAAATATCAGAAAAAGAGTTATTGCCATTATTTAATTGCAATACATTTCTGCTAAATTGGTGATAGTAACCCTGGTCAAGAGAAAACTGATACTTATCCCAACTATCGTAAACTGTTTTAGACATAATTCTATCATGACGAATAGGAAGCATTTCCGTTACAAATATTTCACTATTTCCATCATTATTAATATCGGACATATCTGCACCCATGGAACCCATAGATAATTCAGTCATATAGTCTTCTAAAGATTCTTTAAAGGTTCCATCTTGATTATTTATATATAAATAATCTTTTTCAAAAAAATCATTAGAAACATAAATATCAGGCCAATCATCCATATTCACATCACCAATTGTAACTCCTAAACCAAAACCTATTGCACTAGTATATATTCCTGATTCCTCAGAAACATCTACAAAAATATTATTTTCGTTCCTATACAATTTATTACCTCCAGATTTATTTGGAATATTTCGTTGATCTTTTCTTAAGTCAAAACCAACTCCAACAGAACGAATAGTATTATTAAGTAAATAACAATCCAAATCCCCATCCTTATCATAGTCAAAAAAAGCAGCGTGAGTAGAAAGACCGTTATTATCTAGACCATATTGTTTTGACATTTCAGTAAATGTCAAATCACCATTATTTATAAATAATTCGTTATGTCTATTGTTATTTTTAGAAGGAGGACCAGATTTGCAAACATAAATATCTAAATAACCATCATGATTTATATCAACCATACTAACACCAGTACTCCAAACATTATCACTAGTAACTCCGGAAGATTGAGAAATATCTTGAAATGTAAAATTTCCTTTATTTAAGTATAATTTGTTTGAAACTAGATTTCCTGTAAAGAAAATATCAGGTAAAGAATCATTATTGATATCACCAATTCCTACACCTCCTCCATTATAAAAGTTTCTATAAGTATATGGATTTAGTTCTTCAGTATATGAAAGGGTATTTTTAAAATTTATACCTGAACGGGAAGAATTAATTTTCTTAAATAGAAAGCTATTTTTATCTTCAGTTGTGCACGAAGATGTTAAGAATAAAAGAAAAATAATAAAAACTCTCACTTATAAAAATTATTGTAAATATAAAAAAAAAGCAAGCGGTAAAATACCGCTTGCTTAATATATACAACATAAAGTTTAAAACTTTATACTATTAGTACCCTGGATTTTGTGTTAACTTGGTGTTAGCATCCATTTGAGACTTAGGTATAGGAAAAATGTTCTTTGTAGCAGCAGAAGCAGTCTTCTCCCACCAAGCATCATTAAATTTCCCAAATCTAATCAAGTCTTGTCTTCTAACATTCTCAACATACATCTCTCTTCCTCTTTCAGCTAAAAGTTGATCAGCAGTAAGAGTTCCAGCAAATGCAGTTAAGTTACCAGCACGAGCTCTAATTTGATTTACTAAAGCCAATGCAGTAGCATTATTTCCAAGTTGCATTTCTGCTTCAGCTAATCCAAGCAGAATATCACCATATCTAAATACAACCCAGTCGTTACTCATGTCAGGGGTACCTCCACTTTCATAAGCATATTTACCAATTCTTGCACCACACTGGCGACAAGCATCTGGCCAAATAGAATTTATGTAAGGAGTAAAATTCAATGGTAAACCATCATCATCTCCAGCTTCTCCACCAGCAGGATCATCAGTACCTTGAGGACCTACTATAAAATTTGAAAGTCTTCCATCTATAGTTCCAGTACCATCAGTCTTTCCTTTAATCACAGTTCCCTGTGTTCCAGGATTAGTAACTGGATCAATATATGAGTTGTAAAATTCCTCAACTGTAGCATATCCATTCCATGGTTGCGCTTGTAGTTTATAAGTATTCTGACTTGCATAATGCAATGTCATTTGAACCCAGTTAAAACCAGTAGCAAATACTTTGTCATAAGGCACAACAAAAATGTTCTCACCAGAACCCGAGTTATCTATTGCAAAGTTATCTTGATACTTTGCTTCAAGAGTATACCCAGCGGCACCAATTGCTTCAGCATCTGCTTTTGCAGCTGCCCATTGAGCTGTACCTGTATAAACTCCAGCATTTAGTAACAATTTGTGTCTCATAGCAAGTGCTGCCCACTTAGTCATTCTACCATAGGTAGATGCATCTTTAACAGTAGGAAGTACAGGAATCACTTCATCCAATTCTTTTTTAACAAAGGCATAAACCTCTGCTCTAGTAGAATTAGCCAAAGCGTCTGTTACCTCAAAATCTATAGATAAAGGAACATTACCAAACATATCTAAAAGTTGGTAATACCAATATGCTCTTATAGCTCTAAGCTCAGCAGTATATGCTTCAGAACCGTCAACATCTTTAAACTGATAAATTAAACGATTACATGTGTTAACACCAGCATATAATGCATTCCAAGCATTTGTTACAAATCCATTATCAGGAGTATACGTATGTTGATGCACTTGTAAAAGCACACCTCCATCATACCAGTCACCACCTCTAGTTGGAACAACTAATTCATCCGAAGATAATTCATTAGTTGACCAAATATTAGAGTGACTTCCCATAGTAGTGAAGTTAGCATAAGCAGCTCCAAGAGCAGAGATATATTCATCTTCTGACTTAAAGAAGCTAGCAGCATCTAAATCACTATACAATTCTTCATCTAAGTTAGTACAAGCTGGAACGATAAATACCAAACCAGCAATAACCAAGATTAGTTCTTTAACTTTTTTCATTAAGTTTTTCATAATTATTAAGGTTTAAAATTTAAAAAGCTAAGTTTACACCGAATGTAAATGTTCTAGCTCTATAGTACGTGTTACGTCTTTCAATTCCAATAGCTAATGGATCAACACTTCCAACTCCACCTCCTTGTGAACCATCAAATTGGTCTTGGTATCTAGCTACTGGATCAACTCCTTCGTAGCCAGTAATCACGATTGGTCTTTGAGCAGAAAAATACAATCTGAAATTACTAATAGCACCATCAGTAGGAATAGTATATCCTAATGTAATGTTATTTAATTCAAAGTATGATCCTTTCTCTACGTGCGTATTATCAACAGCAGCCTTAGCTACTTTAGCATCATAATACGAAGTCTTTACTACATTCCAGTTTCCTACAGTTGTAGGCTCTGTGTTTTCGTAAAAACCTCTATACGTACTCAAAAGATCGTGACCAAATTCGCCATTCCAAAACATTGAAATATCTAAATTTCCAATATTCATAGTATTAGTCCAGCCTAAAGAAAAATCAGGAAGACCGTTACCAATAACTTGTCTATCATCATCACAATCACAGAAAGTTCCATCAGGACCAGCGCCATCAGGACCACCAATGTCTTTAAACTTAACAGACCCGTCAGCATTTATACTTTCTCTAACAACTCCCCAAAGTTGACCAAGTGTCTCACCTTCTTTCACTCTTACAAGTGTTACAGCACTTTGTCCAGGAGAACCCATTGAAGCTCTGTATAAAATATCAGTACCTAACTTATCATCTCCTGTTCCTAGCGTTAATTTGTTAAGCTTACTTGAAGCTGTTCCAAAATTAACACCAGTAGTCCAGCCAAATGAACTATTATCAACTAATTGATAATTTGCAGTTACTTCAACTCCAGAGTTGGTTAATTCACCAATATTCAATAATGTTGTTGATACTAGGTTTGGTGGAACTGGAACAGTTACATTCAATAACTGATCTTTTGTAGTTCTAGTAAACCATTCAACAGCACCAAAAAGTTTTGAGTTTGCAGTAGCAAAATCAATACCAATATTAGTATGAGTTGTTTTTTCCCAAGCTAAATCAGCGTTAGCATTACTCGTTGGACCATAACTTGAAACATAAGCTCCATTGTAATAGAAGCTACCAGCAGGCGCAAATCTTTGTAGTGAAAGATAAGAACCTAGTGGCTCATTTCCTGTTTGACCAAGACTAACTCTTAACTTTAGGTTATCAAAACCTTCAATATCAAATAAATCATCTAAACTAGCACCAGCTCCAACTCCATAAAAGAATCCCCATTTGTTGTTGGTTCCAAATTTAGAAGAACCTTCATAGTTTAAATCAGCATTTATAAAAATGTTATCGTCAAAATTTAAATTAACTCTTCCAAAAAATGCTACAAGTTTATTTGAATTAGCAAAGCTATAAACATTACCCAGCCCATTTGCAAAATCTTGTGCAGCAGCTAGATTGTAATATGAAAATTTATCCGTTAAGAAGTTTCCACCTTCAGCATGATATCCTTCATTGAACCATTCTTGATGACGGTAACCAGCAAGTATACCAAGGTTGGTAGTACCAAAATTAGTTGCATAATCAAGTGTTCCCTCAAAGATATCCATAGTAAATTGTTGGTTATCAGTTACAGCAAGACCATTTCTATCAGAACCTCTGAATCTAGCAGTCTTCTTGTAATAAGCACCTCTTTCAACGTCCGTGACTTGTTTAGTATAAGTCAAATATCCTTTTAATCCAGTAACTATACCTCCAAGGTCAAAATCACCTTTGATAGTTCCTGTAAATATATTATCATCACCTTCGTTAACAGTTTGTTCTGCTATTGACAAAGGATTAAAAAAGTCAAAAATAGTTCTTTCAAAGTATCCGCCGTAAGGCAATCCTGCAGCTGTAGCATCATATACAGGCATAGTAGGATTAGCAGTAGTCGCATATCTAAATACTTGCTTGAAACCAAAGTTTCTGTGCATATTAGTATTTGCAACATTTACGCTAAATTCAGCTTTGTCATTTAATGCTTTTTGAGTAAGACTCAAATTAGCATTGATTCTATCTTGACCAGTTTTGATTCCAATACCATCTTGATTTCTGTAGTTCAAAGAAACTCTATACATTGTATTTTCGTTTCCTCCAGAAATTGCTAAGTTGTGTACATGTGTATATCCCGCATCAGTAACAAGGTCCATCCAATCTGTTGTTGCACCTAAATTTACTGCTCCAGGAACCTTCAGGTATTCAGCAGCTGTCATCACAGGGATTTTTTTAGCTATCTGATCTACCGATCCAGAAACATTATACTCAACTTTAGTAACTCCTCGACTACCTGTTTTTGTAGTAATAAGAATCACACCACTAGAACCACGTGTACCATAAATTGCAGCGGCAGCACCATCTTTAATTACATCAATTGATGCAATATCATTAGGATCTACCGAATCCATTGATCCACCTGCAACTCCATCAATAACGATTAAAGGAGAAGCATTAGCTCCAACAGTAGATATACCCCTTAATCTAAGGACATATCCATCATTAGGGTCACCACCCGGCTTCGAAACTGTAAGCCCAGCAACTTTACCCTGAAGCAGACCCATTGGATTGTTATTCAACCCTTTGTTAAAATCTGATTCTTTAACAGTTGTAACAGCACTTGTTACTTCCTTTCTTCGTTGATTACCATAACCGGTAACTACGATTTCATCAAGAGAAGCAACATCTAATTGAAGTTGTATACTTATATTAGATTGAGAGCCAACTGTAATTTCCTGTGAAGAGTACCCAACATATGAAACAACTAACACGTCACCTTCTGCAGCATCGACAGAATAATTTCCATCGAAATCTGTTATGGTACCGGTAGTGCTTCCTTTAACAATAATGTTAACACCAGGTATTCCTTCACCATTTTCATCTGTTACTGTACCAGAAACAGATTGAGCTAAAAGTACGCTCAGTCCTGACATATAAACCAGGACAAATAGTAAAAGCTTTTTCATAGTTTGCTTTAATTTGTTATACATATATTTATTAACAATCAATTATATACTGATAGGGATACAAAAATCCCAAATGCGCATAATATTTAGATTGTCGACAATTTTAATTAAGTTAACTGATGCAAAAATGCCACATTTTTATATAAAACAAAACAATATATAAGAAAACTTTAACATTAGTTTAACATTAAGAAAACATGGAATTAAAATTGAAAATGAAATTAGATAATAAATAAAAAAAAAGGGATAGAAATTCTATCCCTTTATATATTTAGATATAAAACAATTATTCTTGAAGCTGAGCAAATATCCCACCTAAATCAAACCATTCTAAATCATAAGCAATCTTTCCTTCTTCATTAAATTGAAAAACACCATAATATTTTGTCTCCAAAACTTTTCCAGATGCTTTATGATTATAATGCCAAGTTCCATAAACTCTAACCCCTCCATCTGGAATATAATCCCCATCACTTACACCAGGATAATATTGTCTATCTTTAAATTTAAAATTTTCAAACTCCGCATGCCAACCTTTCATCCCTTCAGCAAAAGCTTCCATCGAAAGTGAATCATTTGTATTTGGAGGTGACCATACAAGATCATCAGCATAATTGTTCATAAATGTTTCAAGATCTCCATTTTCAAAAAGATCAAAAGTTTCTTCAGCAATTGCTTTGTTTTTTTCAAACTTAGCAACGCCTTCATCAAAAGCACTTGTCTCGGGTGCCGGTGGTGTACAACTTACTGCCATAAACCATACACTAAAAATTATTATTAAATTTTTCATATTTATATCTTTACTTTATTTGACTAATAACCGTAAGTTAAAAATTATATATTAGATATATCTAGAATTGATACTTTTATGTAAGGTTTGTTTTTCAATTGATTGAAAAAAATTATATAATCTAGTTTATAAGAATTATTTTTATAGCCTTAATTTATTTAGTTATGAAATCTAAGTTTTTACTTTTAACGTATTTCCTTTTTTGTGGTCTAATATTAAATGCTCAAAAAAATTATATTATTCCTGAGCCTAAAAAAATTGAATTTATAGATAATAATAAAATAGGTTTTAGATTATTCAAAAAATCATCATTAGAATTAATTGGTATTTCAAAAAATGATCAAGCGGTAGAAGATCTTACAACTTTTATAAACGAATTAACAGGTTTTTCTTTATCAGAAAAAGTAAATAAAAAATCTAATATTTTAATAAAAGTTTCTTCAGATATAGAAAATATTGGAGAAGAAGGTTATCTACTTTCTATTTTACCTAAACAGAACCTAACTATTGAAGCAAATTCTAAAAGAGGTTTATACTATGGTGTTCAATCTCTAAAACAAATCTTATTGTATACAAAAGAAAAAAGGGATAATCCTAATTTTATATCTTTTGAAAAAAATGAGAAAATAATAGATGAAAATTACGATAATGTGGAAGGTAATTTTAATGCTGCTAACTTGACAACCAAAGGATATAAATCCATACAAGATCCTGGTGATTTTGTTAGAAATAATAAAAATGATAATGCAAGAGGAGATTTTACTGATCTTCCAAGTGCCGAAAGACTTACAATAGATGCATACGAAATACCTTCAATGGTAATTGAAGATTCTCCTCGATTTCAATATAGAGGAATGATGCTCGATGTATCTAGACATTTTATGCCTATTTCATTTATAAAAAAATTCATAGATATTATAGCAATGCACAAAATGAATACCTTTCATTGGCATCTTACCGATGATCAAGGATGGAGAATTGAGATTAAAAAATATCCTAAACTAACTGAAGTTGGATCAAAAAGAAAAGAAACCCTAGTTGGACATTCCTATGAAACACCAATTTCTCTTGGGATAATGAAAAAAAATCCAAAATTTGATGGAATTCCTCATGAAGGACATTATACGCAAGAGGAAATAAAAGATGTTATTGAATATGCTAATAAAAGATATGTTACTATCATACCTGAAATTGATATACCCGGTCATACATCATCTATGATTGCTGCTTATCCCGAACTTGGAAGTTCAAAAGAAAATGTTGGAGTAAAAACTTTATGGGGAGTTCAAAATGATATTTTAAATATAAATGAAGCTACTTTTGAATTTCTGGAAAATATGTTTAGTGAAATTGTTGATTTATTTCCTTCAAAATACATACATATAGGAGGCGATGAAGCAAGAAAAGTTCAATGGAAAAATTCAAAAATTATTCAGAATCAAATGAAAGAATTAGATCTGAAAGACGAAAATGAACTTCAAAGTTATTTTATTAAAAGAGTTGAAAAATTTCTTAATTCAAAAGGTAAAAAAATTATAGGATGGGATGAAATAATTGATGGAGGACTTGCTCCTAATGCAACTGTCATGTCATGGAGAGGAGAAGAAGGTGCAATTCATGCTGCTAAATCTGGTCATGATGCAATAATGACTCCGACTTCCCATTGCTACTTTGATTATTATCAAGATAAACCAAATAATGAACCTCTTGCTATTGGAGGTTTATTACCATTAAAAAAAGTGTATTTATATGAACCAATACCCCAAGGTTTATCAAAAGAAGAACGTAAAAAAATATTAGGTGCTCAAGGAAATTTATGGACAGAATATATAAAAAAACCTAAAGATGTTGAATATATGATAATTCCAAGAATGACTGCATTATCTGAAGTAGTATGGTCACCAAGAAAATTAAGAAATCTTAATGAATTCAAAAAAAGATTAAAGTCTTTTAAATTTTTCTTTGATAAATTAAACGTTAATTATAGAAAAAAAGATTTTTAATAAATAATCATTTTATTTAATTATATTTGCGCCACATCAAGAATACTTAATTGTATACCAACCGAACGATAACGGTGGTTTAGTGATGTGGGCATCTCAGTCAAAATCGATTCTCATACTCTAATCTTGATAAAAATAAAATTTTAAATTATGAGACATCTATTTACATCAGAATCAGTAAGTGAAGGACATCCAGATAAAATGGCAGATCAAATTAGTGATGCATTACTTGATAGTTATTTAGCATTTGATAAAAATTCGAAAGTTGCTTGTGAAACTCTTGTAACAACTGGACAGGTTGTAGTAGCAGGAGAAATTAAGACAAACTCCATAATAGATCATGATAAGATTATTAGAAATGTTATCAACGATATAGGATATAACAAAAGTCAATACCAGTTTGATGCTAAATCTTGTGGTATTTTTTCAGCATTGCACTCTCAATCATCAGACATTAATCAAGGTGTTGACAGGAAGGACGAAAAAATGCAGGGAGCAGGAGACCAAGGTATGATGTTTGGATATGCTTCTAATGAAACTGAAGACTTTATGCCAATATCTATTGATTTATCTCATAAATTATTAATTGAACTTGCAGATGTAAGAAGAGAAAATGATGAAATCAGGTATTTGAGACCTGACTCTAAGTCTCAAGTTACATTAGAATATAAAGACAGTAAACCTTCTAGAATAGATAGTATTGTTATTTCTACGCAACATGATGAGTTTGATAATGACAATGAAATGCTAAAAAAAATAAAATATGATATAGTATCACAGTTTATTCCTAGATTCTTAAATAATAACCCTCAGTACCAAAAACTATTTAATGATAAAATTAATTATCATATAAACCCAACAGGAAAGTTTGTGATTGGTGGTCCTCATGGAGATACAGGTTTAACTGGCAGGAAAATCATTGTAGACACATATGGTGGTAAAGGAGCTCATGGAGGTGGAGCATTTTCTGGAAAAGATCCAAGTAAAGTTGATAGAAGTGCAGCTTATGCAACAAGGCATATTGCTAAAAATATTTGTGCAGCAGGACTTTGTGATGAAATTTTAGTTCAAGTAAGTTATGCTATTGGTGTTGCAAAACCTATGGGTATTTATGTGAATACTTTTGGTACTTCTAAATGCTCAATGAGTGATATTGAGATCTCAAATGTAATATCTCAAAATATTGGGATGACTCCATATGATATTGAAAACCGACTAAAATTAAGAAGTCCTATATATCTTGATACAGCATCTTATGGTCACATGGGGAGAATACCTTCGATTGTTAAAAAAGAATTTTTATCATTAGATGGAAATAAAAAAACTTTAGAAGTAGAAACTTTTACGTGGGAGAAATTAGATATGGTAGATAAAATCAAAAAATTAATAAAATAATAAATTATGAAAAAAACATATTTAGACGTTGATTCTAGTCTTTTAGTTACGATTCCTAATCCTGATAAAAAGACCTATGAAATTAAAATGAAACAACCTGAACTAACTTTTTTAGGTGTTTATGAACAACCTGATTTTGCTTCATTATATATTTTATTTTATCCAGGTAAAACTATTGTTGAACTAAAATCTCTTAAAATCTATCTTCAGCAGTATAGAGATCTTATTATCTCTTACGAAAGATTAATTAATGTTCTTTATGATGATTTATTAAAAGTTTATAAGCCAAAGAGATTAAGAATAGTTTTAGATTGTAATCCTAGAGGAGGTATTTCTTCTAGACTTACTCAAGATTCTGACTGGAAATCATTAGGAGGTAAAGAAGAATATAAAAATTATACTGAAGACGTTTGGTAGAATGAGTGAATCAAAAAATAACAATTTTTATTTAGTACTGGGGTTAATTTTAATTATTGCTTTTTCGAGATTAATTCCCCATTATCCAAATTTTACTCCTTTGTGTTCTATTGCATTATTTGGTGCAAAATACTTTAATAATAGATACTTAGCATATATTTTACCAATATTTGCTGTATGGTTAAGTGATATTATAATTAATAATTTTGTATTAGGACAGTACTTTAATGAATTTACACTATTCTATTCTGGTTTTTATTGGCAGTATGGATCTATAATATTAATTACTTTATTTGGAAAGCTTACGTTAAAGAATATCTCAGTTTCTAAGATATTAGGTGTTAGTATTTCCTCTTCTCTTATATTTTTTGTTATTTCAAATTTTGGAGTTTGGGTTTCTAGCTCATTCTATCCTAATACCTTTTCAGGATTAATTACATGTTATGTTGCTGCTATTCCTTTTTATTACGGGACACTAGGTGGAACAATTTTTTACTCATTTTTTTTATTTGGCTCTTTTGAGTTTATTTCAAGAAGAACTAATAAATCATTTTCTATTAGATGAAATCTATATTTTCAGAATTAAATTCTAGGATTCTTGTTTTAGACGGTGCTATGGGCACAATGATACAAACTTATAAGCTAGAAGAAGAAGATTTTAGAGGTGATAGGTTTAAAGATCATGAGATACTATTGAAAGGCAATAATGATCTTCTTTCCATAACTAGACCAGATATTATTAAAGAAATTCATAAGGGTTATTTGGATTCTGGAGCTGATATTGTACAGACGAATACTTTTTCTTCTACATCTATAGCGATGGAAGATTATGCATTACAAGATCTGGTATATGAACTTAATTTTGAGTCTGCAAAAATAGCAAGAGAGGTAACAGATAA
>JBELBJ010000015.1:0-29124 GCA_042095375.1 Marinoscillum sp.
GAGAAGATCCTTGTCTCCATTGAGATCCATTTTGAGAATATAGATCAAAACCTAAAACAATTATTAATATTAATAAACAATAATTTTTCATAGTTTTTTAACGAAATTAGGATTAAAAAGTTTTGCTTTTAAAATGCAAAACTAAGTAATAATTATATATAAAACTATTATAGTGATAAAGCTAATAATCCCTTGAAACAACGTCATTAATGTAAATTTTTTATATCCTTCTGATATATTTAATGAAGTGCTTTGAGTAACTATCCAAAAATAGGAATCATTAGCATGAGATACAGTCATAGCTCCAGAACCTAATGATGCTACAATTAATGCAATCATCCAAGGGTCTGAAATATTCATGCTTTGTAAAATTGGAAATAAAATAGAGCTACCTATTATTAATGAAGAAGTACTTGAACCTTGACTAGTTTTCAATAAAGCACAAATAATAAATGCAAAAAATAAAATATGAATAGGACTAAGTGATAAACTTAAGGCAGATTGGTTTATAATATTAGATAGATCACTATTCTTAAGAACTTCACCAAAAGCTCCACCTAATGAGGTCAAGATAAGTATAGGACCACTAATTTTTAGAGAATTTTGTATCCATTTTTTTTTATTATTTTGTTTTTTGCTTGGTAATAAGAAACAAATAATTGTTCCAATAGATATTGCTATTAATGGATTTCCTAATACTTTTAAAATTTGAAAAATAGGATTTGAACCTTCATTAAGTTCTATAATATTTAATAAAGTACTTGAGCCAATAAGAAGGGTAGGAGTTAATATAACTAGTATGGGGAGTATAAGATTTTTATTATTTGTTTTTTCAATTTTACTTAAATCTATTTGAATGTTTTTAGTAAATTTTTTTGCATAAAAAAAAGATACAAGTGATGAAGGAATAGATACTATAGATCCAACTATTATAGCATATCCAATAAATTGATTGGCATTTAAATTACTAATAGCAGCAAGTGGACCTGGAGTAGGGGGTATCAAAGTATGAGAAGTATATAACCCTCCGGATAAAGAAAGGTTGAGACTAGCTAATGAAATATTTGAACTAGATACAATTGATTTTGAAATACTATTTAAAATCAAAAACCCTGAATCACAAAATACTACTATGCCTAAAAATAAACCTAAAAAATTTAATGATAATATTGAATTATTTTTAAATTTTGAAAGTATGATGTTCCCAAACATTTTAATAGAGCCACTTTCTTTTAGAAACTCTCCCATTATTACGCTAAATACAATGATTAATCCAATAGATTTTAACGTATTACCAAATCCATTTTTTATAGAGTTTATTATTTCAGATAATGGTAATCCCATAAGTATTCCACACAGAAAACAAGCAAAAAAAAGACTAAAAATAGGATGCCAATTAAATTTTGAGGTTGTTATTATAATGAATAAAATTGATACTGCTAAGTATATAAAAATTAACATACTTATTTTATATTGAGAGATAACAAATATAGAATTGCCATTCTAATAGCAACCCCGTTTTCTACTTGATTTAAAATTATTGAACTAGATGAATCAGCAACATCACTACTTATTTCAATTCCTCTATTTATTGGACCGGGATGCATAATTATTAAATCTTTTTGTAAGGATTTTAGTAATTTATTATTTATACCAAAATATAAACTATATTCTCTTAGCGATGGAAAATATTTTACTTGTTGTCTTTCAAGTTGAATTCTCAAAACATTAGCGACATCTGCCCATTCTAATGCTTTTTTAACATTATTCTCTACAATTACATCAAGACTAGATATATGTTTTGGAATTAACGTTTTTGGTCCACATACCATAACTTTAGCTCCTAATTTTTTTAATAGAAAAATATTTGAAATTGCTACTCTAGAATGAATAATATCACCAATGATTACAATTTTTTTATTTTTTATATTTCCTAATTTTTCTTTTATAGAATATGCATCTAATAATGCTTGAGTTGGGTGTTCATGTGTTCCATCTCCTGCATTTACGACACTTGCATTAATATTATTTGCTATGAATTGAGGAACTCCAGGACTTGAATGGCGAATAACCATAATATCAACTTTCATTACTAATATATTTTTAATTGTATCAAGTAAACTTTCACCTTTTTTTAGTGAACTTCCAAAAGAAGAAAAATTTAAAATTTCAGCTGATAATCTTTTTTCTGCTAGTTCGAAAGAAAGTTTTGTTCTAGTACTGTTTTCAAAAAAAATATTAGCAACTGTTATATGTCTAAGAGAGGGCACTTTTTTAATAGGTCTGGTTAAGACTTCTTTAAACCTATCAGCTGTTTTAAAAATCAAATCAATTTCATCATAATTCAAGTTTTTAATACCTAAAAGATGTTTGTTGTTAAGTGTATTCATTGATTTAGCTTTTTACAAGCCATATTTTATCATTATTATGTCCTTGTTCTTTCAGATTAACTAAAATTTTTTGTGATTCGACTGTGTTCACACTTTTTCCAATATATGTAGCTTCAATTGGTATTTCCCTACTAAACTTTCGATCGATTAAAACTAATAATTCAATTTTATTTGGTCTACCAAAATTAATTATCCCTTCCATGGCTGACCTTACAGTTCTACCAGTAAATAAAACATCATCAACTATGATAACATTCTTCTCATCCAAAGAAAATGGTATTATAGTTTCTTTTGCATCTAACTCCTTATTATTATTTCTATAATCATCTCTATAAAAAGTGGTATCTAAATATCCTCTTTGAATTTTTTTTGAAATTTGCTTTTCAATTTCATTAATTATTCTTTGAGCAAAAAAAACTCCCCTTGGTTGTAAACCAATAATGACTGAGTTTTCGAAAAAATTATGGTTTTCTATAAGTTGATTACAAAGACGTCTTACAGTTACATTTAGATTTTTACTGTCAAATAAGAGTCTTTTTAACATGATTGTACTGCAAATATAATTTTCTATTTGGATAGATAAAAAAAAGTAATAATTAATTTATAATTTCAATTTTGTTTATATAAAAAACCCTTCTATTTAACTTAATACCACTATCCTTTGAGTTTTTTATTTTTTGAATTCCATATGCGAAGTAAAAATTTTCATGCCAATGTTCGAATCCCTCCATTATTTTTTCACTATCCCAAATTACATCCGATTCATTTTTAGAGATTATGTTGTAAGATTTTTTTTCAATTAAATTTTTGTCTCTATTAATTAATTTGATATTTATAACTCCTTTATGAAAATAAATTAAAGCTAAATTATTAGAATCATAATTTAAATTAACCTTTGTATATTTTTTTTCTTTTAAACTATTTATATCATTTATTTCAATTTGATTGTCCCATAATAAATCACCATTAATATTAAATCCAACAATTATCGAATGAGTATGATTGAATCCAGCGAAATTTGGATCTAAAGCCAAATCATAATTTCCCGAATAAGAATTATAAAATGTTATTGTTGAATTAAATCCCCTATCATTATATTCTTCGAAATAAGACTCTCCAGAAATTAAAAATTCCGATTTATTCTTAATTATTTCATCTAGAATCAAATTATAATTTAATTTTATTTTTTTATTAGAGATTGTTTTTTTATTTATTTTTTCTTTTATTTTCTTTTCTTTTTTTTCTTTGAGATAATAAAAAAAATTATTTAAATCGCTATACTCAATGTATTTCATTTCTTTTTGATCATTATTTATATATTTAGAGAAAAATAAACCCCTACTATACTTAGATTTTCTTTTTCCGTATGTTCCAATAATAATGTAATCCTTATCATTTATTTCATAAAATTTCCCATTAATAATTGAATAATTTTTAGAGTTAATTTTTAATTCAGATATTTCATCTCCATTTTTTAAGAATGTTTTTGAAATTAGAAAACTTTCATTATTTAAATCATTATAAGAAAAAATGACTTTAAAATTTTTAAAATTTAAATCTACTTTAATATCTAATATCTTCTGATTTAATTTATAAAAACCCGAAAGAATTTTTAATTGATTTGTATTTGTTTTGTATAAAACAACAATTGATTTGTTCTGATAGGTCTCACCAGACAAAATAATATTTTCTTCAATATTGATAATTTTTTTTACTCTAAATGAAAATGGGGAATTAATTTGAAATTCCTCAATTTTATCATTTTTATTACTGAGAATTATTATTTTATATTCTTTTTCACTAGAGTAGTTTTTTTTATATAATATAAATATTTGATCTTGATTTTTATACTGATCAATTAATCTGTATGATCTATCTAATTCTAGCTCTTCCTCTCTATATATATTTAACTTTTGGTCTAAAAATTTAAATTTCCATATTAAATTGTCACCTGTCTCATAGTCACTTATAACTAAGAGATTTTCTCCATTTTTTATAGTCCAATAATTTCTATCAAGAAATTCAAATTCAAATTCTACTCTTTCTTTTTGTTTTAAAATCTCTTTTGTTTCTTGAGAAAAAACATAATTATTAATCAAGCATAATGTTAAAATAAAAATTAGATAAATTAATTTTACTATTTTTAAATAATACATATGTCAAATATATTTTGAAAATATTAATTATACGATTTTCCTCCTTAGGAGATATTGTTCTAACTTCTCCAGTTCCAAGATTGATCAAGAAAAGATTTCCAAATTCTGAAGTTCATTTTTTAACTAAAAAAATTTATTCTGATATTTATCTACATAATATTAATATTGATAAAATTCATTTATTAGATAAAAATTTTTTTCAATTATATAATAATTTAAATAAAAACAACTATGATCTTATAATTGATTTACATAATAATTTAAGGTCTTTTTTCTTAAGAAAATTATTGCGAATAAAAAGTATTATTTATAATAAAAATAGATTAAAGAGGTGGTTAATAGTCAACTTAAAATTGAACTTTAAAATTCCTCATATAGTTGATTCTTATATTGAGACATTATCTTCTTTTAATATAAAAAATGACAGTAATGGTTTAGATTATTTTTTAATAAAAAATGATTTTAATAGTTTGAATTTATTACCTAGCTCTCATAGAAGAAAGTTTGTTGTTTTAATAATCGGTGCTAAACATAAGACAAAAGTATTACCAACTAAAAAATTAATTGAATTATGTGATAAAATTAATGAAACAATTATTCTAATAGGTGGGAAGTCAGAAATTAAATCTTCTATTGAAATTGAAAATTATTTTCTAAAATCAAAAAAAAAATCTAAGGAACTTAAATTGCAAATGTTATTAAATAAAAAAACTAAGATTTTTAATTTAGTAGGTAAATTATCTATAAATGAGTCTGCTTCTATAATTAAAAAATCAAAAAAAGTTTATACACACGATACTGGAATGATGCATATAGCTGCAGCTTTAAAAAAAGAGATTGTATCAATTTGGGGTTCTTCTCATCCAATATTGGGTTTTTATCCTTATAATTCTAAATTTACTGTATTGCAGAATGATAAAATTAAATGTAGACCATGTAGTAAAATAGGCCATTCAAGCTGCCCTTTATCCCACTTTAGGTGCATGAATGAAATGAAATTTGATATATAAATGAAAAGACTAATATTAATTAGACACGCTAAATCATCTTGGAAAGACATGACTCTTTCTGATTTTGACAGGCCTTTAAATAAAAGAGGAATATTAAATGGTGATTTTATGTCTGATAAATTATCAAAAAAAATAAAATCTGTTGATGCATTATTTTCTAGCTCTTCTAAAAGAACAATACTAACTTCAAAATTTTTTATTAATAAAATAAATGTTGATAAAGATAGAATCTATTATATAGATAATTTGTATCATGCTACTGAAAATTATTTAATTGATTTTGTTTCATCATTAAAAAACTCATTTTCTAGTGTAATTTGTTTAGGTCATAATCCTGGCTTTACCGAGGTTTCTAATTATTTTTTAGGAAATACTTTTTATAATGTACCAACTTGTGGGATTGTAATTATTGATTTTAAACTAAAAAAATGGGAAGATGTAGGAAAAAAAAGGGGGAAATTGACTCACAAAATGTTTCCAAAAGATTATAGCTAAATTATAGTATATATTCACTAAGATCTTTGTTTTCAGTTAGTGAATTTAATTTTTCCTCAACCGTTTTTTTTGTTATAATAATTTTAGAATTGGGTCCGATTTTTTCAGGTATATCATAAAGAATTTGATTTAAAAGTTTACTCATAACAGTATGCAACCTTCTTGCTCCAATATTTTCAATTTCTGAATTCACTTGAAAAGCTTTATTAGCTATTTCCTCAAGAGCATCATCATTGAAATTTATTTCAACGTTTTCAGAATTGATTAGTGCTTTATATTGTTTCGTTAGAGAATTTTTTGGTTCTTTTAAAATTTTTAAAAAATCATCTTTTGTTAGATTATCTAATTCAACTCTAATTGGAAATCTTCCTTGTAATTCTGGAATCAAATCAGATGGTTTTGATAGATGAAATGCGCCAGCAGCAATAAATAAAATATGATCAGTATTTATGACACCATGTTTTGTTGTAACAGTAGTACCTTCAACAATAGGAAGAAGATCTCTCTGAACACCTTCTCTACTTACGTCTGGGCCAGTTCCTTTTTTTGAGTTTCCACTAATTTTATCAATTTCATCAATAAAAATAATACCTGTATTTTCTGCTTTTTTAATAGCTTCTTCTTTAACTTCATCCATATCAATTAGTTTTGAAACTTCAATTTCTAATAATATTTTTTTTGCTTCAGCAATACTAACTTTTCTTTTTTTATTTCTTTTTGGCATCATGTTGCTAATCATATCTTGAAGACCAATCATTGAAGATTCATCAATCATTCCTCCACCAATCATTCCAACACCAGGGTTAGTAGGTTTTTGAACCATAATATCTATTTTTCTATCATCTAAATCACCATTAACTATTTTTTCTAAAAATTTTTTTCTAGTTTCTTCATTTATTTCTTGATCATTAGAATTTGGACTTTTTTTCTCTAAACTCAGATTAATATTAGATTGGGTTTTATTTATAGGAGGAATTAAAATATCTAAAATTATTTTATTTACACTTTCTTCAGCTTTAAACTTAATTTCTTCTTTTTTTAAAGTTTTCACAAGATTAACAGACTGTTCAACCAAATCTCTAACCATACTTTCAACATCTCTACCCACATAACCTACTTCAGTAAATTTTGAGGCCTCAACTTTAGTAAAAGGAGCATCTGCCATTTTAGCTAATCTTCTTGCTATTTCAGTTTTTCCAACACCTGTAGAACCAATCATAAGAATATTATTTGGAATAATTTCATTTTTAATATCACTATCCACATTCATTCTTCTCCATCTATTTCTAAGTGCAATTGCAACATTTCTTTTAGCGTCATTTTGACCTATAATATATTTATCCAAAGATTTTACAATATCTTGTGGTGTCATATTTATGTTATGCTCTATCATAATATTAGTTAATTATTTGTTTAACATTAAAACTTAGATTTATAGAATTTGTTCCACCTTGAATATTATGCATTGATCTAGCATAGTTAATACATATTCTTTTTATTTTCAATAGAATGCCATAAGAAAATCCAGAATTTTGATTTGAAAATTTATAATTAATTTCACTTCGACTCATAAAATTATATCCAACTTGAAGAATAATATTTTTATTTACTAATATTTCAGATCCAAAATTTAGTTTTGATATTAATTTATTTAATGATAATTTTTCACTATTGTAACGAATTGATTCAGAACCATTATAAATGTTAAATACTGTAAAACTAAACCTTATTGGCATATATTCAGGTTTTATACTTGAACCTATTTGAATATCAAAAGGTAAAATATTATTTGTATGATCTTTAAATTTGGTAAATAAAAAACCAAAATTTTTTAAACTTATTCCAATAGTGAACTCTTTATTATGTGTAGGATAAAAAATTCCACCTATATCAAATAAAATACCATTATTACTGTAAGTTTTAATCTTTGAAAGAACATATTTTAAATTAACTCCATAAATAAATTGTCCTAATTTTTTTGATTTTGAAAAGGTTAATTCAACTCCATTCCCGTTTAATACTCCTAGATAATTTCCTAAAACATCATAACTATTAGTTTTTCCATAATTAAAATGTTTTACGCTAATCCCAAATTTCCCGATAGATTTTAAACTATCTATATAGTTAATACTAGTGCCCTTGATATTAGCGATATAATCTATAAAGTTTAAACTTATATTTTTATTTTTTCCATCATTTAATAAAGCAGGATTATTAAGAAAAAAATTATTTTGATCTGAAGAAAGAGAAACATTATATCCTCCTAATGATGATAATTTAGCATTTACAGGAATTTTGACAAATTCAAAAACATTACTTTGACTATGAATAAAATTGCTATAAAAAAATAAAAAAATAGTTAATAAAAATTTTTTCATTGAGGAACGAAAAAAAGATTTGATTTAAATGAAAAGTTTATAAATATCATTTATGATAACAAAACCCATAAGTGTTAAAAGAATAATAACGCCAAATCTAGTAGAATATTCTAAAAACTTTTCAGAAGGTTTATATCCAGTCAATAATTCTACAGAAATAAAAAGTGCATGACCGCCATCTAATGCTGGAATTGGTAATAAGTTCATGAATGCTAATACCATTGAAATTAATCCAGTAAGTCTCCAAAACTTATCCCAATTAAAATTGCTTCCAAAAATTTGAGCAATTCCAATAGGTCCAGACATGCTTTTTCTAGGATCTATATTCCCGGAAAACATTTGACCAAATGCTTTTATATTAATCACAACAATTGAAAATGCTTGAACAGTACCAATAGGTATAGATTCATAAAAACTATAATTTATCTTAGAATAATTAATTGCATCTGGTTTCATTACAATTCCAATTTTTCCCTCAGAATTTTTACTAACATTAATATTAATTAATTTCTTATCCCTTAATATTTTGAGATTTATATTATTATTATCTTTTATTTTTTCATGGAACTCGAACATATCGATTATATCTTCATCATCAATTGAAATAATTTTATCTCCTTTTTTGATACCACTATTATAAGCCTCAGATCCTTCAACTAATTCATTAATTGTAAATGGACTTCTTATTTTTATAAAAGAATTGATCTCTTTTTGAGAGGAAAACTTATTTAAAAAATCATCAGGAAAAGAAACTTTAATAATATTTCCATTTCTCTCAATTGTATAAAAACTTTCTTCTTCAAAAAAAACATTTGGATTAAATAGATCAGTATCTTTTATCCAGTCTTCGCCATTTATATTGATAATTTTATCACCAGTTTCTAATCCAATCTCTTTTCCAAGATCTAAAGCAACTATACCATGTTTATTTATTTCATCTTTTGATATAAATTGATCACCATTTTTATAAGTTAATAAGACGAAAATTATTATCCCAGTTATAACATTTAGAACTATTCCCCCAAGCATTACAATTAACCTTTGCCATGCAGGTTTAGCTCTAAATTCCCAAGGCTCAGGTTTTTTATTAACATGTTTAGTATCAAAAGACTCATCAATAATTCCTGAAATTTTCACAAACCCTCCGAGAGGAACGGAGCCAAGACCATATTCAGTGCCTTTATATCTAAAACTAAAAATTTTTGGAGGAAAACCAATAAAGTATTTTTCAACTCTCATTCCAAAAATTTTTGCAGTAATCAAATGACCAAATTCATGAATAGCTACAATAATTGATAGAGCCAATATCATTTGAAACGCCATTATTAGTCCTCCCATGATTTATTTATTTATTAGTTTTTTTGTTAAAATTCTAGTTTTTGTATCAACTTCTACGTAGTCTTCAAAATTTAAGTTTGCAATATATTCCATTTTGTTCAAACATTCTTCTATTATTTCTGACATTTCTAAAAATTTTATTTCATTTTTAAGGAATGAATCTACCACAACTTCATTTGCTGCATTAAGAATACAAGGCTTGTTTCCACCCTCTTTCATTGCCTGAAATGCTAGTTTTAAATTTTTAAATGTATATAAATCTGGTTTTTCAAAGTTTAATGATAATTTTTCTTTAAATGAAAGCCTTGGGAAATTAGAATCTAGTCTATAAGGAGATGATAGTGCAAATTGAATCGGAATTTTCATATCTGGAACACCTAATTGTGCCTTTATTGAACCGTCTCTAAATTGTACCATTGAATGAACAATAGCTTCAGGATGAATGATTACTTCAATATTATCAGGATCAACATTAAAAAGCCATTTAGCTTCAATAACTTCTAGTCCTTTATTCATTAATGATGCAGAATCAATAGATATTTTTTTCCCCATTTTCCATTTGGGATGATTTAAAGCTTCATCGGGTGTTACTTTTTCTAATCTTGATTTTTTAAACCCTCTAAAAGGTCCTCCTGATGCAGTTAATATAATCTTTTCAAATTTATTTTTTTCTTCTCCAAGAATACATTGATAAATAGCAGAATGTTCAGAATCAATAGGATACATTTTTACTTTATATTTTTTGATCAAATTATTTATCAATTCACCTGCAACAACTAAAGTTTCTTTATTAGCAAGAGCAATATTTTTCCCAGCTTCTATAGCAGAAATAGTTGGTTCTAGTCCAGAATAACCAACTACTGCTGAAACAACTGTATCAACTGATTTATTTTTTACAGCATTAATAATTTCTTTTTTTCCTGCATATACCTTGATTCTTTCATCTTTTAATTGCTCTTTAATGTATTGATATTTACTTTCATCGTTAATTACAACTATTTTAGGCTTAAAGGCTTTTGCTTGTTTAATAAGTAAGTTGGAATTTTGACCTGCTATCAAAATTTCTACAGAAAAATGTTCTTTATTATTTTGAATGACATCAAGGGTTTGTATACCAATTGATCCAGTTGATCCTAATATAGCAATTTTTTTTTTCAAGATTTTAACTTAAATATTTTTCTAATTTTTCAACTATTTTTCTGTCGTTTGATAGTCTAGGAACTTTATTTTGTCCACCTAATTTATTAATTGATTTCATATAATTAATAAATGAATCTTTTTTTAATTTTTTTATTTTTAATTTTTTCAAAATTTTTCCAGAAATTAAATCTTTATAATAAACATTTAATTTACATAATTGATTATCAAGCATCTTCTCAAATTCAATCAATTTTTTAGGTTCCTCTTTGAATTCAATGTACCATTCATGACATGAAAAACTACTTTTTGAGGTAATTGATGGTGCAACAGTAAATTCTGTAATTTTAACTTCTTTAAATTTCTCACATGTTTTAGTAATTGCAGTATCAATTTCATTGCTAATTACATGTTCACCGAATGCAGATAAAAAATGTTTTACCCGTCCAGTTACAATAATTTTATGAGGGTCCAAGCTAACAAACTTTATTGTATCACCAATGCTATAACCCCACAAACCTGCATTTGAATTTATAATGATAGCATAGTTTACATTAAGCTGTACATCTTTTAAACTCACCCTGGTTCTATTTTTTTTATGGTATTCTTCTAATGGTATAAATTCATAGAATATACCTGAATTTGTTTGGAGCAACAAACCTTCTTTATTTGATATATTTTGAAAAGCAAAAAATCCTTCTGAGGCTGGATAGGTTTCAAGTGTATCTATTTCCTCCCCAATTGAATCAAATAAAATATTTTTATAAGGTTTGAAATTAACTCCTCCATGGCATAATAATTTTAAATTTGGAAATATATCTTTAATTTTTTTCCCAGTTTTTTTTATTAAAAGATCAAAATACATTTGAATCCATGGAGGTATGCCACCAATTATAGTAATATTTTTTTTCTCAGTTTCGTTAACTATTCTATCAATTTTTTTCTCCCATTCTGCAATGCAATTAGTTGAGAACGAAGGTAAATAATTTTTTCTAATCCAGAATGGTATATGATGATTTACAATACCAGAAAGTCTACCTGAAAATATTCTTCCTTTTTTTGTGAGTTCTGGACTTCCTGATAAAAAAAGATAATATCCATTTAAAAAATCACCAGATTTTTTTTCATAAATATAATTTAATAACATTTGATTAGCACTAAATATATGATTAGGAATAGATTGTCTTGTTATTGGTATATATTTTGTTCCAGATGTTGTTCCAGATGTTTTTGCAAAATATTTTGGTATACCTGGCCACAAAATATTTTTTTCATTATTTATAACTTTTTCTATATAATATTTAAAATCTTCATATTCTCTAATCGGTATATTTTCTTTAAAATCTTCATAATTTTCAATTTTTGAAAAATTATGATTTATTCCAAATAGTGTTTTTTGTGATGATTTAACTAATCTTCTCATTATTTTTTTCTGTAAATCAATTGCATATTTCATTGATTTATTTTGTCTTGAAACAATTAATCTAGATATAGGTACACTTAAATATGATTTTAATGACATGATATTAATTTTAAGTATTGCTTAAAATTAAAAAATTTTGGATTAAGTGAAAAAATTTGATTTTATTATCTAAAGAGATTTGATTTGGAATTTTTTCTTTAAATCTTTAATACTATTTCTAAAAATGTTATCAGTATCTATCATATCATTAACTGATTGAACTGCATGAATAACTGTACTATGATCTCTCCCTCCAAAATGATTTCCTATTGATTTTAGAGAATGATTTGTGAAGTCTTTAGAAAAATACATTGCAACTTGTCTAGCAATAACAATTTCTTTTTTTCTAATCTTATCTTTCATTTTTTCTTTAGTTATTTTAAAATAATTTGCAACTGTATTTTGTATATAATCTATATCTATTTCATTATTTGAATCTTTTACGATTCTACTTATAACTTTTTTTGCGAGTTCTAAATTTATGTCTGACTTCTCAATAGTTGAGTGAGCTAATAATGATATAATTATACCTTCAAGTTCTCTAATATTTGTATCAACTTCAAAAGAAATATAATCAATTACCTCTTCTGATAATTTAATATTACTTGATGAAACCTTTTCTTTTAAAATTTTTTTTCTGGTTTCAAAATTAGGTTTTTCAAGTTCAACTGTTAAACCCCATTTAAATCTACTGACTAATCTTTTTTCTAAGCCATCTAGATCTTTAGGGGATCTATCAGAAGAAATTATTATCTGTTTTCTATTTAAGTTCAGATGATTGAAAATATGAAAAAAAATTTCTTGTGTTTTTACTTTGCCGTGTAGGAATTGAACATCATCTATTAAAAGAGTATCTAAACTCATGTAATAATTTGTAAAATCTTCTAAACTATTATTTTTAAGAGCTGAAATAAATTCACTAGTAAATTTTTCAGAACTGACATAAATTGTCCGATTATCATTATTAGATGATTTAATTTGATTTCCAATAGCATGTAATAAATGAGTTTTTCCTTGACCTACTCCTCCATAAATCATTAAAGGGTTGAACCCAGTGAATCCTGGTTTTTCAGAAATACTTTTTCCTGCATTTATGGCAATGTTATTACATTTTCCAGAAACAAAATTGTTAAAATTGTAATTAGAATTTAAATTAGAAACTAATGTAATATCATTATTTAACTTCAAATTCAAGTTATTAATTTTATCTTCATTATCATTAATATTATTTTTAATATTGTATTCTATAGTTATTTTTTTACCCAAAACTTTTTTAACAGAATTATTTAATATTTCCAAATAATGTTCCTCAATCCACTCATAAAAAAATTTATTTGGAACTTTTAATGTTAAAATTTTGTTAGAATATGAAATTGGTTTAATAGGTTTAAACCATGTATTATAACTTTGCACTTCTAATTCTTTTTTTATTAAATTTAGACAGCTTTTCCAGTAATCTTCGTGCATATTTTAAGTGGTTTAAATAAATGAAGAAAATAATCTTACATTAGATTGATTCAAATATTAATTAAATTAATGAAAGAAAAAAATAAATTTTGCTATTGACTTTTTAAAGTATTTATTTAAATTCATTTTAAGTGACATTATTATAAAAAATCTTTAAAAAGTGCAATTAATTTTTTTATTAGATTTACAGTTTTAAATTTGCCTTTTCTTAAATAAAAATAAATGTGGATTGATGTACATCTTGATTCTATAAAAAAAGAAACTGAGTCCACTTGGCGCTTTTTTATTAAAATCTCAAATACTAATAATTTTTCTTTTAAAGCTGGTCAATTTATTCAAATTAAAATTGCAGATCTTGTTAGAAGTTATTCGATTGCATCTTTACCAAATAATAAAAATATTATTGAATTAATCATTGTTAAATTGGATGGAGGAAAAATGTCTAATTATCTATTTAATAACATTAAAATTGGCAAAAAATTTCAAATTAAAGGTCCATTAGGTAAATTCATATTACCTGAAGAAATTGATAGAGATTTATTTTTTATTTCTACTGGAACTGGAATAGCACCTTTTAGAAGTATGTTATATTACATTAAAACAAATAACATTAAACACAGAAAAATATTTATAATATTTGGAACAAGATTAAAGAAAGATATTTTGTATTATGATGAAATGATGAAATTATCATCTATAAAAAATATTATTTATATTCCAACACTTTCTAGAGAAAAATGGAAAGGAAATACAGGATATGTTCATTCAATATATGAAAAAATATTAAATGAAAAAAAGGATTTGATGAACCCTTTGTTTTATTTATGTGGTTGGAGAGATATGATAAAGGAAGCTAGAAGTAAACTAAAAAATTTTGGAATTGATTCTAAATCTGTTAAGTTAGAAATTTATGGTTAAATATTTATGAGTGAACTTATTAAACATGAATGTGGGATTGCATTATTAAGGTTAAGAAAACCACTGCAATTTTATCTTGATAAATATGAAACCATATTTTATGCTCCAAAAAAAATGTTTTTATTAATGCATAAGCAAAGAAACCGAGGTCAAGACGGATCAGGAATTGCATCTGTAAAAATGAATGTAGAGCCTGGAAATAAATATATAAATCGCTATCGATCTGTTGACCAAAATTCGATTCAACTAATTTTTAATAAGATAAATAAGAAACTAAATAATTGTATTGCAAGAAATGAAAAAGATAATTGGTCTAATGCGGATTGGTTAAAAAGAAATATAAATTTTACAGGAGAATTATGGTTAGGACATTTAAGATATGGAACTTTTGGAAAAAATAGCATTGAAAATTGTGCTCCCACACTTAGACAAAATAATTGGAAAAGTAGAAATCTAATATTAGCTGGTAACTTCAATATGACGAATCTAGACTATTTATTTGATGAATTGGTAGAAATTGGACAAAGTCCAAAAGAGAAATCTGATACAGTAACAATTTTAGAAAAAATAGGGCATTTTTTAGACGAAGAAAATTTAAAAATTTTTAATAAGTACGATAAAAAAATCTCAAGGAAGGAAATTTCAAAAAGAATTGAAAAAGAAATTGATATTTCTTCAATTTTAAAAAAATCATTTAAAGATTTTGATGGTGGATATGCGATGTCAGGACTTATTGGCCATGGATCATCTTTTATTATAAGAGACCCTAATGGCATAAGGCCAGTTTATTATTATACGAATAATGAAATAGTGGTAGCAACTAGTGAAAGACCACCTATTAAAACTGCTTTTGATTGTAAATACTCAGAGATTAAAGAACTCGATCCAGGTCATGCACTAATAGTTAATGTAGATGGAAACTTTTCAGTAGAAGAAATAATTAGTCCAGGTGAAAAAAAATCTTGTTCTTTTGAAAGAATTTATTTTTCAAGAGGAAATGATCCTGATATTTATAAAGAAAGAAAAAAACTAGGAAGCTTATTAGTTCCTCAAACACTTAAATCAATAAATTTTAATTTAAAAGATACAATTTTTTCTTTTGTGCCTAATACATCTGAAACTTGTTTTTATGGCTTAGTTGATTCTCTGAAAGATTACCTTAATAATGAAAAGTTAAAATTATTAACAAATAAAAAAACAGGTATTAATGTATTAAAAGACTTTTTAAAAAATAAGGTTAGAATTGAAAAACTTATTACTAAAGATGTTAAAATGAGGACTTTTATATCTACTGATAAAGGAAGAAATGATTTAGTTTCAAATGTTTATGATACTACATTTAAATTAGTTGATTCTGATAAAGACACAGTAGTTATTATTGATGATTCAATTGTAAGAGGTACTACATTAGAAAAAAGTATTTTAAGTTTATTAGCTAAACTTAACTCTAAAAAAGTAGTTTTTGTTTCATCTTCTCCACAAATAAGATATCCTGATTGTTATGGAATTGATATGAGTAAGATGAATCAATTTGTAGCTTTTAGGGCTCTGATTAAATTGATTAAGGATAGAAAAATGGAGAATTCAATAGATGAAACTTATGAGGCTTGTAAGAAATCTTTAAATAATAATAAACCAATAAATCATGTAAAAACTCTTTATGACATGTTTTCATATGATGATATTTCAAATTATGTTGCCAAGATAGTTAAACCTAAAGAAATGAAATCTCAGTTTCAAATTATATATCAAAATATAGATAATCTAAATAAGGCGTGTCCAAATCATTTAGGGGATTGGTATTTTACCGGAAATTATCCAACTTTAGGAGGTAATTTGGTAGCAAACAGATCATTCATTAATTTTTTTGAAGGGAAAAAAGGTAGAGCTTATTAATTTTATAATGAAAAACTTTCACCACATCCGCATGTTCTTGAAGCATTTGGGTTTTTAAACTCAAAACCTTTACCATTTAGTCCGTCACTAAAGTCTAATTCAGTTCCAATTAAATAAAATAAGCTTTTTTTATCAATTATTATCTTAATTCCTCCATCTTCAAAAATTTTATCTGTATCAGAAATTTGATTATCAAACTTAAGATCATACATTAATCCAGAGCATCCACCACCTTTAACAAGAACTCTTAAACTAAAATCAGAATTATACTTCTCTGTAATCTTTAGTTCATTTAATCTTAATATAGCTTTTTCTGATATCTTGATCATAAATAGTATTATTTTTACAAAAGTATATCATGTCATTTTAATTTTAAAATAATGAAAGGTAAAAGTTTAGAAGATATTGGCGAATTTGGTTTAATTGAGATAATTAAAAAAAAATTTAATATTAAAAATAATTCTTCTATTGTTGGTATTGGAGATGATAGTGCTGTTATTTTCAAATCAAAAGATGATCATTTTATAATTTCTTCTGATATGCTTATTGAAGGAATTCATTTTGATCTTACATATCATCCAATAAAACATCTTGGTTATAAATCTGTATCAACAAATCTATCTGATATCTACTCTATGAATGGATTTGCTAATCAAATAACAATTAATTTAGGGTTAAGTAATAGATTTTCATTAGATGCTATTAAAGAATTTTATAAAGGTGTAAAAATTGCATGTAAAGAATATAATGTTGATTTAGTTGGTGGGGATACAACTTCTTCTAAAACTGGATTGATTATTTCAGTTTCTGCTATTGGTAATGTTTTAAAAAAAAAATTAACTCTCAGAAAAACAGCAAAGAAAAATGATATTATATGTGTTTCTGGTGATTTAGGAAGATCATATCTAGGATTACATATCTTGGAACGAGAGAAATCTGTTTTTTTTTCAAATCCCGAAATGCAACCCGAATTATCAAATTATAAAGATTTAATTGAGAAACAATTAAAACCAAAAGCAAGAAAAGATATAATTGAAAAATTTAATGAAATTAATATTGTTCCAAATTCAATGATTGATATTTCAGATGGTTTAGCATCTGATTTAATTCATTTATCTGTTCAGTCTAAATTAGGTCTTAAAATTTATGAGGAAAAATTGCCTATTTTAAAATCAACTATTTTATCTGCTAACGAGCTTAACTTAAATCCCACAACTTGTGCATTAAATGGAGGGGAAGACTATGAATTATTATTTTCAGTAAATGAAAAAGATTATAATACTTTAAGAGAAAATGATATTGATATTACATCAATTGGATACTTTACATCTAATAAAAAATGTATTTTAGTTTCAAAAGATGGCGAATTAATTAATTTAAAAGCTCAAGGCTGGAAACATTTTTAAGAATATTTGTTTCAATTAATGAACAATTTTTAAATTTACTCTTATCAATTGTTACATCTTTATTAAATATTCCATAGATAGCAGATCCTGTTCCAGATAAGCTTGAAAACAGTGCTCCGTTGCTATAAAGACTATCTTTGATTTTTTTTAAAAAATTATATTTAAAAAAAATATAACTCTCAAAATCATTAAAAATATATTTTTTCCAATTTTCAATACTTTCGTTTTCAAGAATAGTTTTAATGGAATATTTAGATTTATTTATAGAAATTTTTTTAAACGCTTCTTTTGTTGAGACATGAAGATTAGGGATTATTATTATAACTTTTTTATTATTTATATCAATACTAATTTTTTCAATAATGTTTCCTGTTCCTTGGACATAACTTATTTCATTATTTATAAAGAAAGGGCAGTCACTTCCAGTTTTTTCTGCTATTTTAAATAATTCATTTTTTTTTATTTTTAAATTCAGTAATTTATTAATAGTTAATAAAGAAAATGTAGCATTTGATGAACCTCCCCCTAATCCACTTCCTATTGGAATGTTTTTATAAAGAAATATATCAAGAGGTTTAACTTTTGTCTGTATTTCTTCGATAATTTTAAAAATAATATTTTCCTTTAATTTACCAGGTATTTTAATTCCAGAAGTTTTGAATGATGCGATATTTGATTTTTTTATTTCTATTATATCAAAAAGATTTATAGGACAGAAACAGGATTCTAAATTATGATAACCATTACTTTTTTTTGAAATAACGTTTAATCCTACATTTATTTTAGCATTTGGGAAAAAAATCATAGAATTTAATTTCTATTCAAAACTGTCTATAATTTCTTCTGAAATACCAGTATTTGAAAATCCCCCATCATGAAACAGGTTTTGCATCGTAATTTTTCGACTTAAATCTGAAAATAAAAAAACGCAATAATTTGCACATTCTTCAGCACTAGCATTTCCAAGAGGAGACATTTTATCAGCAAATTTATAAAAACTTTCAAATGCTTTGATACCTTTACCCGCTGTAGTTTTCGTTGGTGATTGTGAAATTGTATTTACTCTAATATTTTTAATTTTTCCAAGTCGATAACCATAACTTCTAGTGATGGATTCTAGTACTGATTTTGCTTCCGCCATATCTGAATAAAAAGGAAAAGATTTTTGGGCAGCTATATATGACAATCCAACTATTGAACCCCATTCATTAATTGAATCAAGTTTTTCACTCGTTTGCATAATTTTATGAAATGAAATTCCTGAGATATCTAAAGTTTTTAAAAACCAATCATAATTTAAATCCCCATAATTTCTGTTTTTTCTAACATTAGGAGACATACCTACAGAGTGTAATATAAAATCTATTTTACCATTAAAAATTTTTTTGGATTTAATAAAAAGATTTTCTAGATCATCTAATGATGTGACATCAGCAGGTATAACTTCAGATTTACATTTCTTAGATAAAATATCTATTTTACCCATTCTTAATGCAATCGGGGCATTAGTTAATACTAGATTAGCACCTTCTTTATTGCATCTTTCAGCGACTTTCCATGCGATAGAATTTTCATCAAGAGCTCCAAAAATTAATCCATTTTTATTAGATAAAAGGTTATTCATTTTTTTATTAAAATATATTAAACTCTCTAGCTACAAAATAAGGAATAATTATATAAAGAATGCTATCTCTTATTAAATAAAATAGAATTACTAACAAGACAACTTTCCATCCTAATTTTTTAATTGTTTTTTTAAGACCATTTTGTTTGTAATAATTTATATTTTCTTTAATAAAGTTTGGCATTAAATTATTCATAAATGACATTATAATTTAATTTAGAATTTTAGAAAAATTTTCTGTTTTACTTGGATCAATTTTAGATAAAATATTATATGCATCTTTTCTTATATTAATAAGTCCTTTAGAAAAAACATTACTAATTTCATTTGACTTAGAATTAATAAAAGATTTAATCAAAATTGAATTAGGTTTTATCTGATTTACTTCAGATATATTTTTTAAATCCTTTATTATACTTTCACGGCTCTTTTCTTCATTATTTTCAAAAATATCAAGACCATTTATATGATAATTATAAAATGATTTTCTAAAAATTTCAAATTCAGGATTTAGTAGATTTTCAGTCAACCAATATCTGTTATTGTTTGATCCAAATTGATCCCAACCTATATAATTTGATTGTTGAGCATTATTTACAATCTTCCAAGCCTTTTGGAAATCTTTTTCTCCCCCTAGTTTCTCAAATGAATCATTATCCATTCCAATAATTATGTAGGCATAGTAAGCCAAAAGCGATGTTATGTTATTATTAAAATTGTTTTCATTAAATTCTAAAGGTTGAGATGATACATATTCAAAGGACCAATCCTTATCTCCATGATTTAGTAATATTGATTCATAAGATGAATTAAAAATAGGTCTAGAGGAAAGGATTTGAACAGATGCTTCAAAATTACTAATAGAGGGGAGATTAACTATATTAATAATAAAATTACATTTAATTTTTTCTTCATTTTTATATGTTTCTTCAGTCCATTTTTGATTATTCAAAAACTGTTCAAAAGCAACTTTCATTTCATCAAAAATATATTTTTCACTAGTTTCGATATTATCTGAATTGATAAAAACTGTTGAGTTTAGTTCTTGAGAAAATATTGACTGATTTAAAAAAAAAAGAAAGATTAAAAAGAAAAATTTCATAAAGAAAAGAAACTCTATTTATAAATTACTATTTGATAAGTCTTCTTCTTTTTCTTCTGAATTTCTAAATATTAATTCATCATTTAAAAGTTCTTCAGTAGCAATAGTTGTAGGTTTTGGTAATCTTTCGTAGTACCTAGATATTTCAATTTGTTCTCTATTTTCAAAAATTTCCTCTAAATTATCCACATCAGATGCAAATTCAGCAAGTTTTGAATTTAATTCTTCTTTTTGAACTGCAGAAATTTGTTTTGCTCTCTTGCCTATTATATTAACTGATTTATAGATATTTCCTGTTTTTGAAGATAAATCTTTATAATCTCTAGTGTTAAGTGTTGACTTAATTTTCATTTTTTTATACTATTTATTTTCTGCAAATGTACCTAAAAAATTTAAACTTTCAATATACATTTTTTCTGCTTCTTTAATAAATGTACTTTTTGGATATTTATCGATAAACTGTATATAAAAATCAGTTACTTTCTTGTATCTATCTTTTTGTAAGCTTTCAAAACTTGATTTTGCAATTAAAAATTGAGATGAAATTATTAGATAATACGATTCTTCATCAAAAATAGATCCAGGGAATTCAATTTGAAAATTTTTTAATGCAATAATTGCTGATTTATATTTTTTAGTTTTATAATATTGTTTTGCATTAAAAAAATACTTTTTTTCAATCTTTACTCTGAGTTCATCTATTAAATCACCAGCATCTTTAGAATATTGACTATATGGGTATTTATTAATAAATGCTTGAATAGATTCTATAGCTTTGAAACTACTTGATTGATCCAAATCAAAATTAGGAGAGTCTTTATACAGTGAATATCCATAAAGATATTCAGCTTCTATGACTCTTTCACTTCTTGAATATAATTCTATAAATTCTTTAAAATAATTTGCGCTTAAAATATATTGTTTTTGTTGATATAAGCAATAAGCAAAATAAAAATCAACAATTTCAGATTTTTCTGTTCCTTTTACAAGGGGTTTAATATCTTCAAATAATGTGCTTGCTTTATAATACTCTTCTTGTTCATAATATTTTAATGCACCTTCAAGTTTTTCTTCATATCCTTCTGTTTTGAACAGTTTTCTATATTCATTGCATGATAATGATATAAAAATTATAATTAAGAATAATTTATTTTTCATTCGGCAAATATATCTTTTTTCTAAAATAATAAACTACTTCTTCTAAAATTGGTCTTTCAATCTCTCTTAATTTAAAACCATTTAAAAATAAATCATTATCATTTATTTCTTGTGGTGGTATAAGTTTTGCATCTGGATTTTTATAAAAAGTAATATTTTTGATTTCATTATTTTCAAATGAAATATTCATATCACTACAAATCATATAATTTAGTCCGATTATGGAATTACCAGAATCATTTAATGCAAAATAAATGCTTTCACCATTCCCATTAACTTCAATTTTTTTCAAAAAATTATTTTTATCAAAATGACTAATCATATTTCTACCTTTAATTTGATTATAGTTATTCATAGTATCAGTTGAAATTATAAATGAATTTTTATTTAAAATCATTTTTTTGATCAGGTTATCGAAAAAAATAAAACTAATGGTATCTGAAGATATTTGATTATTATTATTCCAGACAACAGGGTCTTTATACATATAAATTAAAGAGTCCTTAATAAAGTAATTAATTGAGTCTGCTTTGCCCTCAAAATTTTCTTTAATCATTTTTACATGGTTAAAAGCAACAATTTTTCTATAATTTTCATTTACATGCTCAAAAGCAATAATTGTATCTGAAGATAAATAAAAAGTATCATTAGGGATAATTTTCTTCAATATAGGATTTTCGTATATTTTAGTTATATTTTTTTTCTTATCATAAAATCCTTTTGAACCCATTACAACATAGTTTGAAAGTTTAGATATTAATTTTACATTACCATTTGCAGAATAATATTCTTTATTTCTATCCAAAATAATTTCATCTGCTTTTAAATAATATTCATTCGTTTCAATAGTACTTTTATCAAATTCAGAAAATTTAATATTCGTAATAAATTCACCTCCTTTGGCATTTAAAATAGTACTGTCTTTAGTAATTATTGTAGTTGGTCCAAAAGTATATGCAATTTTAGTATTTGAATTGTATTCTAATGTATCTGATAACAAAGTGTATTCTGGAGAAACTAATTCTACATTTTTATTAAATTCGGAATAGTTTCTATCTGAATAAAATTTACCATAATCACTGGTTAGAATATTTTTATCATTAAATAATTTACCTTTTTCTTTAAATGACCCTATTTTTTTATTTAAATCATATATTAGATAATTGGTTTCAAGTATATTATTATTTTTTAAATAACGGACATTACCGGTTAAATCTGCAATTTTATTGTTTCCATTATATATTAGTTTATTTGCAGTAATTAATAAGGAATCTTCATCAGTAATTATAACATTACCATAAGCTTCCATTATTTTTTTTTTGTTAAAATAATATGCAGAATCACATTTAATAGTTGTTTGTCCTTGAACAAACTCCACATTATATTTTAATTTTCTTACTGGATCTTTTTTAATTTTTAAATATTCAAGTTCATCCGCTTTGTATTTTATTTTTTCTTTTTTTTGACCAACTAAACCATGATTAAAAGCCAAAAAATAAAATAAAGTAAATGATATGTATTTTGTAATATTCATTATGTAAAAATAAAATAGATATTTATATAAACGTTAATTACTGTTATGATTAATTAATTTTACTATATGAAAAGCAATACTTATAACGATAAATTCACTTATTTGTTTGAAAAATATAATATAGACACAAAAAATATAAAATTTTTGCTAGCTGTAAGTGGAGGTTTAGATTCAATATGCATGTTTAATTTTTTTTTAAAAAATAAGTTTAAATTTTCAGTTTGTCATTGCAACTTTAATCTAAGAAAAGATTCAAAAAAAGACCTTATGTTAGTTGAAAAACTATCTAAAAGACATAAAGTCAAATTTTTCTCAAAGAATTTTGATGTAAAAAAATATGCTGGAAAAAATAAAGTTTCTTTACAAACCGCAGCAAGAAACCAAAGATATGAATGGTTTAATAATCTTTTGGAAGAAAATCATATTGATTTATTATGTACAGCTCATCATATTGACGATAACTTAGAAACAGTTATATATAATTTATCTAATTCTACAGGTTTTAGAGGCATAAGAGGAATTAAAATTTTAAGAGGAAATGTTTTTAGACCACTAATGAATTTTAATAAAGAGGAATTAATTGATTATGCTCAAATAAATAATTTAGAATGGAGAGAAGATTCTTCTAATAAATTAACAAAATATTCTAGAAATAGAATCAGATTAAAAATTGTGCCAGAATTAAAAAAAATTAATAATTCTTTAGAAAAATCTGTAAGAGATACATCAAGGAACTTATCAGAATTGGAGAAATTTATTTCTTTTCAAATTTCAAAACTCAAAAAAGAATATGTTTATAATTTAGAGAATGGATTCAAAATCAATATTAATAAATGGAAAAAAAAGGATTTTAATTTTTTTCTTTTCAAAGAATATTTACATCAACTAGGGTTTAATTATTCCCAATCTGATGATATTATTTTATCATATAATGGAATTTCTGGAAAATATTATGAATCAGAAAAATTTAAATTAATTATTGAAAGAGAGTTTGTTTTTTTATTGAGTAAAAATAAAAAAAATTATAAAATTAATTTTAGTATTAGTAAAGTTGGAACTTATAATCTTTACGAAAGAAATATCAAATTTGAAATAATTGATTCTTCTTCATTTGTATTAAATAAAAATAGAAATGTAGCTCAATTAAATTTAAATAAATTGAAGTTTCCGTTAATGATAAGAAATTGGAAGAATGGAGATTCTTTTAAACCCTTAGGTATGAAACAAAATAAAAAGATTAGTGATTTCCTAATAGATAAAAAAGTGCCAAACTATATAAAAATTTTTCAATGTGTAATTTTATCTGATAATAAAATTGTATGGTTAATTGATCATCAAATACACGATGAATTTAAAGTAACGAGTAAAACTGAGAAAGTTTTAAGAATTTCTTTTAATTAAAATTATTATTAATTAATCTTTTGATCCTATTTTTCTAATTTTGTAGTTAAAGTTTAATTATAAATTTAAAATTATGAAAGTAACTATTGTAGGTGCTGGTAATGTTGGGGCAACTTGTGCAGATGTTTTGGCATATAGAGAAGTATCAAACGAAATTGTTTTAGTAGACATTAAAGAAGGTTTATCTGAAGGAAAGTCTTTAGACATTTTTCAAAAATCATCAATAAATTTATATGATACTAAAACAATTGGATCAACTAATAACTATAAATTAACAAAAAATTCTGATGTCGTTGTTATCACTTCAGGATTGCCTAGAAAACCTGGGATGTCAAGAGATGACCTAATCGATACCAATTCAAAGATTGTTAAATCTGTAACAGAAAATATTATTAAATATTCTCCTAATTGTATTCTAATTATAGTTTCAAATCCATTAGATGTCATGACTTATCAAGCTCATATTACCTCAAAGTTTCCTAGAGAAAGAATAATGGGGATGGCAGGAATTCTTGATACGGCAAGATATAGGGCTTTTATCTCAGATGAATTGAAAGTATCTACTAAAGATATTCAGGCATTGTTAATGGGTGGACACGGTGATACCATGGTCCCATTGCCAAGATATACAACAGTTGCTGGAATACCAGTTACTGAATTGATTGAAGAAAAAAAACTTTCTGACATAATTGAAAGAACCAAGTTTGGTGGTGGTGAACTTGTAAAATTAATGGGTACTTCTGCTTGGTATGCTCCTGGAGCAGCTGCTGCTCAAATGGTTGAGGCTATAATTAAAAATCAAAAAAGAATTTTTCCTGTTTGTGTAAAACTTGATGGTGAATATAATATCAATGACTGTTATTTAGGAGTACCAGTAATACTTGGTAAAAATGGCATTGAAAAGGTTATAGAACTAGATTTAAATTCTGATGAAATTAAATTACTAGAAGATTCCAGAAAACATGTTAAGGAAGTTATGAGTATTCTTGATAACCTCAAATGAATTTATTAAATATTAATAAAAGTAATTTAATTAGCAGAGACTTAAGCTGGTTAAATTTTAACTGTAGAGTTCTTGATCAAGCTAAAGGTGACAATCGAAAATTATTAGATAAGCTAAAATTTTTATCAATAGTTTCATCAAATTTTGATGAATTCTTTGAGGTAAGGGTAGGGAGCCTTTATAATTATATTGATAGTAAAAAAAATAGAATTGATTACTCAGGAATGAGAGAAATTCCTTTCAGAGAATATTTATTAGAAAAGTCTAAGATGTTTTTTGATGATTTCAATAATTTTTTTGTTGGTTCTATTATTCCTCAAATGGAAAAAGAAAAAATATTTATTGGAGACTTGGATTTATTAGATAATGATGGCAGAAAAAAAGTAAAAAAGTATTTTAAAAAAACAATATTTCCGATGATAACCCCAATGGTTTTTGATAGTCTTCATTCTTTTCCTATTTTGATGAATAAAGTTTTAATTTTTGGAGTCGTAACTAAGTCTAAAAATACCTCATCAAAAAATAAAATTTCATTTATTCAAATTCCTCAAAATATTCCTAGATTTTTTGAGTATAAGATTAATGACAAAGTGTATTTTATACCTATTGAAAATATTATCAGAAAATATATTAAAAGTTTTTTTAAAGGTATTTTAATTGAAAGTATTAGTTTGTTTAGAATAATTAGAAATGGTGACTATACTTTAGAAGAATCAGAAGATATTGAATCAAATTTTTTAGAAGAATTAAAACAAAAATTAAAAGATAGAAAATTCAGTAGAGTAGTTAGATTAGATATATCTATTAATTATGACCAAAAGGTTATAAAAGAACTTAAAAAAATCTTTAAAATTGATGAATTTAATTTAATGAAATTATCTGAAAAATCTATTATAGACCTTTCATCTATTTCTCAGATTGTTAATTCCGATGAGTTTTCAGAATTACTTCCTAAATACCCACCTCCAATTAAGCCTTTAGGTCTAAATGTATCTAAAGAAAAAAATATATTTAAAATACTTTCTGAAAAAGATATTTTTTTACATCATCCTTATAATTCATTTGATCCAGTAATAAATTTGCTAAATAAAGCTGCAGAAGATCCAGATGTACTGTCAATAAAGATAACATTATATAGAACAGCAAAAAATTCAAGAGTTATTGATGAATTATTGAAAGCTGCTGAAAATGGAAAACATGTTTCAGTTCTTTTTGAGGTTAAGGCAAGGTTTGATGAGGAAAATAATTTTAAAAATGGATATAAGTTAGAGAAAGCTGGATGCTATGTTATTTATGGCATAGGCGCTTTAAAGACACATACAAAACTTCTTCTAATTGTAAGAAGAGAAGGAAAGAAGGTAAAAAATTATGCTCATATGGGAACAGGAAATTATAATGAAACAACTTCTAAATTGTATACAGATATTGGCTTAATGACCTCAAATAAATCTTATACAAAAGATGCGTTAAAGTTTTTTAATGTAATAACTGGGCACTCTGTTCCAGAGGATTATGAAAATTTATTAACTGCCCCTATTTACATGAGAGATAAAATAATAAGTTTTATAAAAAATGAAATTAAAAATGTAAAAAATGGGGGAGAAGGAAAGATATGTATAAAAATCAATTCATTACAAGATAAATTAGTTATAAATAAACTTTATGATGCTAGTAATGCAGGTGTAAGAATTTGTTTAATAGTTAGGGGAATTTGTTGTTTGAGACCAGGAAGAAAAAATTTAAGTGAAAATATTAAAGTCATTTCAATTATAGGAGATTATTTAGAACATAGTAGGTTATATTATTTTCATAATGATAATGATCCTTTAGTCTTCTCAGGAAGTGCTGATGTTATGATTAGAAGTTATAAAAGAAGAATAGAATCATTATTTAAGATAAATGATGAATTAATTAAAAAACAAGCAATAACTATTTTAAATTATAATATAAAAGATAATATCAATTCTTATGTTCTTCAAGAAGATGGTATTTATAAGAAGAAAAAATTTAATAAAAAAAACAAATTCGATCTTTTTGAAGAATTTTATTCTTTAAATTCAAAAAAAATTAATGATTCACTTATTCTATAAACAATTATTCAAATTTTTAAAAAATAATTGTTAATTTCTAAA
The DNA here is from genome assembly GCA_042095375.1 of Marinoscillum sp. Classification (GTDB taxonomy): domain Bacteria; phylum Bacteroidota; class Bacteroidia; order Cytophagales; family MED-G16. The sequence goes on from JBELBJ010000015.1 coordinate 28,008, forward strand.
TAAAATATAATCTATGGAGAAATTAAAATTGGGTATGATTGGTGGTGGTGATGGGTCATTTATTGGAGCTATTCATAGAAATGCTGCATATCTTGATAATTGTTATGAGTTGGTATGTGGCTCATTTAGTAGGGATTTCAATAATTCATTGGAAACTGGGAAAAAACTTTTTTTAAATCCAAAAAGAATATACAAAAGTTATGAAAATATGATTGATCAAGAATCTAAATTAGATCCATCAATAAGAATGAATGTTGTTTCAATAGTAACGCCCAATCATGTACATTTTGATCCTGCATTTAAAGCTTTAAATAAAGGTTTCCCGGTTATTATAGATAAACCAATGACATATGATTCAAATGAAGCATTAAAATTAGTAAAAGTAGTAAATAAAACTGGTCTTCCTTTTGCAGTAACTCATACCTATACAGGCTATCCAATGGTAAAAGAAGCAAAACAATTAATTCAATCTGGAAAAATTGGAAAACTAAGGAAAGTTGCTGTTGAATATCCTCAAGGCTGGCTTACCACCAATTTAGAATCCACAAAAAATAAACAAGCATCATGGAGAACGGACCCCAAAAAATCAGGTAAAGCTGGTAGCATGGGTGATATAGGTACACATGCAGCAAATATGGTAGAATATGTAACAGGAAAAAAAATTATTAAGCTTTTCTCTAAATTAAATATTGTTGTTGACGGCAGAAAATTAGAAGATGATGGTAATGTACTAATAACTTTAGAAAATAATATTGAAGGGAATTTAATGACAAGTCAAATTGCAACTGGAGAAGAAAATGATTTAAAAATTAGAGTTTGGGGTGAAAATGGAGGTATTGAATGGAAACATTCCTCACCTAATTCCTTACTAGTTAAATTGAACGGAAGTCCAAATCAAGTGTATAGATCGGGTGTGGATAATTCTTATTTATCTGATTTTTCGTTAGCTAATTGTAGAACGCCATCAGGTCATCCTGAAGGTTTTATTGAAGCTTTTGCAAATATTTATAGAAATTTTGCTTTTTCAGTAATCAATTATAAAAATAAGATAAAAGATAGTTATAAATATGATTACCCAACAGTGAATGATGGTTATAGAGGAATGAAATTTATTGAT
>JBELBJ010000016.1:0-28244 GCA_042095375.1 Marinoscillum sp.
GTATACATGGGTAAAAATTTAATTATTACGATTACTAAGATTTACTATTAAAGTTTTGATAATATCTTTTCTGGAAATTTCAGAAATCGTTTGAAGTGGCAATATTAGCACAATATTGTAAATATTTCAAATATATCTTCTTTTTTTTATTTATTTGTACTAGAAACAGAATAGAGACAAAATTCTAAATTATGTTAGAAATTAAAAAAATAAGAAATAATAAAGATGAAATCATTCTTAGTTTATCAAAAAGGAATGTTAACAATATAAAATCAATCATTGATGATTTAATTAAAAACGATGATAAAAGAAAAAAAATTAAAAGTAAATACGATAATTTAAACAGTAAATATAATCTTTCTTCAAAAGAAATAGGTATAAATATTAAGGAAGGAAATACTTCTAAAATTGAAACTCTGAAATCAACGAATTCTAAAATTAAAGAAGAAATAAAAAAGATAAATAAAGATTTAAAATCTATTGAAAAAAAAATTTTTGATATTCTAATTACCATACCAAATATTACTCATAAAAATGTTCCTAAAGGAAATAAAGAAGAAAGCAATGAAGTAATTTTTCAATCAAAATTATCTAAAATAGAAACCCCATTAATTCCACATTGGGATTTAGTTAAAAAACATAAAATCATTGATTTTGAACTTGGAAATAAAATAACTGGTGCTGGTTTTCCAGTTTATATTAATAAAGGAGCAAAAATTCAGAGAGCTTTAATTAATTTCTTTTTGGATGAAGCTGTTAGAAAAGGCTATTTAGAAATACAACCCCCTATTCTAATTAATGAAAAATCAGGCTTTGGAACTGGACAAATTCCAGATAAAGAAGGTCAAATGTATAAGGTTGAAAATGAAAATCTATTTTTAATACCAACTGCAGAAGTTCCAATTACAAACATATATCAAAATACAATCATAGATATAAAAGAAATACCAATAAAGAATGTAGCATACACACCATGTTTTAGAAAAGAAGCAGGATCATGGGGATCGCATGTTAGAGGTTTAAATAGATTACACCAATTTGATAAAGTTGAAATAGTTCAAATAGTTAGTCCAGAAAAATCTTATAATGTACTTAATGATATGTGTAATTACGTGGAGAGTTTACTTGAAAATCTAAAATTACCTTATAGAAAAATTAAATTATGTTCAGGAGATTTAGGGTTTACCTCAGCAATGACATATGATTTTGAAGTTTTCTCGCCAGGACAAAAAAAATGGCTTGAATGTAGTTCGGTTAGTAATTTCGAAACTTATCAATCCAATAGGGCTAATATAAAAATAAAATTAGAAAATAAAAGTAAAGTTTTAGCGCATACCCTAAACGGGTCTGCGCTAGCTTTACCAAGAATATTAGCGTCAATTATTGAAAATAATCAATCAAATAATAAAATAAAAGTACCAAAAGTTTTAATCCCTTATACTGGTTTTGATGAAATATAATTTAGTAACAGTTAGGGAAGGAAAAGTTGAAGACCTACTAAATGTTTTTAATTTAATTAAAGAGCTTGCAGAATATGAGAATGCTCTAAATAAGATAAAAATAAATGCCAGGACCCTTGAAAAAGACGGATACGGAGAAAACCCTCAGTTTAAAATTTTCGTTGCAGAGTACAATTCTAAAATAATTGGAATGGGCTTAGTCTACTTTAGATATTCAACTTGGAAAGGTAAAAGATTATATTTAGAAGATCTTATAGTAAATAAAAAATATAGAAGACAGGAAATAGGAAAAAAATTGCTGAAAAGAATAATTAATTATGGTAAAAAAAGTTCATGTAGCGGTTTAATGCTACAAGTCCTAGATTGGAATGAAATTGGAATAAACTTTTACAAAAAATATGATTTTCAATTCGACAATCAGTGGTTAAATTGCTATTTAGATTTTAAAAAATAAATATATTAATTTGAAAAAATTATCAAGTAAAAAACTAAATATTTGTGTAGTTGGAGCTGGTTTTGCAGGAATTTCTGCTGCTACAAATTTAGCTCATTATGGTCATAATGTATTTGTTGTAGAAAAAAATTCTGATTTTGGCGGAAGAGCTAGAAAACTGAAAGCTAAAGGGTTCACGTTTGATATGGGCCCATCCTGGTATTGGATGCCCGATGTGTTTGAAAGGCACTTTGAAATTAACGGTGAAAAAATACAAGATTATTTAAAACTAAAAAGATTAAATCCATCTTACAAAATATTTTTTTCAGATACACATAAAGTTTCACTACCAGTTGAATTTAATGATGTAAAAAAAATTTTTGAAAAATATGAGAAAGGAAGTGGAAAAAATCTTACAAGATTTTTAAAAGATGCAGAAAAAAAATATGAAATAGGAATGAACAAATTCGTTCGTAAACCTAGTAAATCTATTTTTGAATTTTTCAATAAAGATATAATTACCGGTCTATTAAAAATGGATCTATTTAAATCGATGCATTCACATATAAGAAAATTTTTTAAAAATAAATTTTTAATAAAAATTATTGAATTTCCACTTCTATTTTTAGGAGCTACACCTAAGAATACTCCAGCTCTTTATAGTTTAATGAATTATGCTGATATCAAATTAGGAACATGGTATCCTGATGGAGGAATGCATAAAATTATTGAAGCAATGATTTCTTTAGCTAAAAAAAAAGGAGTTATTTTTTATTCAAAAAATGAGGTAAAATCATTCCAAATTAATGATAAAAGAATTGTAAAAGTAGAAACCAACAAAAAATTGTTTGATGTAGATATTGTACTATCAGGAGCAGACTATCATCACACAGAACAAAAATTATTACCTCCTAAATACAGAAATTATTCCTCTAAATATTGGGATAAAAAGACAATGTCTCCATCATCTCTATTATTTTATTTAGGAACCAATAAAAAACTTAAAAATATTGAACATCATTGTTTATTTTTCGATAGAGATTTTGATCAACATGCAAAAGATATTTATGAATTTCCTCAATGGCCTGAAGAACCCTTATTTTATGGTTCATTTTCATCAAAAAGTGATAATTCAGTAAGCCCTAAGGGGTGTGAAAATATTGTTTTACTGGTTCCAATAGCTCCTAATTTAAAAGATTCTGATACTATTCGAGAAAGATATTATAATATGATTATGGATAGATTAGAAAAATTAACAAATCAAAGTATTAAAAAACATGTGATATTTAAAAAGAGTTATTGTATCAATAATTTTAAAAAAGATTATAATTCTTTTAGAGGAAATGCATATGGTCTAGCAAATACACTATTTCAAACTGCAATTTTTAAACCATCAATCAAAAATAAAAAATTAAATAATTTGTATTATTGTGGACAATTAACAGTTCCAGGACCTGGCGTTCCACCTTCAATCATTTCTGGGGAAGTGGCTGCTAAAGAAATAATTAGAGATTTTAAATAACTATTTCAATAATCTAGTTTATACATATCTAGCATAACATCATCAAGTCCTTCATTATCAAATGGATCTTCAATTTGTTCTTGAACGTTATAAAGAGATATTAAGATAAATGATATAATAACATTTAGTCCGTAAACAACAAAAGGATGGTATGCCCCTTCAACAACAGTACTAAAAATTTCACCAGAAGAACTTATTATTTCCCCACCTCCTGTTTCTATATTGTACATTAAAGTTGGAGCATAATAAAATGGAAAAACATAAATGAATAATTCACAATAAGCTCTAATACTCTGAGGAGTTCTATGAAATTTGATGGAAATAGTATTTTCAATTCCCATAAGAACATCTCTCATATATCTATAAACTCTTAAGGACAACCCTCTTCCTAAAGATTCCTTATGCTTTTCAACCATAATCTTAATATTACCTATATTTTTATTTAAATCTGTTCTGTCATTTGATTGAGAGCTTAGAAAAGCAATTAAAGAAATTTTAATTTTTTTAATACCTTCATAGATTTCATCCTTGGTTTTTTCTGGCATATCTCTAGCTTGAGTAAAAGAATAATATATAGTTGCCAAGGCAGCTTTAGTTCTGGATAAATGCTCTAAAGATTTATCTCTTCTTTGAAAAGCACTCCCTAAAGTAAATACCAGAGGAAAAACGACAGCTACTGAAATTAAAGTTAAATCTAAATTAAATCTAAAATCGTATTTATATGAAAGCCACGTTGCAATAAATGATATGATTATTGATATTAGTGTTCTATAATTTAAGGCACTTGTATATTTTGAATAAACGGACATTTGATTACTTTTGTCTAAACTTAATTTTATTTAAATCTAAAAAAACTATGACTAATACTTACAAAAAATTAATAAATCTTTTTAATTTTTTTATCCTTTTCACATTTTTATCTTATAACCTATTTAGTCAAGAGTCTAGATTATTCGATAAACCCTTTAATATGAAATTGGATTTTAATATGGATTTCAAAGATCTTCAAAAAAACACTAACGATACTAGTTTTATTAAGACCGTAATCAATTATTCTATAGATGGTGAAGAAATGCTTTCTATACCTACAAAGATAAGAGCTAGAGGAAATTTTAGGAGAAAAATTTGTTATTTCAAACCAATAAAAATTAAGATTAAAAAGAAAGATGCAGAAAACACTATTTTTAAAGGAGCACGAACTCTTAAACTTGTTTTACCTTGTCAAAATGAAAGTGGAAATAATGAATTAGTCTACAAAGAACTAATGTGTTATGAAATGTTTGAAAAACTTTCCAAAATTCATTTAAAAACTCAACCTGTAGATTTAACTATCCATGAAAAAAAAGGAAAAAAGATTATTGACCATAATATTTTTGGATTTTTGATTGAAGATGATAATAAATTAGCAGATAGACATAATGCAAAAAAGTATCCCAGTAATAGAAGAGTTAGTCCATTATCAATTTCAGATTCTTCTGCAGTAAATTTTGCAATTTTTGAATATATGATAGGCAATACTGATTGGTCTATGGTCTATCAACATAATGTTGAGATGTTATATCTTAATTCAGCTGCTTTTTCGATACCATATGACTTTGATCATAGTGGAATAGTAAACGCATACTATGCAAAACCAAATCCTATGCTAAATATTAGAAGTGTAAGAGACAGAATTTACAGAGGTATGTGTAGAAAAGATCCTTTAATTTTTGAAAAAATGAGACAATATTATGTCACAAAAATTGATGATCTTAGCTCAGTTTTAGAAAAATACAAAGGAAAAATTTCTGATAAAGAATATTCAAGAATTAATGAATATCTTGGAGAATTCTTTGAAATGGTAAATTCCAAAGAACTATTTGATAAAAATATTTCATCTAAATGTAGATAAAGTATTTTTATCAAATAAATTAAATAAGATTAACACTGGAATCTCAAATTAATTTATTTAATAGTAATTCTTTCGACTGTAGTAAAGTCACTACAAGAAACTATAGTACTTCTTTCACATTGGGAATTAAGACTCTCAATAAAAAGTTTCATAAACCTATATATGCAATATATGGTTTTGTAAGATTTGCAGATGAAATAGTTGATAGTTTTTATAATCAAAACCAAAAAAATCTTTTGCTAGAATTTAAAAAAGAAACGTATAACTCTATCAAAAGAAAAATAAGTTTAAATCCGATTCTTAATTCCTTTCAGATATGTGTTAACAAATATAAAATTCCTATGGACTTAATTGATTCGTTTTTATATAGTATGGAAATGGATTTAAATAAAAAGAAATATAATAAACTTAATTACGAAAGGTATATTTATGGATCTGCAGAAGTTGTTGGATTGATGTGTTTAAAAATATTCTGTAAAAAAGAGTCGGAATATAAATCTTTAAAAAAATACGCTAAAAGTTTAGGTTCTGCATTTCAAAAAATTAATTTTTTAAGAGATTTAAAAAGTGATTATAAAGACAGGGGAAGATTATATTTTCCAAATTTGAATTACTTAACCTTGAGCAATAAAGAAAAAAAAACTATAGAAAAAAATATTTTAAAAGATTTTAGTAATGGATTAATTGGAATTAAAAAATTACCAAGAGGTGCAAAATTTGGTGTTTATTTAACTTACAATTATTATTTAAAGCTTTTCAGTAAAATATCTAATTTAGATGTTGAAATAATTAAACAAAAAAGAATACGAATTTCTAATTTTCATAAATTCATAGTTTTTATTAGATCATTTGTATTGGTAAAATTAAATTTGATTTAAATGAGTTTATATTTTATTGTACTGATCTTCACAATTTCTTTTCCACTTGCAGCTTCCTGGGATTCAAGATTCAAATATTTTTCTAAAATAAAAGCATTGATTCCATCATTTACATTAACTGCAGTTTTTTTTATTCCATGGGATATTGTTTTTACAAAAAATAAAATATGGGGATTCAATAAAATACATATTTCAAATATTAATTTTTTTGATATGCCAATTGAAGAATGGCTTTTTTTCTTTGTTATCCCTTATTCCTGCTTATTTATTTATGAAAGTGTTAAGTACTTTTTTGATTTAAAAAAAATTAATAATTTTTCTAGAAAACTATTTTTAATAGTTGCAATCTTATTATTAGTAGTTGCTGCAATGAACCCTAATAAGAGTTATACATTTTGGAATTTTCTTTTCTGTGGTACTTTTATGATTATAGTTGTTCCTTTATTAAAATTTAAAAATTATGGTGATTTTTTAATTAGCTATTTGTTTACACTTCTTCCATTTTTTGTTGTAAATGGCATTCTCACTGATGGAGATTTTGATTTTTTATTTGAAACCAATCCAGTTGTATGGTATAATAATTCAGAAAACTTATCAATAAGAATTGTAACTATCCCAATTGAAGATCTTTTTTATTGGTTACTATTGTTTTTTATGAATGTGAGTTTTTATGAGAAATTTCTTAACAAATTAAAATTAAATTCGTAATCATTTAACTTTACATTCTATTATGAAAAATCTAAAAGTAAAAATAGATGACAATTCAGGGTTTTGTTTTGGAGTAGAATTTGCTATTGAGATGGCTGAAGATATTTTAGAAACTGATAAAGAATTATATTGTCTTGGTGACATTGTTCATAATGATATGGAGGTAGAAAGATTAGAGAAAATGGGATTGGTAATAATTAATAATAATGATTTAAAAAATATAAAAAATTCAAAAGTCTTAATTAGAGCTCATGGCGAACCCCCTTCAACATATGAGTTAGCTGTAAAAAATAGTCTAACATTAATTGATGCATCCTGCCCAGTTGTCCTTAAGCTTCAAAATAGAATTAAAAAATCTTATGACAAAAAAGAAGCCATATACATTTATGGAAAACATGGACACCCTGAGGTAAAAGGATTAAGGGGCCAAACTAAAGAGGATGCTGTAATCTTTCAAGATATTTCTGAATTAGATTTTAATAAAATGCCAAAACAAATAACTCTATATACACAGACTACAAAAAGTAAGGATAAATACTATGAAATTGTTAAAATATTAAAAAAAGAAGGGATTGAAGTTAATGCTCATGATACTCTTTGTAGGCAAGTAAGTAATAGAGATACACAATTGAAAGACTTTTCCCTTGGGTTTGATAAAATTGTTTTTGTTTCCGGAACAAAATCGTCAAATGGAAATGTTCTTTATAATGTTTGTAAGTCAAATAATAAAAATTCTCATTTTGTTTCTAGTGCAAAAGAAATAAAAAATGAATGGTTTAATAATAATGAATCTGTTGGAATTTGTGGAGCAACATCTACTCCTATGTGGTTAATGGAAGATATTAAAAGTCAAATTTTAACATTATAATTGATAATTATGAGCATGGTTATAAAAATATTGATTGTAATTGGAACATTTATTTTTATGGAAGGTGTAGCATGGTTTACTCACAAATATATAATGCACGGGTTTCTTTGGAATTTACACAAATCACATCATAAGGTTCACAAATATTTTTTTGAAATGAATGATCTTTTTGCGGTAATATTTTCTATACCATCAATTTTGCTTATTTATATAGGATACTCTTATGAGTCATACAGCATCTTAAAATACTTTGGAGTTGGTATTTTTTTGTATGGATTAGCATATATAGTTTTTCATGATATAATAGTTCATAGAAGAATCAAAATTAATTTTAAAAGTAATAATGAGTATATGCGAAGAATTATAAATGCACATTATGTACATCATAAAGTTCACACCAAGGGGGGTGCAAAAGCATTTGGCTTCTTATTTGCCCCAAAAAAGTATGATATAAAAAAAGATTAGTCTATTAATTTTGGTGGTCCTGCAGGTATTCTAGGTTTATATATTCTATCACCTTTTCTTACTAAATATTCCTTTTTAACATCATCAATCATATTAGGATTCTTATAAAAGTCCAACATCGTCATTGCTAATGCTTTTGAAGCAAAAATTAATCCTTTATGTCCAATAGACATTCCTGTGCATGCTACTACAGCCCAAGAATGCCATGGGCCACCTTTAGCTGCCGCCGTCACTCCAAGTCGAACTACCGGAACAACTTGACTAACATCTCCAACATCAGTAGAGCCTCCTTGAGCAGGGAGAGTTGGTTTGATTGGCTTTATTTTTCCATCAATACCTAATGGCTCTTTACCTGTTTCTTGTAAAATAGCATTGGCATAATTTATTTCATACTCAGAGTATTCAATATCACCAAGCAATTCTAAATTTTTTTGCATTATTGCAGCTCCGGCTCTATTTGGAATGATTTCATATATCCCAGATATAAGGCTTAACTCATGTTTTACTCCAGCCATCATAGACGCTGCTTCGGCAATTTTTTTAGCTCTTTCGTACAAAATATCTACATTATCATTATCGTTTTCTCTAAGTCTTGTCCAAATTTGAGCATACTCTGGAACAACATTAACTACATCTCCTGCTTTTTCAATATCATAATGTATTCTAGCAGTCGGTTTAATATGCTCCCTGTAATAATTTAATCCAGTAGTATATAATTCCATTGCATCTACAGCACTATTTCCATTCCATGGATCTCCAGAGGCGTGAGCTGCATTTCCAAAAAATTTAAGTCTAAAATCTACTAGAGCCTTACTACTTTGAGTAGCAGCAGCAATTTCACTACCTGGATGCCAATCCATACATAAATCAAGCTTATCAAACAATCCCTCTCTAACCATCCAAACTTTAGCAAAAATAGTTTCTTCAGCAGGAGTTCCATAAAAAATAACTGTACCAGATATTTCACCACTTTCAATTAACTCTTTAATTGCTATTGCAGCACCTAGACTTGCAGTACCAAATAAATTATGACCACAACCATGGCCGGCACCTCCTTTAACTAGGGGTTCTTTAATCGGCTGCTTCTTTTGTGAAATTCCTGCATTTGCATCAAACTCCCCCATAATTCCAATAATTGGTCTTCCTGAACCATATGATGCTGTAAAAGCAGTAGGAATTCCAGCAACTCCTTTTTCAACTTTAAATCCATTTTCTTCAGCATAATCAGAAAGGTATTTTGAAGATTTAAATTCTCGAAGAGAAAGTTCTGCTGCCTCCCAAATATTATCACTAATTTCTATTAATTTTTCTTTTTTTTCTTCTATAGAATTAACAATGATTTTCTTGTTTTTTGGAATTTTTTTTTGAGATAAAACAGGTGGTATAAAAAGTAATAATAATAATGTTATTTTAATAAAAACTTTATAATAGAATGTAAAAAAATTAATCATGATTTGTTTTTTTGGGTTAAACTAAACTTTGTTAATCTAATAAGTATAAATTAAAAAGAAAATTTTTTTTAAAAATTATTCTTTATAGAATCAGAATAAACATAAGATTCGGAATAATTATTTATTAATTTTACCCTCTGATTTGACTAAATGAAAACAAAAGAAGACAAAATAAATATAGTAACATTAGGTTGTGCAAAGAATATAGTTGACTCTCAGGTACTATTGACTCAATTAAAAGGAAATAATTTTGATGCTTATCATGAAACAAATGATGATGATTCTAATATTATCATTATCAATACATGTGGATTTATTGAAAATGCAAAACAAGAATCTATTGATACAATCCTAAAATTTGCTCAAGAAAAAAAAAAAGGTAACATAAAAAAACTTTATGTAACTGGTTGCTTATCTGAAAGATATAAAGAGAATTTAGAAAAGGAAATTCCAGAAGTTGATGAATATTTTGGAACTAATGATTTATCAAAATTACTTAGAAATTTAAAAGCAAAATATAGAAAAGATCTTATAAGTAAAAGAGTTTTATCAAAGAACAAACATTTTGCATATCTTAAAATATCTGAAGGATGCGATAGACCATGTTCTTTTTGTGCTATTCCACTTATGAGAGGAAAACATCTTTCAAAACCTATTGAATTATTAGTAGAAGAGGCGAAAAACTTATCAAACAAAGGAGTGAAGGAACTGATGATAATTGCTCAAGATTCTACTTATTACGGTATTGACTTATATAAAAAAAGAATGCTCGGAAAATTATTACAAAATCTGTCTGAGATAGAAGCAATAAAATGGATTAGATTACATTATGCTTTTCCAACTGGATTTCCAATGAATATTTTAGAGGTTATGAAAGAAAATAAAAAAATATGTAACTATTTAGATATTCCACTACAGCATGGCTCATCTAAAATATTAAAGATCATGAGAAGAGGTACCAGTAGAGAAAAATCTGAAGAACTAATTCATAGAATTAGAGAAATTATTCCTAACATTTCAATTAGAACTACTCTAATTGCAGGACATCCAGGAGAAACTGAAAGAGACTTTCAAGAAATGTATAATTTTGTTGAAAAAATGAAATTCAATAGATTAGGAATTTTTACTTATTCTCATGAAGAAGGGACTCACTCATTTTCAATGAAAGATGATGTGCCAGAATTAATAAAAAAAGAAAGAGCTGATTCAATCATGAAACTTCAACAAAAAATATCATACAATTTGAATCAAAACTTTCTTGATAAAAAACTTAAAGTAATCATTGACCGTAAAGAAAAAAATACTTTCTTTGGAAGGACTGAATTTGATTCTCCAGAGGTAGACAACGAAATAATTATTAAGGAAAATACAAAAGATTTAAAAATTGGAAATTTTTATAAAGTTATTGTTAAAAAAGCATTGAATTACGATCTACATTGTGAATTAATATGATTGAATTTGAAAAAATACCATTTGAAGAAACCAGAAGTTTTTCAAAAAATTTCATAAAATATGTCAATTCTAAAAAGATTAACTTAAAAGACATATACTTAAAAACAAATGAAATTTCATTTGACAATAAAAAAAGAAAACTATTAAAAAATTCTTTAATTAAACAATATGAAAAAATTGATTGCTCTAATAAAGTTATGGCAAATATTAATCAATTAAATAATGAAAACACATTTACTGTAACAACTGGACATCAACTCAATATATTTACGGGCCCATTATATGTTATATATAAAATTATTTCTACTATAAACCTTGCCTCGAAACTTAAAAAAAAATATCCTAAAAAAAACTTTGTTCCTATATATTGGATGGCATCAGAAGACCATGATTATGAGGAAATTAAGTCATTTTATCTTTATGGTAAAAATTATACATGGGACATTAAAACCTCAGGAGCAGTTGGAGATATAGACCCTAAAAGAATAAAAAGTTTATTTCAAAAGATACCTGAAAAAATATCATTATTTGAAAAAGCATATTTAAATAATTCTAAACTATCAAATTCTGTATTGTACTACATGAATGAACTTTTCGGTAAATATGGACTTATTGTTCTCGAACCAAATAATAAAAGTTATAAAAACTTATTTTTAAAAATAATTCAAGATGATATTGTTAATAATTCTATTAAAAATCTAAAATCTAAAACTTCTAAAAAAAATGGTATACATATAAGAAACATTAATTTTTTTTATTTGAAAAAAAATTTAAGAGAAAGAATAATTAAAGAAAAAAATAAATATAAAATAAATAATACTTCAATATCATTTTCTGAAAAAGAAATAATAAAAGAGATAAACTCAAATTCAGAATTCTTTAGTCCAAATGTGATAATGAGATGTCTTTATCAGCAAAGTATTATTCCAAACATAGCATATGTTGGTGGCCCTTCTGAAATTGAATATTGGTTAGAGTTTGAGGATTTTTTTAAATTTTATAAAGTTCCATTCCCAATTATTTTACCTAGAAATTTTGTCATAATTGTTAACAATAAAATTAAATCTAAAATCAAAAAGTTGAGCATAAAACTTCCTGATATATTTAAAAATAAAAATGAATTAGAAAAAATAATTTTAGAAAATCAATCAAAAAATAAATTTAATTTAATTGATGAAAAACTAAATGTTGGAAAAGAGATAAAAAAAATTATAGATAAATCAGAAAAAATAGATAAATCATTAAATAGCAAAATTTTAGCTTTAAAAAAGAAAACTATTAATGAAATTGATACTTTAGAAAAAAGATTGATTAGAGAAGAAAGGAAAAAACATCAAAAAAGTTTTGTTGAACTAGATAAGATACTTTCTAAATTATTTCCAAATGATACTCTTCAGGAAAGAAAAGAAAACTTTTTAAATTATTATTTATCGGATAAAGATTTTATCAACACACTTATTAAAACTCTTGATCCTTTAAAATTTTATTTTAATATCATATCAAAATGAGAAAGTATGACGTATGCATTATTGGTGCTGGTCCAATTGGTTTAAACTGCGCAATAGAAGCTATAAAATCTAATTTAACCTATTTAATAATTGATAAAGGATGTTTAATTAATTCATTATATAATTATCCTAATAATATGACATTCTTTTCAACTTCTGATAAGTTAGAAATCGGAAATGTTCCTTTTATTTCTCATAACTCTAAGCCTACAAAATCAGAAGCTATGGAGTATTATAGAAGGGTTTCATCATCATGGAAATTAAAACTTAATCTTTATGAAGAAGTAATTGACATAAAACAAAATGAAAATTTTAAAATTATGACTTCAAAGAGAAATTACTCAGCAAAAAATGTGATAATTGCAACTGGATTTTATGACTTGCCGTATAAACTTGAAATACCTGGTGAGGATTTAAAAAAAGTAAGACATTATTATGATGATCCTCATCCATACTTTGGAATGAAAATAGCTATTGTTGGAGCCGGTAATTCTGCTGTTGATGTTGCTTTAGAAACTTTTAGAAAAGGATGTAAAGAGGTATCAATGATTATAAGAGAACCAAAACTAAATAGTAATATAAAATATTGGGTAAAACCAGACATTGAAAATAGAATTAAAGAAAAAAGTATAAAAGCTTATTTTAATTCTAGAATAACTAAAATAACAGATAAAAAAATAGAAATAAAAACTAGGAATAAAAAGATTCTATTAGAAAATGATTTCGTTCTTGCAATGACAGGTTATCAGCCAAATTTTAATTTTTTGAAAAAAGTTGGAATAAAGATTGGTTTGGATCAAAACAAGACTCCAATTCATAATAAAAAAACTATGGAAACAAATATTTCTGGATTGTATCTAGCTGGTGTAATTTGCGGAGGATTGAAAACTAACAAATGGTTTATTGAAAATTCTAGAAAACATTCAATTAATATTATCAATCACATAAATAAATAATGTTTAGAAAATTGTATCTTTTATTTTTTCTTTTTTTTATTTCAGTTAATGTTTATTCACAAAACAATTACACTTTAAATGGTTTTATAAAAAGTGCATCAGACGGAGAATCACTAATTGGGGCTACAATTTATATTAATGAAATTGAAGGTGGGGTAATAACTAATCCATATGGTTTTTATTCTATAACTCTTCAAGAAGGTGAATACAATATAGAATATAGGTATATAGGATATATAACATTGAAAAGAAAAATAATACTTGATAAAGATCAAAAAATTGACATTGAATTATTAAGTGAAGATATTGAGCTAGAAAATATTTTAATTACCAGTGAATCAGAAAATGAAAATGTTTCAAGTACAGAGATAAGTACTTTTAAACTAGATATTGGAAAAATTAATGAAATACCTACTTTTCTTGGAGAAGTAGATATAATAAAAGCAATTCAATTAATACCTGGTGTAAGTACTGTTGGGGAAGGTGGAAGTGGTTTTAATGTTAGAGGTGGATCGGTAGGTCAAAATCTAGTTTTACTAGATGAAGCACCAGTATATAACTCTTCTCACCTTTTGGGTTTTTTATCTGTTTTTAACCCAGATGCTGTAAAAGATTTGAAATTGTATAAAGGTGGAATCCCTGCAAGATATGGTGGAAGGTTGTCATCAATATTAGATATTAGAATGAAAGACGGTAACAATAAAAATAAAAGTATATCTGGAGGAGTTGGTTCCATATTCAGTAGGCTAACTATAGAAGCACCTATAGTTAAAGAAAAGTCTTCATTTATATTGGCTTTAAGAAGGTCATATGCTGATGTATTAGCAAAACCATTTTTAAAAAATTCGAATTTTTTGAACGATGGTTGGGCATTGAATTTTTATGATCTTACTGCAAAAATTAATTTTAATTTAGATGAAAAAAATAGAATATTTTTTTCAAGTTATTTAGGGAGAGATAATTTCAGGTTTGATGAAAGACAAGGATTTAACTGGGGAAATAGTACTGGGACTATAAGATGGAATCACTTATTTAATGATAGATTATTTTCAAACTTTACAACTATTTACAGTAATTATGATTATCAACTTGCTTTCGGGTCAGATGATAGAAATAAATTTGAATGGGATTCTAAAATTGAAACTTTAAATTTAAAACCTGAATTTACATATTTTATTAATACTAATAATGAATTTTCTGTTGGGGGAGAGTTTCTTATTTATAGATTTGAACCTGCCAATGCGCAAGGGGTAAGTGATGGAAAAGTTACCGACATAACAATTCCAAAAAAATATGCATTTGAAGGATCTATTTATCTAGGAAACGAACAAAAATTTAGCAACTTTTCTTTTTCATATGGTTTAAGAACCTCTTTTTATAAATACCTAGGTCCTGGCACTAAATATATTTTTAACCCATCAATAAATCCAGGGAAAAGAAAGACTATTAATTCAGAAGTAAAAATGGATAAATGGAAAAATATTCAATCATTTTCAAATATTGAACCAAGAATATCAATTAATTATAAATTAAATAATTCAAATTCATTAAAGATAAGTTACAATAAAATGGTTCAATACATACATCTTCTATCTAATACTGCTGCTTCAAGTTCTCTTGATGTTTGGACTCCAAGCACAAATAATATTAAACCCGAGACCGTAGATAGTTATGCTTTTGGATACTTTAGAAATTTCAAGGAAAATCTTTTTGAATCATCAATAGAAGTTTATTATAAAAATTTAAAAAATCAAATTGATTACATAGATGGAGCTGATATATTAATTAATAAATACATTGAAGGTGATCTGTTGTTTGGAATTGGAAGAGCCTATGGAATGGAGCTGTTATTTAGAAAGAAATCTGGAAAGCTAAATGGTTGGGTTAGCTATACTTTAGCTAGAACAGAATTAAAAATTGATGGTATAAATAATTTTGAATGGTATCCTACAAGATATGATCAAACGCATAATTTAAAGCTGACCACAAATTTTGATTTAAATAAAAGAATTTCTTTGGCTGGAAATTTCACATTTATATCTGGAACTCCTGTTACATTTCCTACTTCAAAATATGTAATTCAGGGCTTTGTTATTCCTCATAATTCAAATAATTCAAGAAATGATAGAAGAATTCCAAATTATCATAGATTAGATTTTTCAGTTACAATCAAAGGGAAAAAAGAAAATAAAAAAGGTAAAATAAGAAAGAATAATAACTCTCTTGTTATTGGAATATATAATGTTTATAATAGAAGAAATCCATTTTCAATTTATTTTTCTCAAGGCAAAAAAGTTGCTACAGAATCTTTTGTTCCTGGTCAAGTAACTAGACTATCAATAATAGGTTCTTTTGTGCCATCTATAACTTATAATTTTAAACTATAATGAAAAAATTATTAAAACTTATTTTTCTATTAATTCTTATTTCTTGTGAAGAAATTATTTATCCTGATTTAGAATCTAAAGATCCTATTCTTGTAGTTGATGCATGGCTAAATAACCAAAATCAGAGCCAAACAATAACTTTATCTTCTTCTCAAGATTATTTAGATTCAACTTCAACCAAATTTGTATCTGGAGCAGAGGTTTATATTACTAATGGCCAAGGTGATAAATTCAATTTTACTGAAAAAGATAAAGGAAAATATACATGGAGTCCCGACTCTAATTTTTCTAATCTTGGAAATGTAGGTACAGAATTTTTATTGAATATTTCATACAATGGAAATAAAATCATTGGATCCTCGGCAATAAATAGAACTTCAATTATTGATAGTATAAATTTTGTTAAAGGAGAGTTTCCTGAAAACTCATTTTATGCAGAATTTTGGTCTAATGAAAAAGAAGGAGTTGGAGATGCCTATTGGATTAAGACTTTTAAAAATGGTATTAAACAAGTTAGGTCACAAGACATTATTACATGTATAGATGCTGGAGCTTCATCCGAAGGAGCTATTATAGATGGAATTCCATTTATTCCACCTATACGAAGAGCTGTAACGAAATTTGAAAGAGACGAAGTAACTGACGAATTCAAATCACCTTTTGAATATGGAGATTCATTATATGTTGAGATTCATTCTATTCCATTTGAGGCATTTGATTTTCTTAATAAAGTATCAATTCAAATAGACAGGCAAGGTGGATTTGGAGAATTATTTGCTGTATCACTAGCAAACTCTCCGACAAATCTTGTTGCAGAGAATGATTCAAATTTTCCAGTAGTTGGCTTTTTTTGCGTTTCAGAAGTAAATGGAATGGGTAATGTATTAGATGATGACGAAATAGAAAAAATTAAAAAATACAATAGAGAATGGTAGCATGACCACTAAAATGATTTCATAATTACAACACAGTGGGCTGCAACACCCTCTTCCCTACCAATAAAACCTAACCCTTCAGTAGTAGTTGCCTTTACTGAGATTTCAGAGTTATCTATATTTAGAACCTCAGATAGAACCTTAATCATTTTAGTTTTATATTTTGAAATTTTTGGCTCTTGAAGAAGAATTGTAATATCAGCATTAGAAAGTTGATAACCATTTTTTTTACATAATTCAATTACTTTATCCAATAAGATCTTACTATCTATATTTTTATATTTTTTATCAGTATCTGGAAAGTGTGATCCTATATCGTCTAAACTTAATGCCCCTAACATGGCATCACATAGCGCATGAATTACTACGTCAGCATCAGAATGACCTGTAACACCTTTGTGATGATCAATTTCAATACCGCCTATTGTAAATTTTCTGTTACTCTCAAGGCGATGAACATCATAACCGTGACCAATTTTAAAATTCATTGTATAAATAGTTTCAAATTACAAATTTAATCTTCTTATATTTAGATACATTTATATTATGAAAAAAATACTTAAATTCATTTTAGATTTTTCTGATAAAAATCATTTGCAGTCTATAGGACTTTTAATTCTTAGGGTTGGAGCTTCATTGTCTTTGATGACTCATGGATATGGTAAATTAATTAGATTTGAGGAAAGATCTGCTACATTTATGAGCCATCTGTCTTTAGGAAGTGAGGTAAGTTTATCTTTAGTAATTTTTGCTGAATTTATTTGTCCAATATTTATTTTATTAGGTCTAGGAACTAGAATATTTTCTATTCCAATTATTTACACATTCATAATAATTGTTTTTGATATTCATATAGATGATCCTTTTTCTAAAATGGAAAAAGGAATATTATTTTTAACTATTTATTCAACAATTTTTCTTTCAGGTCCAGGAAAGTTTTCTATAGATAGTTTTTTAAAAAAAAAATTAAAAATTAAAAATTAAAGTCTGTTTTATATCTGAATTTAAACTTTTAGCTACAGGACAATTTTTCCCTACCGATATTAATTTTCTTTTTTGAACATCAGAAAGACTATTTTTTTCAAAATTTATTTTAATCTTTATTTCAGATATTTTTCTGGGATTAGTAGACATTAATTTAGTTATTTTAGCCTTTGAATTTGGCATTTCAAACTTTCCTTTCTCAGCACAAATTCCCATAACCGTTGTAATGCAACTACACAATGCTGATGAAACTAAATCTGTAGGAGCAAATGCATCTCCCTTTCCATTATTATCAATAGGAGCATCAGTTATGATATTTTTCCCTGATTTAACATGAGTAGATGAAGTTCTTAATTCACCAATATATTTATTTTCTATAGAATGATTCATTAGTTTAAAATTTTATTTATAAGTGGTTGTAAATTTTTTTTCCAAACCTCATAACCTGATCTATTCATATGTAACATATCTTTCCAAAAATACCCTTTAGGAATATTCCCATTATTGTCAAGCATTATTGACCAAGAATCAAAAAAATATGTGTCATTTTTATTTTCACAATAATTTTCTATCATTTTATTTAACTCAATATAATTCTCTTTATAATTCCATCTAGATGGACTTGGTTTAGCAGCGAGATAAATTATCGGAGTTTTTTTTAATTTACTTCTAATTTTTACATGGGAATTTTTAAATTCTTCAAAAATCTTATTTATCGGAATTTGAAAAGCTATGTCGTTATCACCTTCATAAATTACAATTAAATCAGGATTATGTTTTATTACAAGATCATCAATAAAAAAGTTTAAATCTGAAAAAATAGAACCACCAAAACCTCTATTTAAAATATCGTAACTGCTAAAATCATTTTTCAATCCTATCCAAAACCTTATACTAGAACTGCCAGAAAATATAATTAACTTTTTATCAGATTTCACAAAAGCTTCTTCGTTAAGAAAAGATTCTATTTCATTATAAAACCTTTTAGGATCAGTTGAGGATCTATATTCTGAGGTATAAATATCTTGAGAAAAAATTTTTAAAGAAAAAAATAAAAAAACAAACGTAGTAAATAATCTCACGAAAAATAAATCTAACTTTAGGTTAAAATTTAAGTAAATATTCACTAAAAATAATTACAAGTTATATTTGTTTCATAAATCTAGTGAAACATATAAAAATTTTTATTGTATAATATATTTAAATATAATGTATAATATAATTATAAAAATGTTTTTCAAAACCTCATTAGTGATAATCACTATATGTTTCTTTTATTTTAATTCACAAGCTCAAGAAAGTGATTATTTTGAATACCAAAATGAAGTTTTATGGGGTATCAATAAAAATACAAACGGAGGATTAATAGGAGGTATAAATCTTAAATTTGGAAATAAAATTCAAGATAACATATATAGAGTTTATGGAATTGAGCTTGTTAATGTTAAACATCCAAAAGAATATAAATATACATCACCATTTGGAGGAGACAATTTTATTTGGGCAAAACAAAATACCATGTATTCATTTAGAATGCAATATGGTTTTGAAAAATCTATTTTCAATAAAAAAGATGAAAATGGAATTCAAATTAATGCTAATTTAACTGGAGGTCCAAGCATTGGATTTCTTGTTCCATATTATATAAGGTATAATAGAAACAATGCTGTCGTTGTCGAAGCTTTTGATTCAAGTATTCATAATTTTAATAATGTAATTGGCAGTGCAGGATTCTTAGAAGGTATAAATGAGGCAAAGATACGACCAGGACTAAATCTAAAATCTGCAGTTAACTTTGAATTTGGAAGTATTAAAAAAGGATCTATAGCACTTGAAGTTGGTTTTTTAGCCGAAGCATTCACAAAGAAAATGATTATCATGCCTACTGTAAAAAATAAATCCATATTTACGTCTGCTTTCATAGCGCTTTTTTATGGTAGAAAGTGGAAATAAAGAAATAGTATAAGTTAAATTGCAATGATCAAAAAAGAAACATTGAAAACTAAAATATCAAAACCAAATTGGTTAAGAGTAAAGCTTCCTGTCGGTAGTGAATATAGAAAAGTTAGAAAAACTGTTGACAAATATAAGCTTCATACCATTTGTGAGAGTGGAAATTGCCCTAATATGGGTGAATGTTGGGGAGCAGGAACTGCTACATTTATGATTTTAGGTAATGTTTGTACAAGAAGCTGTACTTTTTGTGCAGTTGCAACTGGAAGACCACCAGAATATGATAAAATGGAACCTTTAAGGGTTGCTAAAGCAATAAAAAAGATGGAAGTTAAACATGCTGTAATCACTTCCGTTAATAGAGATGAACTAAAAGATAGAGGAGCAGAAATATGGTATCAAACAGTACATCTTACCAAAAAATTATCTCCACAAATAACAATTGAGACTTTAATTCCTGATGTAAAAGCAAATTGGGAAGCACTTTATAAAATGATTGAAGCTGGACAAGAGGTTGTCTCACACAACATAGAAACTGTTGAAAGACTTTACAGAAAAGTTAGACCACAAGCTAACTATGAAAGAAGTTTAGAACAGATAAAAAAAACTAAAGATTGTGGCAAAAGAACCAAATCAGGTATTATGGTTGGATTAGGAGAAAAAAAAGAAGAGGTTTTTAAAACAATGGATGATATGGTTAAAAGTGGGCTTCATATATTGACAATTGGACAATACCTTCAGCCAACTAAAATGCATCTAGAAGTTGATGATTTTATAAGCCCAGAAGTTTTTGAAATGTACAAAGAAGAAGGTTTAAAAAGAGGATTAAAATATGTTGAATCAGGACCACTTGTTAGGTCCTCATACCATGCAGAGAGACACGTAAATGTACCTATATAGAATTTACTTTTTCATATTCTTATTTCTAATAACTGATGTATATGGACAAACAAATACATCTAATATCACTATTGTTAGAGATAAATGGGGAGTCCCTCATATTTATGGCATAACTGATAAAGAAGCTGCTTATGGATTAGCTTGGGCACATTCAGAAGATGACTTTGAAACTATTCAAAAAACATTTTTATCATCTAAAGGAATGTTAGGAAGACTCGAAGGACCAAATGGTGCTATACTAGACTTTGCTGTTGAATTATTAAGATCTAGAGAAGTCGCAGAAAAAGAATTAAAAAACCTTTCTCCAGAAGGCCTAAATATTATTTATGGCTATCTAGAGGGGTTAAATGCTTATGCTAAAAAATATCCCGAGAAAATATTAGTAAAAAACTTTTTTCCATTAACAATATATGACTATTTAACTGGACTAAATCTAATGCTTCATTTATTTTCAGATACAGGTGACGTAATTGGACAATTACTTTCAAATAACATAGACCCCATTAGCGAAATGTCTGGAGTTGATAATATAGGTAAGTCAATCGGATCTAATGGCTTTGCTTTTAATAGCAATAAAACTAAAAGTGGAAAAACTTTTTTAAATATCAATACTCATCAACCTTTAGAAGGCCCATTTTCATGGTATGAGGCTCATGTAAATAGTGAAGAAGGGTGGAATATGTTAGGCGGATTATTTCCTGGTCTACCTGTTCCTGTTATTGGTACAAATAAAAATTTAGGATGGACTCATACTTATAATTATCCAGATATGAATGATATATATCAATTAATAATTAACCCCAATAATGAAGATGAATATAAAATAGATGGGACTTGGAAAATATTTGAAATTAAAGAAGTAAAAATTAAAGTAAAAATATTTTTAGGAATCAAAATAAATATAAAACGAAAAATATTATGGTCAGATTTTGGACCTGTAATTAAAAATAAAAAAGGATATTTTTCATTTTTTTCTCAATCATTAAATAATATTAGTGCCATTGAACAATGGTTAAAAATGAATAAGGCATCAAATTTTCAGGAATTTGAATCTGCTCTTAAATTACTAGGTATTCCAAGGTTTAATATTGTTTATGCTGACAATCGAGATAATATATTTTTTATGAGTAATGCTAGATTATCAATAAGAAATCCAGAAATAGATTGGGATAAATTAGTTTTAGGTAATAAATCATCATTGATTCTTGATAAGTATCATCCATATAATGATTTACCTAAACTACTAAATCCTCCAAGTGGTTATTTGTTTAATACTAACAATTCACCATTTAATTCAACTAGTAAAGAATTTAACTTAAATGAATTAGACTACCCTACTACATTTAATTATAAGGAAAAAGAAAATAATAGAAGCGTGAGATTTATGGAATTGATAAAAAATTATGAAAAAATAAATTATTCAGAATTTAAAAAAATAAAATACGACCAAAAATATCCTGATTCATTAGTTCTAGTAGGAAATATTAAATCGATATTTGATTTTAATGATGATGATGTTTTAGAATATTCTGATCTTTTAGATTTAATTAAAAAATGGGATAAAAAAGGAAATTATAATAATTTGGGAGCAGCACAATGGAGTTTATATTATAATTTTATATTAAAAGAATTAGCTGAAGAAAATCATAATATTGAAGATACTATACCTAAAGAATACCACATAAATGCACTTAAAAAATCTAAAAAATATTTATTAAAACACTTTGGAAAGATAGATATTCTATTGGGGGATCTACAAAGACATATCAGAGGTGAAGTAAATCTTCCGGTTTCTGGACTAATAGATATGATTGCTCCTTCACACGTAAGGCGTCATGAAAATGGAAAACTAAAAGTTGTTTCTGGAGAATCTTACATAATGTTGGTACAATATTCTAAGGATGATATAGAAATAGAAACAGTATTACCCTATGGAAGCTCAAATGATCAGAATAGCCCTCACTATACAGACCAAATGAAAATGTATGCTGAAAAGAAAACAAAAAAAATGACTTTAGATAAAAATAAGATTTTTAATGAAGGGGTTAGAATTTATAATCCTAATTAGTTATTCCAAAACTTTGTTTTAACATTCTAATTCTATTAAATGACTCTTCAATTCTAGAGTATGTTATTTCACCTGTTTGAACTTTATTCTTTATAATAGACATAACCTCATTTATTGAAACTTGATTTTCCTTTAATTGATTGTTACAAAATAAAAGAATATCAATCCCTGAATTTATTGATTTTTCAATAGCTACCTCTAAACCATAATGATTTGTAATTGCTTGCATTTGCATATCATCTGAAAAAACAACCCCATTAAATCCCATAAAGTTTCTCAATAAGTCATTGATGATTTTACTTGACAAAGTGCCTGGTAACATTTGATCATCTAACCGTTTATTTACAACATGTGCACTCATAATAGCATCTACAAAACCTGAATCAATCATAGATTTATAAGGATATAATTCTTCGATCATCCACGTATCTGAAACATCAGTTAATCCTAAATGTGAATCATCTTTTGAACTTCCGTGACCAGGAAAATGTTTTAATACAGAAATTATATTATTTTCTCTATGAGAGTTTATAAATGATTTAGCATGTGATACAACAAGATTTGGACTTCTCCCAAAGCTCCTTTCAAGTTTATAAATCACAGGGTTTTCTAAATTAATTGAAAGATCGACTGAAGGAGCATAATTGACATTAATACCTAATTTGCTTAATAAATCACTAGTTTTTTTTGAATAATAATACGTTGAATCTAAATTATTTTCATCTCCAAGAGATTTCGGTGATCTAGTTCTATGAAACCCATATTTTTCTTTTAACCTATTCACCTTTCCTCCTTCTTCATCTATTGCAATAAATAAAGAGTTATTTGAAACTGATTTAATCTTATCGATTAATTTTTTTAAATTGTTATAGGAGTCGGATGGGTTGACATTTTTCTCAAATAATATTATACCACCTAAATGATTTTTAGATAATTCTAATAATAAAGAGTCTGCATGTTGAACTGAATTAACATCTCCAATTCCAAACATTAACATTTGACCTATCTTATATTCTAGTGAATCGTTATTTGAAAAACACATTGATTCAAATGAAAAAAGAAAAGAGAGAAAAATAAAAAAGGTGTGTTTGTTAATTTTCATTTGTATCAATAATTTTTTTAATAATATCTGAAAAATAGCTACCATTATTAGGTCCATACCAATTCATAGTATAAGTTTCATAAGTATTAATGTTTTTTTTATTATACCAATTATCATTTGTTATGTAACCAAGATATCCTCCGTTAAAACTATTAATTATTAAGTTCATTTGTTTTGATAATGCAAATTCTTCAAGTGGTTTAACCAATTCACCAGAAAAATCAGCTGGAGTGCCAACAATTAATATATCGCCTAATTTGAGAAAAGAAAAATATTTAGATGAATTATCTAAACCAACTAAATAATTGAAAGCCCAGGGTTTAAAAATAAGAAAATCATTAAGCCTAAATGATGGTTTTCTCATCTTTATATAAATTTTATTTGACAACAATCTATTTTCAAAAAATGTAGGAATAGAATCTATCTCATTTATAATTTTATTTGAAATAGCACTTGAAATAGCATCCAATTTATCTTTACCTTTTAAAAAATTATATTTTGGAGCCATACTACCCACCGCCCCTGCACCATATAAGGCAAACTCTATTTTTGGAAGTTCTTCAAGATGAAAAATACATTTTCCAGGGTAGTCTGAAGAAACCTTAAGTTGTTTAGAAGTATAACAAGTAGCATGAGCAGAATAAGAAAACATAATTACATTTTTTCCACTATTTCTTTCAAATTTTATTAACCTAATCCAATTATCCTTGGTGCCCAAAGAATCTCCAACCAGTCTATTTGTTATAAATTCCTCAGCATGAATTCTGGAATATCCAACTTTTGTTATTTCGATATTATTAAGAGCATCTAGCAAAGATTTTCTTATTGCACTAGAAATAAATTGTAAAATTCTTTCATCATATTCCCCCGCAAACATTTCTCCCACAATACTAGGAAGATAGCCTCCAATACTTGAATGAGAATGAGATGCAGTTAAAAAAAGTTCTGATTCTTTTATATTAGTTCCTTCAAGTATATCTCCCAGATTTAGGTTTGGGGGAGGAATTAATAAATCCAAAGAAATATAAGCAGCCCGATTTATTCCATTATCTAATACAATGGTTCGTACCCAAATAGAATCTTCTACTCCCATATTAATTTTTCCCTTTCTTTCTCCATAACCTGCTAAAGGGGTAGAGAAGGAAGGTATTAACGAACTTTTTGCCCAACCCATTTTTAATGTGTCTCCATCTATTTTATGATTCATCTTTTTTAATGAATCTAATGTAAACATTGTTTGATGGTAGAATTTAGACTCTTTATAAGGAGTAGTATCTAAACGTTCAAAAATTGAAAAAAAAAGAACGAAAATAACTAAGACTATTAAAAAAAAGGGTTTAATTAATTTTCTAGGGAACACCTTTAATTATTAAATTTAAGAATTAAAAATAGTAATTTAGAGGAAAAATTATCAATTGAAGAAGAAGTATTAATATGAAAATATTAAAAATTTTATTTTTTGCTCTTGTTTGTTTCATCTTTTTCAGCAATACATGCATTTCCCAAAATATTAAAAAAGCTAATAAGTTTTTAGAAAAAGGAGATATAGAAAAATTTGAAGAAACTATTTCAAAAGCATTTGAAAAAGATAGTTTAAACCCAGGAGTTGATTTTCTTTATGCTAAGCTTTATCTACTTCCCAACTATGAGAAAAGTGATGTAGATGTCGCAAAAAGATACATAAATAAAGCATCGAAAAAGTTTACATCTGTTGAAACAAAAGTTTTGAATGAATTAAATGAATTAAAAATAAATCAAAATTCGATTGATTCCCTAACCATAGTTATTGATAAGAATGCCTATGAAATCGCTTTAAAGAAAAATAATGTTGATGGGTATGAAAACTATATGAAAAAGTATCCCAAATCTAAAAATTATAGCAATGCTTTTGATAAAAGAAATGCATTGGTATACGAAAGCATAAAAAAACTAAATACTTGGAGGGCTTATCAATACTTTATTCAGTCATTTAAAGGAGCTAAAGAAATTGGAGAAGCTAGAGAAAAATACGAAAGACTTTTATACGAGGAAAAAACCAAAGATAAAACTCTTGGTTCATACAGATTATTTTTATCTCAAAATAAGAACACTCCATTTAGAGGTGAGATAGAAAAAAATATTCTTCACATTTCTACTGAAACAAATGAAGAAAAAGAATATGTAAATTTTTTAGAATCTTTTCCAAATAGTAAATACTATACGGAAGCTGTTCAGTATCTATATTATACATCAAATAAAAATATAAAGGCCTATAAAAAATATTTTGATCAGGCTGGAATCTATGATTCTCTCAATAATATAATTGAAATAGAATCAACTCCTTTTTTAGCTTTTTATGAAAATGATAAATATGGTTTTATAGACTCAACTGGTAATACTACAATCAATCCAAAATTTAGTTCAATAAAAAAAGAATATTTATGTCAGGTTATTATGGATGATTTTCTATTAGTTAATGAGGGTAATGAAAAAATTATTATAAATAAGATAGGAGATATAATTTATAAAGGGGACTTTATTGATATAGAAAATCTTGGAAATTCTTTTATTAAGATTATAAAGGAAAATAAAATGGAATTGGTACATAAAAGCGGCAAATCAATTTTTTCAGAAAAAATTGATAATGCCTATGTAATAGGTGAAAAATTTATTTTGATAGAACAAGATGAGTCATATGAACTAATATCTTTTACAGGAAGAAAATTATTATCATCAAAATTTGATGATGTTATGCAAGAAGGTCCATTTTTAATTTTTGAAAAAAATGAAAAATTCGCAATATCAAACTATAATAATCTTTCAAAGATCATTAAAAACAAAAAAGATAAACTAAACTTTTATTACGATGACTTTGAACTAGTTAATAAAAATAATCTAATCTGTTTTACAGAAGATACTGAAGAATTATTTGATAGCAATTTAAATTTGATAATTGAAAAAGCTAAACAAAATATTTATCCAATTGATAAAGGATGGATTACAAAAAATGAAAATGGGTTTAAAATTTTTAGCTATACTTTAGATTTTAAATTTTCTAGCGAATTTCAAAATATAGAACATAATAAATCATTTATTTCTACAAAAATTAGTGATAAATGGAATGTTTATTCTATTTCAACTGGTAAAAATATTATTGAAGACTATGATTCAGTTAAACTTCTAACCGACTCAATAATATGGCTTAGAAATGAAAATTCAGACAAATTATTTTTTTCTAACAAACAAGAGGTAACCATAGATACGAGCTCTGTTATTAATATTTTAAAAGCAAATGAAAATACAGATACAGATATTAGTTACATAAGAGTCTCAGATTCAAAAGATGTAAATATCTATTCTGAAGAAGGAGAGAAATTACCTAAAATGGAATTTTTTCATGTAGTAAAAAAAGGAGATACGTTTAATAAACTTGCTGCTTTATACAAGGTCAAACAATCAGAAATTTTATCTATGAATAATAAGAGTAATACCAACCTAATAATAGGTGAAAAGATAAAAGTAAAAGGATATACCCCAAAAAAATTATTGAAAGATAACTTGTTCGAAATAGAGGAAGCGGGTAAAAAGGGAATAGTAGATAGACAAGGAAAATTGATTCTTGAAAAAGTTTATGATGGAATAAGATTAATTGATGATAATAATATTTCCTTATTAAAAAATGAAAAATTTGGAGTGTATAACATCTCTAATAATAAATTAATTGAGCCAAAGTATTTTAATGAGCTCGAACCTTATGATTCAGCTAGATATATAGCTAAAGATTTTTTTAGGTTTGGAATCATAGATTTTAATGGGAATATTATTCTTCCCTTTGAATATCAATCGATACAGTTTTGGAATTCAAATTCAGTGATTTTAAAAAAATCAGATAAATATTCCATTTATAATATTGAAACTAAAAATGAATTAATTGGTAACATCAATAAAATTTCTTTAATAAAGGATAACGATGAAAAAGTAATTAAAATTCAAACATCTTCAGGAATGGGTGTTATTAGTAATATAAAACAAGAAATTCTTTCCCCTATTTATGATAATATACAAATTGTAAATTATCTATCTTCTTCTTTTTATATAGCAAAACAGTTACTTAATGAAGCAAATTTATTAGTGAACTTATATGTTGACTCAAATGGAAAAATTATCAAAAATCAGGCTTTAAAAATCGATGAAAAAAATAAATTGGAATGTCAATAAAATCTAATAAGTAGTTATTAAGAAATTGATTTTAGTAAAATAGCTACATTTTTTTTATCTTTGTCGGTCGAATTAATAAGTAATTATAAAATGTTAAATAACTTTTTTAAATCTGTTTTTTTAGTA
>JBELBJ010000017.1:0-10366 GCA_042095375.1 Marinoscillum sp.
AACGACCCATCTGGAAGAATTATATCTAATGTTCATAAAAAATCATATTTTTGATCAGTGAAAAACTATTTACTCTTTTCATTATTTTTTTTATCCTATAATTTATTTTCTCAAATAGCATTACCAACTTTTCATGGAGCATTGAAAGTATCTAATCAGATTCAGTTTCAAGGAACTTCTGCAACCTTTACAAATTGCGGTAAAACAGGAAAAGATGGTCCTTCTCAGGGAGATTGTAATACTGCATATTCTGGAACTAATTTACAAAATTTTGTTACATTAAACAATGGTATTCAGGAGTGGATTGTACCACAAACTCGTACTTATATCATTGAAGTTTGGGGAGCAAAAGGTGGGTATGATGGTGGATGTCAAAGAATGAATAACAATGCTTGTTGGGGAAAAAATGGAGCCAGAATGAAAGGGGAATTTAATTTAACTCAAGGAGAGATTATAAGAATAGCTGTTGGTCAAATGGGTGTAAATCATAGATCTGGTACTCAAGGAGGAGGAGGAGGAGGAGGGGGGACTTTTGTTGCAAAAGGCAATAATCATGCGTCTGCATCCCCATTGATAATAGCTGGAGGAGGAGGAGCAGGACATTATTATGCTGGTTCCACACCTATTCCAGGTCAAATAACGGAAACAGGATTAGGAGTAGATTGTTCTGTAAATGATCCAAATAATATTGGTGGCAATGAATGTTCTAATGGTTCTAATCATTATTCTGGTGCAGGAGGATCTTGGACATCTGATGGAGCGAATGGTGGGTTTCATAACTCAGGGGGAGGTAAAGGATGGCCTAATTTTCTTGTTGGAGGAATTCATTCGACTAGTGGACACAGTGGTTGGTCACATGGTGATGGTGGTTTCGGAGGTGGAGGTGGAGGTTCGTGGCCTGGTGGAAACGGTGGTGGATATAATTTAGGAGGAGGCCCTCAGGTTAAATCAGGAGGTAATGAAACTGCAGGAGGTGCTGGAGGTGGCTCATATAATTCTGGAGCTAATCAGGAAAACGAAATTGGTGCTGGAGATAGTCACGGAAAAGTTGTAATTAGTTGGTAGTATTATCAAATTAGTTGTTATCTGGTAGTGTAGTGTACCTTCTTGCATATTCAATCATTTGAACTGCAAAACTTTCGGGTTGTTCTACTTTAATATCTATAATTTCACCTTTATCATCTAATTTAGGAGTGAGCACAGGATTGATAAATCCACTGTAAGGTGCTGAAGTAAATTTTTCATTTCTTTTAAGGATTTCCTTGTGTAATTCTTGATCTATTTTTACTCCATAATTTTCAATTAAATTTTTTCCTGCTTCATAATCTCCCTCAGATTTAATCCTTTGAATTTCTCTTAATAGCTCTCCAAATAACTCTCTTAATCTTTCATAATCATTAATAACAAAATAAGTTTTATCATTCTCAACTATCTTTTCTATAACATTATCACTTAGTCCTTTCTCATAAACCCACTTGGAAACAGTTTGTCTATTTCTCATATGTGCTTGTTCTACATCGTTACCAAGTTTGATTCTAATTAGCTGAGTCATTAACCCATTTCTTATATAACCATCATAACTTGTCCTACCCATATCTTTTGATGAAGGTGATATTCCGAGCTCTTCCATTTTTTTATCAACTATGAAATATAAACCGACAAGATCTGCTCTAGCTTCTTCTAGAGATGATGCATAATTTTTTAATGTTTCTTTAGGTGTTCCAACCCCTTCAACTATTTGTCCACTAGCATGACCTATAACTTCATGGAGTGCGGTATGTAGGTTATCTGCGTCTTTTCCATATTTTTTTTCTAATTCAATTTCTTCTTTGCTATATGCAAACTCTTCTAACCTACCTGAACTGCCTGCATTTCCGTAAGCATATAGTATATTTCCTAGTGAGATTGACTTTGATCCATGATTTGCTCTAATCCAATTTGCATTAGGTAAATTAATTCCGATTGGGGTTGAAGGTGATGCATCACCAGATTCCCCAGCTACATTTACTGTGTTATAAGAAATACCTACAACATTTTTTTTCTTATGAGCACCCATTATTGTTGAATTGTCTTCAAACCATTGAGCTTCATTTGAAATAGCTGACATTTTTTTACTCATTTCAAAATCTTTTATTTGAACAACAGATTCATACGAGCCTCTATACCCTTTAGGATCATTATATACCTCTATGAATCCATTGATATAATCAACATCTCCTTCTGTAGTTTCCACCCATGCAACATTGTAATCATCCCATGTTTTAAGATCACCAGTTTCATAATATTTAACAAGTAAATCTAAGGCATCAGCTTGTTTTTTGTTTTCAGCATATTCTATAGCCAACTTAAGGTTATCAATAATTTTTTCTATAGATCCTGTATACATACCTCCCTTTTTCCAAACTTTTTCTTTCAAAACGCCATCCTCTTTTACAAGCTTAGAGTTTAATCCAAGTGATATTGGTTTATTAGGATCTGGAACTTTAATATTATTATAGAAATTATCAACATCTTCCTCTGTAACATCTGAACCATAAAAATTAACTGAAGATCCTAAAACAATTCCTTTACTCTTGTTTTTATTTACCTTTTTAGGGTCAATATCATTAAATATTAAATCAAATACTTCATCATTCAATTTGGTATTGGTTTCATCCATTAAATTTTTTAAATATTCTTCGGGAAAATCAGGGTCAAATTTGTCATTTGAATAGTGATGATGAATCCCATTAGAAAACCAGATACGTTTTAGATATATTTCAAATGATTTCCATTGATTATCATTTTTGTTACCACTATAATTTAAATAAATATTTTCTAAGGCTCTCCTTATTTTTAAGTTGTGTCTATAATTCTGATCATACATTATATCTCTTCCACTAAGTCCTGCTTCTGTTAAGTAGTAAACTAGCTTCTTTTGATCTAGAGATAAATTATCAAATCCAGGAATCTGATATCTTAGAACTTTTAGGTCTGAAAATTGCTCTGAAAAATGAGAAAACTCATTTATCTTTTCTTGATTGACATTACAAGAAAATATTAAAGAAAATATAAAGAATAAGAAAAGTGAATTTTTTGTTTTCATGTTTTTTTTTAGCAAATATAATTTTTTTAAAACTTTTTTAAATAAATTAAAGATTATTAAACAACACTAAAAAATTATTATTTATGAAAAAAACAATTTTATTACTACTAATATCAATATTTTGTTTTGAGCTAAAAGCACAAAAAGATTATGAAGCTCCTGGAGCAAAAGAAACTGTAAGATCTCATGAATCTTTTGCAATAATTCCATTTGATTTTAAGGTAACTGGAAGAAAACCAAAAAAAATGACCCAAGAAGAGTATGAAAAGAATGTTAGAAATACAGAAAGAGATGCTAGAACTTCTTGTCAAGCTGCTTTTGCTAGTAGAATACTTAAAAAAATGCAAAAAGGAAAAATTGTTGCTAAACTACAACCAGTAGCAAGAACTAATGCATTATTATCAAGAGGAGAAGTAACTGCAACAGATGTTGAATCTAGTAAATATTTACCAGAAGAACTTTGTGAAATTTTAGGAGTTGATGCTATAGTTATTGGATCAGTTGAATCTGCAAAATTATTATCAACAGGTGCAGCTATTGGTCTAAAAATTATAGGTTTAGGTGGAATTGCTTCAGGTAAATCTAGTGCTGATCTGTCTTTATATGATAAAAACGGCGAACTTCTTTGGAATTGGGCAACAAGAGAACTAAAAACAAGTGATATTGGTTCTGATACCGATGCATTAATTGATTATTTGATGAAAAGAGCTACTAAAAAATTTCCTTATTTTCAGAAAAAATAAGTCAATCAAGACATTAGTTGAATTATGGAATAGCAAGCAATAATGCTTGCTGTTTCTGTTTTTAAGGTATTTTTACCTAAGCTAATGCCTTTAAACCCTTTCTTATAAGCTTCTTTAATTTCATTTTGTGAGAAATCACCTTCTGGTCCTATTAAAATTGAAAAGCTCTTGTTTTTTTTAAAAATAGTTTTTATTATTTTATTTTTTTTATCCATATGGGCAATAAATTTTTCATCATTAGTATTATAATTTTTAAGAAAATCTTGAAAAGAAATTATATTTTCAATATTTAATTTTCTTAAAGAATTAGATTGCTTCATCGCGGCAATGGAAATTTTTTCTAACCGATCCAATTTTATTTTTCTTCTTTCAGAGTGTTGAGTATAAATAAAAGTTACTTTATCAACACCTATCTCAGATATTTTTTCAATCATCCATTCAGTTTTTTCAAAACTTTTTGGTGGCGCTACTACTAGATGTATTTTATATTTATTTTCAGCCTTATATAATTTTTTAATTTTTCTTAACGAACAAGCTTCTTTATTTTCATCATTAATTATTGCTGAAAACAAATTACCATTTCCATCAGTTAAGTGTATTAATTCACCCTTTTTACATCTTAGAACTTTTAAGCAATGAAAAGACTCTTCTTTTGAAAGTATTGCTTTGTTTGGAATATCTGGTAGATAAAATAATTGCATTAATAATAAATAAGTTCTAATTTAATAATTAAAATAATTTTTAACCTATAAATGTTACTTTGAAAATTCATCTGCTCATATTAATTCTTCTTTTTACTTTTTCTTCTAATGTATACTCTCAAAAGAAAAAAAATAATAAAAATGAATTTATTAAACCTACTCCTGCATCTTTAAGAATTGATGATTATAAAAAAAGATTAGAATTAGAAACAAATTCAATAGTTAAAAATATTCACTTTAGAAATATTGGGCCAACTGTTATGAGTGGAAGAGTAGTTGATTTTGCAGTTAATCCAGATGATCCCACTCATTTTTATGTTGCTTATGCTTCTGGTGGATTGTGGGAAACAAAAAATCACGGAAATACTTTTACTCCAATTTTTGATAATAAAATTGTTATGACTTTAGGTGATGTGGAAGTAGACTGGAAAAATAAGATAATTTATGCAGGTACAGGAGAAAATAATTCTAGCAGGTCATCTTATTCTGGTGTTGGAATGTTTAAATCATCTGATAATGGGAAATCTTGGAAACATATAGGCTTAGATGATTCTCATCATATAGGGAGAATCATTGTTCATCCAGAAAATCCAGATATAATATGGGTAGCAGCTTTAGGTCATCTCTACTCTGAAAATGAAGAACGTGGAGTTTTTAAATCAATTGATGCAGGACAAACATGGTCTAAAACATTATTTGTAAATAATAGAACTGGAGCAATTGATCTTGTAATTGATAAGAAATCTCCAGATATATTATATGCTTCTATGTGGGAGAAAGATAGAAAAGCTTGGAACTTTGATGGTTCTGGATTTGGATCAGGAATATATAAATCAATGGATGGAGGAAATACTTGGAATGAAATATCTGGGGGAAAAAGTGGTTTTCCAGATACAAGAGGTACTGGTAGAATAGGTTTGGCAATATCAAATTCAAATTCAAATATTCTTTATGCAATTCTTGACAATCAAGATAGAAAAGAGAAAAACAATATTGTGAACGAAGCATCAATTGATAAAGATGTTTTGAGAAATATAAGTAATGAAGATTTTTTGAAACTGAAAGATTCTGATTTAAACTCTTTTTTAAGGGATAATCGTTTTCCTAGAGAATATAATGCTAAGTCAGTTAAAGAATTAGTTGAAAATAATAGCATATCAGCAATTGCATTGGTTGAGTATTTAGAAGACTCAAACACTTTATTGTATGATACTCCAGTAAAAGGTGCAGAAGTCTATAGGTCTGATGATGCTGGTATTAGTTGGCACAAAACGCATGAAGATTATATAGATAATCTTTTTTATTCATATGGCTACTACTTTGGTGAAATTAGAATAGATGGTACAAATCCAGATAAAGTATATACAATGGGAGTACCAATGATAAAGTCGGATGATGGTGGTAAAAATTGGAAATCTATTGACTATCCCAATATGCATGGAGATCACCATGCTCTTTGGATAAATCCAAATAGGTCTGGGCATATGATAGCTGGTAATGATGGAGGCTTAAACATAACATATGATGACGGTGAAAACTGGATGAAATATAATAGCACTTCTGTTGGACAATTTTATGATATAAATATTGATATGAAAAAACCATATAATGTTTATGGTGGTTTTCAAGATAATGGAGTTTGGATGGGGCCATCAGATTATGAGTCGAGTATGAGATGGCACAGTACAGGTCAATATCCTTGGAAGTTTATTTTTGGAGGGGATGGAATGCAAACGGAAGTAGATTTTAGAGATAATGAGACTGTATATACTGGTTCACAATTTGGGAATTATGCTAGATTGAATACAAGAACCGGTGAAAGAAAAAGAATAACTCCATCTCACAAATTAGGAGAAAGACCTTATAGATGGAATTGGGAGACTCCTATATATTTATCAAGACATCAGCAAGATATATTATATATGGGATCAAATAAATTTCATAGATCATTGGATAAGGGAAATAATTTTGAAACACTATCAGGCGATTTAACTAGGGGAGGTATAAAAGGAAATGTAAGTTATGGGACTTTAACAACGATTATGGAATCCCCTTTAAAGTTTGGTCTTATATATGTTGGTAGCGATGATGGTTTAGTCCATGTAAGTCATGATGGGGGGAATACATGGAAAAATATTTCTTCTTCTTTACCTGGTAATATGTGGATTAGTAGTGTTTATCCTTCAAAATTTTATGAAAATAGAGTTTATGTATCACTTAATGGCTATAGATGGGATAATTTTGATCCTATGGTATATATATCTGATGATTATGGTGCTAATTGGAGTAAAATAGGACATAATCTTCCAAAAGAGCCAATTAATGTATTAATAGAAGATCTTGAAAATGAGAAACTGGTTTATGTTGGTACTGATCATGGAGTTTATGCATCTTTAGATTATGGTAATAACTTCTTTGCTTTTTCAAGTGGATTATCTAATGCTCCTGTACATGATTTAGTTCTGCATCCAAGAGAAAGAGATTTGATTGTTGGAACGCATGGAAGATCAGTATATGTTGCTAATGTTAAGCATTTGCAAATGCTTAGTGAAAAAATTCTTTCAAAGAACATCCATGTTTTTGAATTGGAAAAAATAAAATTTTCACCAAGATGGGGTAGTAAAGGGTGGGGATCAAACTTTTATACACCTGAAATTCAAATTGTATATTATTCTGCTTCTTCTTTACCTACTAAAATAAATGTAATACATGACAATAAAATACTTAAAACTTTAGATTTTGATGCTACTTCAGGATTGAATTTTATTTCCTATGACCTATCAATTGATAAAAAAGAACAAAGTTCTAATGATAATGGCTTACATTATTTGACTAAGGGAAAATATACTGTTGAAGTTATTCAAAATGATAATGTTTCAAATGTTAAACTTATTATAGACTAATTTTAACTATGAAATTTGCTCTCAAATTAATATTTTTTCTTTTCCTTCCACTTATTATATATTCTCAGAGTCAGCTAGATAATGGTTTAGAGGATAGGGATTCTGCTCTAAATTATGCTTACTATTTAAACTGTAATGGTGTATTTGAAAAAAAAATAGATGGAAAAATTTATTTTTTTCCTTGTAAAAATGAAGAAGAATTACAAATTAAAAAAATACAAATGCAGGTTAGACCTGAAGTAACTGAAGTATGGGATCCGGAGCCAAAAATAGTTACACCTGGAAATTCTTATGGTATACCACCCTCAGATGCAATAATTTTATTTGATGGAACTAACTTGGATAGTTGGATTCAAGAAAATGGAGAACCCAAATGGGATTTAAATGATGGTTATATGACCGTTAAGCCTGGATCAGGTGGTTTGTATACAAAACAATTATTTGGAGATTGTCAGTTACATATTGAGTTTAGAACTCCTTCTCAGGTTAAAGGAGAAGGTCAGGGGAGAGGTAATAGTGGTATTTATTTTATGCAAGAAATGGGAGTTAAAGGGGATGTTGGTTATGAAGTACAGGTACTAGATTCATATGAAAATAGAACTTACTCTAACGGTCAAGCATCAAGCATTTATAAGCAACACATTCCTCTTGTAAATGCTTCAAAAAAGCCTGGTGAATGGCAAACCTATGATATTTTTTTTAAGGCTCCTTTATATAACGAGAAAAGGAAATTATTAAGACCAGCATATATTACGGTAATACATAATGGAATAGTTGTTCAAAATCATGTTCAGATTCAGGGGGCAACAAGTTATATAGGTTATCCTAGCTATAAAACAGACAATAAAAAAGAACCTATTATGCTTCAAGATCATGGAGATTTAGTTAGCTATAAGAATATTTGGATTAGAGAGCTTTGATATTATTTTTATTTTATTTTATTTGTTAATATATTACAACCATAATCTACTAATTATGAGTTTTATAAAATTTAAGAACATACTTTTTTTATCTTTAATTGTCCTCATTTCTTGTAAGAAAAAAGATGATGATGTTACACCTGTTGATGATCCATTGGATATTCAAGCAAAAAAGATTGAAGCCTTATGGGATTTGAAAGATGCTTCATCCGCCACTAAAGATGGTTCAGTAGTTGCTGATTTTGCTGATTTGACATTAACTTTTTCTGCAGGCTCTAAAGCTGGAGGTAATTTTAATACTTCAAATTCTGCTAATGCAAATGTATGGCCTAATTCTGGTTCTTGGTCTTTTGACGGGGGAGATAAAAATAAACTTAAAAGAAATGATAATGTAGTGATGACAATTTCACTTACCAATAATGATAATGATCTTAAAGTTTCTTTTAATGTTGCATCTGGAGTTAAACAAGGAAACTGGGTATTTGACTTTGTAAAGAAATAATTTCTTTAATCTATCGTTTCTAAAATTATATTATGGTTAGTATAAATACAGATATCACCTGCTATTTTTAAACTTTTTTTGACCATCTCTTTTGCAGTAAGCTTTTTCACATTTTCTTTTAACGCAATAGCTGCTGATTGAGCATAATTACTTCCTGATCCAATGGTTGCAATTTCATTATCTGGTTCCAATACATCTCCGGTTCCAGATACTATTAATATTTGATTTTTATTTGCAACAATCATCATAGCCTCTAACCTCCTTAAGTATCTATCCATTCTCCAGTCTTTAGCGAGCTCAATAGCAGATCTTTTCATATTTCCACCGTATTTACTAAGTTTTTCTTCAAATCTGTCAATAAGTGTAAAAGCATCAGCTGTAGATCCAGCAAAACCTGCAAGAATTTTTCCTTCTTGTAATTTTCTTATTTTTTTTACATTACTTTTTGCAACAGTACTCCCCATTGTTGCTTGACCATCTGCTCCAATAGCAAGCTGACCATTATGAATTATTGCACATACGGTTGTAGACTTAAATTTTTTCATTTTACACTAATATTTTAATTGGATCTTCTAAAAGTTCTTTTAATGTTTTTAAAAACGCAGCGCCAGTAGCACCATCAACTAATCTGTGGTCACATGACATTGTTACTTTCATAATATTTCCAGGAACAATTTCTCCATTTTTAACAATTGGGGTATTTTTAATTCCCCCTACTGCTAAGATACAGGAATCATTAGGATTTATTATAGCAGTAAATTCTTCAATGCCAAACATTCCAAGATTAGAGATTGTAAAAGTATTTCCTTCCCAATCAGATGGTTGTAGTTTTTTTTCTTTTGCTTTTCCTGCAAGTTCTTTGACTTCCAATGAAATATGAGATAAAGTTTTATTATCAGCAAATCTAATAACAGGAACAAGGAGTCCTTCATCTACAGCAACAGCAACTCCAATATGTATATGATGGTTCTCTCTAATTTTATTTTCTATAAGACTTGAATTAACCATAGGATGTTTTCTCAATGCAGAAGCACAAGCTTTTAAAATAATATCATTAAATGATATTTTTACATCTGAGCTTTCATTAATTTTTTTTCTTCCTTCAACGCAATTATCCATATTTATTTCCATAGTAAGATAAAAATGTGGTGCAGTGAATTTGCTTTCTGAAAGTCTTTTTGATATAGTTTTTCTCATTTGACTGACTGGGCTTTCATCATAAGATTCTTCAGCAATTATTTTTGGAAGATTAATTTTTTCAGAAGGCATATTAGCATCCTCAGATGAAAGAGAATCTAAATCTTTTTTAGTTATTCTTCCTCCTTCACCAGTTCCCTGAATATTTTTTAGATCAATACCTTTTTCTAAAGCAATTTTTTTTGCTAAAGGAGAAGCTTTTATTCTTCCATTAGATGAAATATTTTCAGTATTTTCAATTTTTTTAACAGCATCTATAACATCCTCTTTTATTTTTATATCTTTTTCTTCTTCTTTTATATCTTTTTCTTCTTC
>JBELBJ010000017.1:10466-28216 GCA_042095375.1 Marinoscillum sp.
CATCCTCTTTTATTTTTATATCTTTTTCTTCTTCTTTTATATCTTTTTCTTCTTCAGCAAGTAGTTCTTTTTTTTCCTCTTCATTAGATGGATTTTTATTTGCTTCATTTAATATTTCAGATATATCCTCATCCTTTTCGCCAATAATTGCAATAATCCCATTTACTGGCACTGATTCTCCATTTTTAATTCCTATATGTAAAAGTGTTCCATCATCATAAGATTCTAGCTCCATTGTTGCCTTATCTGTTTCAACTTCTGCTAAAATATCCCCAGATTTAATCTCATCACCAACCTTTTTTAACCAAGATGAGATTACACCTTCTTCCATGGTATCACTCATCTTTGGCATTCTAATTATTTCTGCCATAAAAGTTTAAAATATTACATCAAATTTAATTCAAAATTTAATATAAAGGATTTAAGATAAGAAAATATTAATTTTGAGCTATGATTGACAGATATGTTATTGAATACAATTCAAATTTGATAAGAAAAATAACTAATTCGAAGACAGTTGATTCATTTGATTCACAATACAATGCAGCTCCAACAAAGTTATTACCTATAGTTACAATAAAATCTCCCAATAAAGTTGATTTTGTTCATTGGGGTGCAACATCAGATTATGCCAAAAAAAAACCATTAGCTGATAAGTTGATTAGTTTAGATTTATCCACTTTTTCTAAAAGTAATATGCATTATAATCTTTTAATCTCTCAAAGGTGTGTTATTCTATGTAATGGTTTTTATTTATGGAAAAAAGCCTCAAAAAATGAAAAAACCCCTTATTACTTCAATTATATTAAAGATAAAATTTTATTATGTGTTGGCATAAAGGAAAAGTATGAGGATTTTGAAGGAAATACTTTTAATTATTTTTCCTTTATATCTAAAAAGACTAATCATAAGTGGAAAGAATTTTCTGATTCTATTCCATTAGTTATTGATTTTGAAAATATTGATATGTGGTTTGATAAAAATAAAAGGTTTGATGAAATCTTAGATTTAATTTATCAACCTGAAATTTCATCCTTTAATTATTATACTGTATCTCCATTTATTAAAGATTTATCAAATAATGATAAAAAATTGATAAGCCCAAAAAAGACTTCAAATCAATATGGTAATTATAGTCTTTTTAATTGACTCAAATTAATGATAAAATTTTATTATAATTACTAAAAAAATATGAAAACATCCATAATTAAAGGAATAGGTTACTATGTACCAGAAAACATTGTAAAAAACAAAGATTTAGAAAAAATTATGGATACGTCTGATGAATGGATTCAAGAAAGGACTGGAATTAGAGAAAGAAGATGGGTTTTGGAGGACAGTGATGAATCTACATCTTCTATGGGAACAGAAGCTGCAAAAAAAGCAATCAAAAATGCAAATATATCTCCTGATGAAATTGATTTTATAATTTTTGCTACCCTAAGCCCAGATTATTTTTTCCCAGGATCTGGTGTTTTAATTCAAAGAAATTTAGGTATAAAGGAAGTTGGTGCTTTGGATATAAGAAATCAATGTTCTGGTTTTATTTATGCATTATCAATTGCAGATCAATACATTAAATCTGGAATGTACAAAAATATTCTTATAGTTGGATCTGAACTTCACTCTGGAGGACTTGAAAAGTCTACAAGAGGAAGAAATGTTTCAGTTATATTCGGTGATGGAGCAGGTGCCGTTATAATTCAAGCTTCTGATGATCCTGGAAAAGGAATTATGTCTACTCACCTTCATTCTGAGGGGAAACACGCTGAAGAACTTGTTGTAATTAGTCCAGCTACAAAAAAATGGATAGATAAATTAGTTGAAGATCCTAGTGAAGATGG
The DNA here is from genome assembly GCA_042095375.1 of Marinoscillum sp. GTDB lineage: Bacteria > Bacteroidota > Bacteroidia > Cytophagales > MED-G16. The sequence goes on from JBELBJ010000017.1 coordinate 12,311, forward strand.
ATCAAGTTATGCTCCATATATGAATGGTAATTTTGTTTTTAAAAATGCTGTTTTAAGGTTTATGGAAGTCATAAATGAGGCTCTTATTACAAATAACTTAACTAAAGAAGATATTAACTTGTTAATACCTCATCAAGCCAATTTAAGAATTAATCAATTCGTGCAAAAACAACTTTCACTCCCCGATGAAAAAGTTTATAATAATATTATGAAATATGGTAACACAACTGCAGCATCAATTCCAATAGCTTTGGCTGAGGCTATTGAAAAAGGTAAATTAAAAGAAGGAGATATTTTATGTTTAGCTGCTTTTGGTGCAGGTTTCACATGGGGTTCAGCATTAATTAAATGGTAATGAATAAATTCATTATCAATGTGATTTTTTTTTTTAATTTTTTGCCTTTAATAACTTTTTCACAAAAAATATTCATTCCTATTTCCGATCCTTATATAGTAAGTATATATACCAAAGGAGATAAAGATATAGGTGGTAATTATATTTCAAAAGATTCTTTAGGAAATATTATTATTTCAGGAAAATTCAATGATATTATTCCTATTGGGGAGTGGACCATATACTTTAAAAATGGAAGGAGGAAAGCAAATTACTTTTATAATAATGGAAAATTAGATGGAGAATTTATAGAATATTATTGGAATGGAAAAATTAAAATTAGGGGGGAATATGTAAACAACAAACCTTCTTTTATTTGGAAGTCTTATTTTCTGGATGGATCAATGGAGTCAACTGGTCAAATGTTTGAGGGTAATAAATTCAGTGAATGGAATGAATATCATTTAAATGGAAGAATCAGTATTATATCAAATTATAATAATCAAGGTCAATTAAATGGTAATTATTACAAATATGATAATAATGGAAAAATAATTTATTCAGCTAATTATCTTCAAGATAAATTAAATGGTGGATATAAGGAATACTATTTAGATGGAGAGGTAGCTCTTAATGGTAATTACAAAATGGGATTAAAAAATGGAATTTGGAAAGAATTTACAATTTGGAAAAACATATCTTTTATAAAGGAATATAAAGATGATAAGCCTCACTCAAAATGGAAGTACTATTATGGTAATAAAAATACTAAGAAAATAGAATCTTATTATGAAGGAGTTAGAAATGGTAATTTTATAGAATTTTATGAAACTGGGATTATTTCAAAATCTTATTTTTATAAAAATAATCTATTAGATAGTTCATATTATGAATTTCTTCCTAATGGATCAATTAGTGTTGAAGGATATTTTGATAATGGTTTGAAAAATGGTGAATGGGCTACTTTTACAGAAGAGGGTAAATTATTTTCTATTGGATTTTATTTAAATGATTATAAAGATGGGGCTTGGAAGTACTTTTATAAATCTGGATATTTAAAGTCTGAAGGTATTTATTCTACAGGGTTTAAAAATGATCAATGGATATTTTTTTATGAAAATAAAAATATTGATGAAATTGGCAGTTATTATAATGATTTAAAAGATGGTTTATGGGGGAGGTTTTACTCAAATGGACAGTTAAAGCAAGAAGAAATGTATGATAAAGGAAAATTAATTTCTATTTCAGAATATTATTATGAAAATGGAAAAATTTTAGATAAAGGAAATTTCAAAAATGGTAAAGGAGATGTATTTGATTATTATGAAAACGGAAAAATATTCTCTGTAAAAAAGTATAATAATGGATTTTTAAATGGAAAATCTATTTTTTATTATTCAAATGGTAAAATTGCTGAAGAAGGTAGTTATAAAAATAATATTAAAGTTGGTGTTTGGAAAAAATATAATAAAAGAGGTTTAGAATTATCTCAAAGTATTTATGAGAAATAAAAAAATAATTATTGCAATTGATGGATTATCTGGTTGTGGTAAAAGTTCCACTGCCAAATTATTAGCTAAAGAAATGGATTATAAATATTTAGATTCTGGAGCAATGTATAGAGCTGTTACATTGTATATAATTGAAAACTCTATTGATTATAAAAATTTGAAAAAATTAAAAAATATTATTAATGAAATTAGATTAGAATTTATAAAGGAAAATACATCTGATTCTTATCAAATATTTTTAAATAGTAAGAATGTAGAAAAAAAGATTAGATCAAAGGAAGTTTCTGAATTAGTAAGTGAGATAAGTAAAATATCTATAATAAGAAAAAAACTAGTTAAAATGCAAAGAACTATTGGTGATAATAAGGGTATAGTAATGGAAGGCAGGGATATTGCAACTGTAGTTTTTCCGGACGCTGAATTAAAAATTTTTATGCAAGCTGACATAAATATTCGTGCAAAAAGAAGACTTAAAGAGTTTGAGAAAATTGGTAAAAAAATATCGTTGAAAGAAGTGAAATTAAATTTAATTGAAAGAGATAATAAAGATTCTAATAGAAAGGATAGTCCACTAAAGATAACTTCTGATTCTTTAATATTGGACACCACTTCAATTTCTTTACAAGATCAAATAGAGTTTATTAAAAAAGAAGCAAAAAAAATAATTAATTAATTTTTTAAAAATCATATTATTTTGATTTTATAATTCATAATTTATTAGTTTTGCCAATAATTTATTTTCTTTACAGTTGATAAAAAAATGGCTTTAAAAATAGGTATTAAGAAGGGTTTTGATATTAATCTTCAAGGAAGTATTTCTAATGATATAGTAAATAATACACCTTGTTCTTCTTTTGCTATTAAACCCGATGATTTTATAGGGATAACACGTCCAAAGTTATTAGTAAAACCTGGTGATGAAGTTGTTGCTGGTACCCCATTAATGTATGATAAACTATTAGAAGATGTTATGTATACCTCACCAGTAAGTGGTGAAATTGCTGAAATTATTAGGGGAGATAAAAGAAAAATTGAGGAAATTAGAATTCTTGCTGATAAAAAAAATAGATATTTAGAGTTTCAGAAATTTTCTGAAAATGATATTGAAAAAATGTCTTCAGATGATGTTTCAGAGATTTTAAAAAAATCAGGTTGTTGGTTAAATATTATTCAAAGACCTTATGGCATTGTTGCAGAACCAAATACAAAGCCTAAAGCAATTTTTGTTTCTTGTTTTGATTCACATCCATTAGCTCCTTCATATAGAGAATTAATTAAAGAAAACAAGAATTATATTCAATCAGGAATAAATATCATTAAAAAATTCACTGATGGTGAGGTACATCTAAATTGCAATCAAACCATTTATGATGATTGTGATTTTAATGGTGTCCAAAAAAATATATTTTCTGGTCCACATCCTTCTGGAAATGTTGGTGTACAAATACATCATGTTGACCCAATTAATAAAGGTGATATTGTTTGGACAATAAATCCTTATGGTTTATCTCAGATAGGCAGATTATTTTTAAGGGGTATGTATGATACATCTAAAGTAATAGCTGTAGTTGGTTCTGAAGTAAATAATCCAGGATATTTTAGAGTTAACATTGGAACAAATGTTGCTGAAATTTTGAAAGGAAATTTAAAGAGTGATCACTCAAGAGTAATTTCAGGGAATGTATTAACAGGCACATCAATTTCATCAAGTGGGTATTTAGGATTTTATGATAATATGATTACTGTAATACCTGAAGGTAATCATCATGATTTTTTAGGTTGGATAAAGCCAGTTTTTAATAAGTTAAGTTTTCATCGTGCTTTTGGTTTATTTTCATTTTTAAATGGAAAAAAGAAATATGTTTTGGATTCAAACACCAATGGGGAATTAAGGGCTTTTGTTCAAACTGGTGAGTTTGAAAAGGTTCTTCCTATGGATATTTTACCAACTTATCTTTTTAAATCTATTATGGCTAATGACTATGATGAGATGGAAGAATTAGGAATATATGAATTAATAGAAGAGGATATAGCATTATGTGAGTTTATTGACGTATCAAAAAATGATTTACAAAATCTTTTAAGAAAAGGATTAAATTTATTAAAGGAAGGATAATATGAAGTTTTTAAGAAACATACTTGATAAACAAAAACCTAAATTTCAAAAAGATGGAAAATTTGAAAAGTTCCATTATTTATTTGAAGCTGCTGAAACATTTTTATATGTGCCAAATTTAGTTACAAAAAAGAAAGGTGTTCAAATAAAAGATATGATTGATCTTAAAAGAATGATGATGACAGTTGTTATTGCAATGATACCTTGTCTGCTTTTTGGGATTTGGAATGTAGGTCATCAACACTTTATTGCTATTGGAAATCCAGCATCATTCTTTGAAAAAATTGTAGTTGGTTCAAAGGTAGTGCTTCCAATTGTTTTGGTTTCATATACTGCAGGAGGTATAGTTGAAGTAATTTTTTCCACTATTAGAAAACATCCAATTAATGAAGGTTTTTTGGTTTCTGGCATGCTTATACCTTTAATTATGCCACCTACGATTCCTTTGTGGCAAGTTGCTTTAGCTACAGTTTTTGCAATTTTAATAGCAAAAGAAGTTTTTGGAGGTACAGGAATGAATATACTAAATGTAGCTCTTACAGCTAGAGTTTTCTTATACTTTGCTTATCCATCTGATATTTCGGGTGATGTATGGACGTATTATGGAGATAAAACTGAACTAATTAGTGGGTATTCTGGGGCTACTCCTTTGGCTTTAGGTGCAACTACTGTAGATGGGACAAATACTGATGAAGTTGTTTCTTTATTTGATCAATATTCAGCTTCTATAAATCAAGATGGTTTTTATTCTTTCATAAATATGTTTGCTGGAGTAATACCTGGATCTATAGGAGAAACTTCTACTTTAATGTGTTTGATTGGTGCATTAATTTTAATTATTACTGGTGTTGGTAGTTGGAAAATAATTGTAAGTGTTTTTATTGGATCGTATTTTATGAGTTTTATTTTTAATTTGGTTGGACTAAATCAATTTATGCTTTTGCCACCAGAATATCATTTGATTATTGGTGGTTTAGCTTTTGGTGCCGTCTTTATGGCCACTGATCCTGTTACAGCTACTCAAACGGAAACTGGAAAATGGATTTATGGATTTTTAATTGGTGTACTTACTATAATTGTTAGATTGTTTAATCCAGCTTATCCAGAAGGTATAATGCTAGCAGTATTATTTATGAATGTTTTTGCTCCATATATTGATCATTATGTTATTTTAGCAAATAAAAAAAGAAGATTAAATCGTGCAACAGTCTAATTTATATATTATAACATTTACTATATTAATGACCATTTTTTTTGGTACACTATTGTCATTGACTAGGATGACATTAGAGCCTAGACAAAAGAAACAAGAGGAAATTGATACAAAGAAAAAAATACTTGGGGCAGTAGTTAATGTTTCAGAATATGATCCGGATAAAATACTTTCAATTTATAATGAAAGAATGCAATCAATAGTATTAAATTATGATAATGAAATTGTTAATACAGATTCTAAAGGAAACAAAATAATTGCTGAAAATATTAACATTCAAAAAAATTATAAATTAGATCCTGAAGAGAGGATGTATCCTATTTTTATGTATAAAAATATAGAATCTGGTGATACTGAAGCATATATTTTTCCTATGTTTGGTAGTGGACTATGGGATTGGATAAGTGCATATGTAGCTTTCGAAAATGATTTAAATACGGTTATGGGTATTTCATTTGATCATAAAATAGAGACTCCTGGACTTGGTGCTAGAATAGCATCTAGTGAAATCCAAGATAGATATAAAAAGAAAAAGATTTTTGATGATACTGGTAATTTTATTTCTGTAACCATGTTAAAAGGAGAAAATAATAAAGGAATTAATGCTCATCAAGTTGATGGGATGAGTGGAGCAACTATAACTGGTAATGGTGTCAATAAAATGATTTTTCATTATCTTGAATGTTACAGTAGTTTCATTGAAGAAAATAAATTAGACCAATCTATTAAAATTTCTAAAAATTAAATTTATGAGTACTGAAGTTTTAGATAAAGAAATAAAAAAAAATAAGGTATCAGAACCTCTTTTATCAAAAAGGAGAAAAAAAATTATTTCTGATCCTTTTAATGATGATAATCCAATAACAATTCAAGTTTTGGGTATATGTTCAGCATTGGCAGTAACAATTAAAATGGAACCAACAATTATTATGGCAATAAGTGTTGTTTTTGTTATGATTTTTTCTAGTTTGATTACATCTGTTATTAGAAATTATATTCCATCAAGAGTAAGGATTATTGTTCAAATGGCAATTATTGCAAGTCTTGTTACATTAGTTTCAGAGTTTTTAAGAGCATTTAATTATGAAATGTTTAAAACTCTAGGTGCTTTTGTAGGTTTGATAATTACAAATTGTATAGTTATGGGTCGATTGGAAGCATATGCTATGGGAAATAAACCATATGATAGTGTTTTAGATGCTTTTGGAAATGCAATAGGATATGGATGGATAATTATCACAGTTGCTTTTTTTAGAGAACTTCTTGGTTCTGGTTCAGTTTTAGGCTTTAAAGTTTTTGAATTTATAGGTTGGGAAAATTTTCCTACAAATGGATTAATGGTAGATAGTGTTGGTGCATTTATAATAATAGGCTTAATAATTTGGGTTCAAAGATCGATAAGTGGTTACGTTGAAAATTAGTATAAATTATGGATGATATCATAAATTTGATTCTTAAAAGTGTTTTTGTTGATAATATGGTTTATACTTATTTTTTAGGTATGTGTAGTTATTTGGCCGTATCTAAAAAGTTAACAACTGCAAATGGTTTAGGTATTGCTGTAATTTTTGTTTTAACATTTACTGCTCCTTTAAATTGGTTGATTCAAGAAAATATCCTAAAAGAAGGTGCTTTGGTTAAATATTTTGGAGAGCAATATGCTAATGTTAATTTAGATTTTCTTCAATTATTAATGTTTATTGCTGTAATTGCATCATTTGTTCAATTTGTTGAAATGGTTATCGAGAAATTTTCTCCTACCTTATATGGTTCATTAGGAATATTTCTCCCTTTAATAACTGTAAATTGTAGTATTTTAGGTGGTTCAATATTTATGATTCAAAAAGATTTAACTTTAGTAGAAGCATCAGCATTTGGATTTGGAAGTGGTGTTGGTTTTTATCTAGCAATTGTAGCTCTTGCAGCTATTAGAGAAAAATTAAAATACAGTAATGTTCCAAAAGGTTTAAGAGGGCTAGGAATCACATTTTTATTAACTGGCTTATTAGCTCTTGCTTTTAAAACATTTATAGGAATGTCTTTTTAAAAAAATTAGATATATTCTATCCCTTTTCTTATATTTATTTTTATGAATAGATACATTGGTTATTTTATTAGTGGATTACTATTTGTCGTACCATTAGCAGTAAGTCTATGGACTGTTTATCTTTTATATACTTTTATTGATGGGTTAATTCCTTTACCAATTCCTGGAATTGGTTTTTTATTAGTTATTTTAATCATAACTATGATTGGTTTTTTATTTAAAAAATTTTCTATTGCCTCATCAGTCTTAGGAATTGAGACCATTATAAAAAAAGTTCCTTTATTAAATTTAGTTTACTCATCTGTTCAAGATTTAATGTCTTCATTAGTGGGAAGCAAGAAAAAATTTGACAAACCGGTTCTTGTAAGAATGAATAATAATTTAATGAAACCTGGTTTTGTTACTGCAGAAGATTTAAGTAAAAATGGTCTTTCTGGTTATTCAACAGTTTATTTTCCTCATTCCTATAATTTTTCCGGAAATATGTTTTTAGTTGATAAAAAACACATTAAACCTATTAAGAGTTCTACTGCAGATGTTATGAAATACATTGTTTCTGGAGGTGTTTCTGGTTCAATAAAAGTATAAGATATGAAAGAAATCACTCCATCTGAGCTAAAATCCATGATTGATAATAATGAAAAATTTCAACTTATTGATGTAAGGGATCAATATGAAATAGATCTATGTAATATAGGAGGAACTAATATTAATTTTTATGATATTCTTGATAGGAAAATGGAAATTGATAAAAATAAAAAGGTTATTATATATTGTAGAAGTGGAAAGAGGAGTGCAACTGCTATAAATATATTAGAAAAAGATTCAAGATTTGAAAACCTTTATAATCTCAAAGGTGGTATAAATCAGTGGGCAAAAGAAGTTGATACTTCTATATCACCATATTAATCAATGAATAAAAATTTTACTAAATATTCATTGGAATTTGTAGTTATTATTTTCGGAATCCTTATATCTTTTTTTCTAGAAGAAAGAAGACAAAATGCAATAGAAATTTCAAAAAAAAATGATTCAATAAAGCAACTATTAAAAGTAATTGAAGAAGATATAAATCAAATTGATAGATTTATAGACTTACAAAACTTTTCTTTGAGTAGTTGCAATTTGATTTTTGAAAACCTTAAAAAAAATAATTCAATGTCTAACGATAGTATTATCTATCATTTATCATCCGTTGGAAGAGGTTTAAGGTCTTTTTTTCCACAAGAAGGTGTTTTTAATCAACTTATTAGTTCGGATCTAATTAAAAGAATTGATTCAGAAGATCTAAAAATAAATTTATTTAAATTATTTAACGAGGATTTGAAAAGACATGAAGTTCATACTAAAGAATATGATGTTTATTTTCTTGATTTTAATTATAAGTTATCTGTGAATTTTTTTTTAGAAGATGAATGGTCAATTGGAGCAGATCCTGTTAAGATTCAAAGCTATAGGTTTAACCAAAAATACTATTTTAGTGATTATATGTATGGTGATTTGATTGAACTAAAATCCTCTATGATTTCTTATTTAAAAGAGCTTAATCAATTGAAAAAAACATATTCTACATTACGAAATTTGTGCAATGAGGAATTAAAAGTTACTTAACTATTCAAAAAATTCTCGAGGTATATTTGGGAAAAGCTTGAGAGCATTTTTATAGTAAAGCTTTTTGAGAACTGTATCAGGTAGATTTAATCCGTACATTTTCCAATTTCCATGTCTTTTCCTATAATAATCAAAATATTCATCATCTGTTTCAAGAACTCTAAAGTATGTATAGTATTCTGATAATTTGTGTGCATCTTTTCCAAATAAAACTCTATCTTGATGTTCAATAAAAAACTCTCTTGCTCTCTTTGGTTGTCTTCCTAGTTCAGCAAGAATAGCTCCAATTTCTGTAACTACATTTGGGTTATTATCAAGATGAGAAGAAAGTCTATCCAAATCATTAGCCATCCATCCCATATGTGCATTTATAAAAGTAGTATTTGGGTGTTTTTTAAACATTGCATGTTGTTCAGATAAAATTTCTTCAAAAGATGCGTTATTTTTTGGATCACGATATCTCCCAGGTTTTTGTCTTAATTCTAACCATCTTTCATTGAACTTATCTTTTGGTTTCCAAAAAGAAGATGGGTCTGCGCTATGAATTAAAACAGGAATATTTAGTTCTCCACAAATAGACCAGATGGGATCTAATCTTTCATCATTAACTTTTATTCTATTATTATTTTTGTCTTTGTCTGTTAATCCTAAAGATTTATATACTTTAAGTCCTATTACACCATTATTAACCGCTTCTGTAATAAGTTCTATATTATTTTTAGCAAAATTTTGTTCATCTATTTTTTCAAAATCTATATTAAGAAATAACCCAAATCTATTTGGAAAATTATTATTAATATTTTCTAATGATTTTTCTAAGTATATCCCTCTAAAACCGCTTAAATTAACCATATATGCCATATTCATTGAATCCATTTCTTCAATAAGTTTTGATAAATCTTTTAGAGGCATATCAAATTGATGGTTATGAACATCTATGAATGGATATTTTGCTTTTGTGATGATATTCTCTTTTACTACAAGAGTAGATATAGGTTCATATTCTTCTATATCCATTAAATTATATTTATACTGAATTGTATCTATAGTAAAGTAGCATACTATTCCAATAATTAGTATAAAAAATATGGTTTTAAGAAAATTTTTAAAATTTATCCAAGAAAAAAAATTCATTCAATTGGTATTGAAATTTCTGTAGTATCCCATCTTAATCTCAAATATAATTTTGATTCATTTTCAACAAAATCAATAGTGAATTGTTCAATGGAATTTTCTAAAGAGCGGGAAGAAACTTCAATTTCTAAAACATCTTTTGTCTTATCTGGCTCAAAAAACCCAAAACTTCCATCTTCCTCATTCAAAAACACCTTCCAAGAAGATTGATTTGGTATCGTATAAAGCCAATATTTCCCAGCTATAAGTTCTTTTCCTCCAAAATTTATGTCTTTGCTTGCTGAAAAGTCAGTTGAATAATTAGCTCCAGTTCTCCAATATTCATCAAATGGAACTAAAGCGCTGTCAGATTTTAAACCAAATATAAGTCTACCTTTTTTTAATGGTCTACTATATTGTACTTCTAATTCAGTGTTATTATAAGAATAAGTTACTTTATCCAAAGGGCTTACAGGGAAAAGAAAGACATTTATAGTAACGTAACCTACAATTAAAATCAATAATCCTATTAAAGCATATTTAAGATATTTCATATTTATAATTTTAGTTTTAAGGAATAAATTTATGCACAGGTATTTAAATCAATATAAAATTATTAAAAAATTTAAATATATAAGATGGATGAGCAATTATTCTGATAGATTAACAGGGATTGATATAGTTTTTGGAAAAAATCTATCCACTGTACTTATTTCATTTTCAGAATTTGCCCTTAAAACTTTTTGAATTTTAATAATAATGAGGTCTCCGTATTCTCTATGGCCTAATCTATTTAAAAGTATATTATTTGATTTTATTAAAGTATAATTTATTGTTCTATCTTGTCTATATAGACTTACCTCAGCATCTGAAATTTTATATTTATTTCCTTCTACAGAAGAAAAAGCTCTTAGCTTCAAAAACTTAGTAGAAGTATCAATAGGAACATAGCACTCAGTTGAACAAGTCAATCCATCAAATGGTAGCATTAACTCTATTCTTACATCCTCTTGAGCTTCTACAATTTTAGAAAATAAAATAAAAAAGAAAATAAGAGATAAAGCCATTTTCATCTACTCAATCTATATAATTTAAAAATAATGTGCAATAATTCACTTCATAGATATTATAATTAAAATCTATGGGTATAAGTGATTTTACTTGCTCCTAAAATTGAAGAGGTTTTATATTTTTCATCATCTTCAACCCAGTTATGATTATAAACAAAATATATATCTGATCCCGGAGTAATAGTATATTTAAATCTATTGTTCATTCCTATTTGTTTGCTTATATCATCGTATTGAATATTTGAAGAAAATGATATGAAAGGGGACAAGTCAAAACCTCCTAAAAACCGAATTAAGTTAGTTTTAAAATTCCCTTCATTTAAGTTTACTTTAGAATGGATATAACCCAAATTTAAATTTATTCCTGGAAAAGGTCTTACTGTAAAATTATTTTGATATTCAGTTCGATTTCCAGACCAGAAACCTTCAATATTTAGTTCAATTTCATAAACTAATTTTCTATGATTTGCTGTTTCGAATTCAAGTTGATGTGACCAATTTGAATAATCTCCAGTCGGTATGATTATAGAGCTATCTCCTAAAATATTGAAATTATATTCAAGTCTTTCATAGTTTTTAACAATTTGATAAGATATTTCATCACCGCTCTCAAAGCGTATTGAGATGGGAGTTAATCTTATTTTTTGAGTTAATTTTTTCCACTTCAAACTCATTAGGTTTTCAAAGCTAATCTCCCATGAAAGTTCTCTTATAAGCGAACTTTTTTCTTGGAGAGGAGAAAATGTTATTCTTGGTTCAACTCTTCTAAATGAATTTCTTCTGGAAAACCCAACAGCGGGGTCATATGAGTTGCCAAATTCTCTATAAGATAAACTTCCTGACCACGGCTGATTTGGAAAATTAAAACGAAGTCCTCTTGCTGATCTATCCCATATGCTATTATTTAAATCATTTGGAGATTCTGGATTATGCATTATAGCAAATGCTTGAAATTGAAGATTTTGATTTGACAGGAATGAAGATGTATTTAATGTTAAATCAATACCAAATGTATTTCTATCTTGTAACGGTTCTGTAAGTTGCTCTCCATTTTTGGTATGTCTTCTAGTATATAATATTCCAATGCTACTTTCTTTTAAAAAATTTTGTTTTAGTCTAAGGACTGAAAAGTCTTCGCTATTAACTAAGTCTGTCTTTCTTGTCTTTACCTGTTGAGCGGCAATTTCAACTTTACCAATTTTTCCAATTATTCTTCCGCCATATAAAACAGGTATAGGACTTCCGGATTGAAGACCAATTTTTCTTGAAAAATATGGATATACACCACTTCTAGGAGCAAACTGATAGATATTTGCTCCTTCTAAAAAAAAATCTCTTTTTTCAGGAAATCGAATAGCAAATCTTGTAAGATTGATTTGTCTATCGTCCACCTCTGTTTCAGCAAAATCAGTATTTAGCGTAAGGGAAGCTTTCAATCCTGGTGTTAGATTATAATTAATATCTATTCCGCCATCAATATTTGCATCTTTATTATACCCTACTCCTGAATCTTTTTCAACTTTAGATGCTTCTGTTTTTCCATATCCTACAATTTCAAGACCTAATCCTTGTGAGATATCATTAAGTCCAGTTAATCTTCCTGCATTTTGTGGTCTGAAGAGCCCTTGATTTCTTTTATGTCCTGACCATAATATTTCTTCATTTTTTCTTCTTACCGTTCTTTGAAAGTTGACTCCCCATGTGCTGATTTTTGGATCAAAATTCAAAGTATGAAAAGGTATACGTATTTCTGTAGACCAGCCAAAATCTCCAATAAATGTCCAAGGCCTCCAAATCCCATCCCAATTTTTATTTAAACTTAACCCTTGACCTATTGTTAGTAGTCCATCTCCCATTAATCCTTTTGGGTTTATCTCAAAAAAATATGCATTTCTTCCATCAAGATACGTATCAAGTATCCACATGAACCTATCATCAGTATTTAAAGGGGAATCTTTTCTCATTTTAAAAGATTTGATTCCATCAGGGTTAGAATCATATAAAATTGCACCTATATAAAGGTAGTTTTGATCATAAGCTACCTTAATTACTGTATTTTCTGTAGGTTCACCTCCTTCGATAGGTTCTTGCATCAAAAAATCTTTAATTCCAGTAATATTATTCCAAAATGGTTCATCAAGTTTGCCATCAAGATTGATTTCTTCAGAATTAATTCTTACTGCTTCGAAAGACTTTTGAGTAACATTTTGAGATTGACTATGAAAATTTATTGAAAAAATTATTAGAAAGATAGTATGGAAAAATCTTTTCATAATTTTAAAAATATTCTAAATGATCTTTTTTATTAGCTTAAGTCGTCAATTTGGAAATAATTTTTACAAAATTATTTTTTTCCAACAAAGAATGAACTTATGATCATACCAACACCTACAAATAATAGTCCAATAGCAATAGTAATTGAATTATCATCAGTTCCTCCAATTGATTGAGAGCTAAAATACATACTTAAAAGATTTACTGGAACACTTCCCAGCATCAATATCGATCTAATATCCATACAACTAAACTACATAAACTTTGATTAACAACCAATTATTTTTATTAATTCAAGATATTAAACTTGTTGTTTAATAATAATTATTTAACACATTGATAACGATTTTCTAATAAGATAAATGTTGCATATAAAAAATTAAATTCTACATTGCAACTCGATTTTGGGTTAATGTTGTTTAGGGGGTCATTTATTGACCCCCTTTCTTTTACTAATACAACCTTTAATTGATTATATTTAGACTTTATGAAAAAATATTTTACCATTATCTATCTGTTTTTTTTCTTTTTAATTTTTGGATGCAATGATCAAAAACCCGTTGATCATAATACCTTACTTAAAGAATACGTTTCAAAACAGGATCCTTCTTTTGCATATGAAATTACTGATACAGTTCAAGGAGATAACTGGAAAGAATATAGAATAAAAATGGTTTCAGGAACATGGCTTAGTCCTGATGACTTTGATGACAATTCAAATGAATGGTGGCATTGGGTTTCTATGATTGTCCCAGACGAGATTGAACAATCTGAATCTATGATGATTATAGGAGCTGGATCTAAAGATGATTATAAAGGAATGAAAAGTGAGGATATTGAAACCAATAAAGAAAACCTTAAAATAGCACTATCTACCAAATCTATTGTCACTGAAATCACAAATATTCCTTTTCAACCTATTGACTTTTCAAATGATGGCAAAGGTATTCGATATGAAGATGATTTAATTGCTTATGGGTGGAGGCAGTTTTTAGAAAGGGGTGCAAAAGTTGAAGATACAGAATGGCTTGCTCGTTTTCCTATGACAAGAGCTGTTGTTAAAGCTATGGATGTTGTACAAGAGTTAACTCAAGAATTAGAAAACTCTGTAGATAGTTTTTTTGTAACTGGTGCATCCAAAAGAGGATGGGTTACATGGACTACTGCAATTGCTGATGATCGCGTGATGGGAATAGCGCCAGTGGTTATAGATATTTTGAATTTATTTCCTTCTTTTCAGCATCACTGGAGAGTGTATGGAGAGTGGTCTCCTGCTGTTGAAGATTATGTAAATGAGATGATCATGGATTGGACAGGTTCTAAAGAATATGGTGTAATAATAGATATTACAGATCCTTATTCTTATAAAGAGCAGCTTACATTACCTAAGTTTATTGTAAATGCAACAAGTGATGAATTTTTTGTTACAGACTCATGGCAATTCTATTGGGATGATCTTATAGGAAAAAAACATTTGCAATACCTTCCCAATACCGGTCATGGCCTTTATGGAACTTATAAAACACCAAGTATGGTTTCTTATTATAATCATTTGATCTCTGATATAGAAATCCCTGAATATAATTGGAATGTTACTGGTGATACAATTAAAATCTCTATTGATCCTTCTAATGATTATGTTTTAAAAAAGTGGGAGGTTATAAATGAATCGGAGCGTGATTTTAGAATATATAAGATAGGGGAGAGCTGGACTTCAAAGACAATTGAAAAAACTGATGATGGTAATTACTCTATAGTAATTGAAAAACCTGAAAATGGTTATAAAGCTGCTTTTGTTGAAGTATTATTTAATCCTGAATCCAAATTTCCTCTCGGTTTTAGCTCAGGGACTTTAGTTACCCCAAATACCTATCCTTTTAAAGAATTTATTTCAGAAAATTCTAAGGGGACCAGATAATTATATAATATTTATTAAATTTATTACAAATAACATTATATGAGGGTATCAATTTTTCTTTTATTATTCTTTCTCTCTTTTTTTTACATAAAAGCTCAAAATAATACTTGTCCTGTTGCAAAAGATGATATTCTTTTAATAAATGCAATGGGGCCACAGATGGTTGGAGCACACATTATAGTTCCTTATCCAAATTCTCTCAATACGGTTGGAGTTCTTGCAAATGATACAGATGCTGATAACAATAATTTAACTGCTATCAAAGTATCAAATCCTACTTATGGAGGAAGTACTGTGATAATGGATCAAGATGGTTCATATCATTATGTTGTTGGAGCTAACTGGCAGGAGTTGAACGCTAACCCAAATGATTCATTTACCTATAAGGCAAATGATGGTACTTGTGATTCCAATATTGGCACCGTTCATATTCGAATTATTCAATCAAATAATGGCGGCAACTATTGTCCTGTAACATATAATGATAGTTATAATTTTGTAAAACAAACACCATTAAACGTTGGTGCTGCACAAGGTGTTCTTTCAAACGATGTTGATGCAAATAACGATAATTTAATTACAACTTTAGTCTCAAATTCAACTAGAGGAGATTTATCACTGAATGCAAATGGATCTTTTTCATATAATGCATGTAACAATATTAATTTGCAAGGTACTTTTAATGCAGTCACTACTAAT
>JBELBJ010000018.1:0-25157 GCA_042095375.1 Marinoscillum sp.
GAATTTTTAGAAGGCATTAAGTTTTTTGGAGATAAAACATTTTCAGTTATAGCACCTAAATTAAAAATATTAGAGTTAGATAAACCGTTAGAATTGAATAAATAAGACCCTAAAATATAAATTCCATTCTTAAAAGAATAATCAAAAGATGTAGATAAACCAAATGAATTTTCATCAGGAATCGGATTCTTTGTTAAAAAATAACTAACCTCTCCTTTAAACCCAGCGTTTCGTATATTACCTGCCCATCCTCCACCTAATGCAAAATCTTGATCATAATAATTAGCTCCAAAAAATTGAAAATCATAGCCTATCTTATTTATCTTATAAAGTGCAGCAATTACTCCTATGTTGTCTAGATTAGGTTTATATACAAATTCTAAACTTGAAAGATTATCACCGTTATAAATAAATCTTATCACATCAGAACCTGGTCTCTCTACATAATCAAAGTCTATAAAATTATAGGCATTAAATAGATCATTAGAATTCCAAATTGTATTAATTCCCCAATTTACTCTTTGCCTTCCAATGCTAATTTCAATTTTATTTTTTTGATATTTAAACCAGAACCTGTCAATCATAGAATGGAGTTTAAATTTTGGTTTATCAATAAAAAAATTTGATAAATCAATTACACCTCCATCATTTGAAATATTTATATTATCACCGTAAATTATCCTATTTCTTAACTCAAAACCTATAGAAAAATATTCTTTGAAATAACCTTTTAAATTTATTCTATTATGAATTAAGTGACTTATTTCAGAATTAGAATTGTTATCGTAATCTAAATATGATGGCAAATACTTTACGTATCCTTTAATAGTAAATTCTGGTTTTTTTTCCTGAGCGTTTATCTGAAAGCAAAAAAGAAAAAAAATTAAAAAACTATTTTTTATTATCATTAACGATTTTTCCATCTTCCAAAGTTACAACTCTTCTAGCTCTATCAATTACTCTTTGATCATGTGTAGAGAAAATAAAAGTAATATTCTCAGCTTCATTTAATTGACTCATGATATCCAATAAATTAGAAGTAGATTTTGAATCTAAATTAGCAGTTGGTTCATCTGCTAATATAAATTTAGGTTTAGATGCCAAAGCCCTTGCTACAGCAACCCTTTGTTGTTGACCACCAGATAATTGGGATGGTCTTCTATTTCTCATTTCATATAATCCAACCTGATTTAATAATTCATTTGTTCTTGAAATTCTATTTTTTTCATCAACGCCCTGCAATAGCATTATCATCTCAATATTCTCTTTAGCCGATAAAACAGGGATCAAATTATATGCTTGAAATACAAAGCCAATATTGTTTAACCTATAATTAATTATTTTACTTCCAGACAATTCGGTAATGTTTTCACCAGAAATGATGACCTCACCAGAAGTAGGTTGATCAAGACCTCCAACACAATTTAAAAAAGTTGTCTTTCCAGATCCAGATGGACCTACTACTGAAGTAAACTCTCCCTCTTTAAATAAGGCACTTATATTATTGACAGCCCTTACTTCAAATTTTCCAGGATTATAAATTTTAGATAAGTTTTTCGTCTCAATCATAATTAACAAATTTAAATAGTTTTCGTTGCTTCCACAGGATTAATTTTCAATGCTCTTACTGATGGAAATATTGAAGATATAATTGATATTACAAAAACCATAATGGCAACTATAAAATATTCTTGATTTGGAACTTTAAAATAAAGCCTTGTGCCTACTCCAAAATTTTCAAGCCCTGCTTCAACAATACTTAAATCAATTCCTACTACAGAATAATATTCTACTATTGAATATGAAAGAATTAAGCCGATAGGAAGTGCTACTATAGACAAAAACATTGTTTCAAAAGATATCATTAAAAAAATTTTAAATCTACTCATCCCAATAGACATTAGCATGCCTATCTCTTTCCTCCTTTCAAGTATTGCCATTAACATTGTGTTAACTATACCAAAAGAAAGAGCTGATAAAATAATCATCATAAAAATATATAATACCGCTGCAAGCATTTCATTAGCATAAGCAAGGTCTTTAGATATATCATCCCAACCCTCAACTATATTATCTGAACTATACGGTATCAAATCATTTTTTAAATCACCTCTTAAATCTATATCTGTAAGTAGCATAGGTATTTCATGATAACCTGAAAAATTAGGTAGATTTTTAGTAATACTAATATTTTTAACAAACACATTAGCCTCATCATATCTTGAATTACCAGATCTAAATATTCCTTCAACTCTATAAAGAAGAGATGTTAGTTCATAATTCTCATCTTGGAAAGTGATAACTACTTTAGATTTTATTTTTAGATTTAATCTATCTGCTAATTTTTTTCCGATAAGAATTGTATTATCTCTTTTTGATTTAAAATATTCTCCTTCGATTATCTTTTCATACGTATTTGTAACCTTTACCTCCTGAACTGGATCAATACCCTTAACCTGAATCCCGTAAGATCCATTTGAATTAGAAAGCATTCCATTTAATATTATTCTCTTTGAATAAGATACAACTCTACTATCATTATCTATAGCGTTCTCTATACCTTCAAGATTATCAATAGTGTGTTTTAGGTTGTACTCTTCTGAGAAAGATTTATTATGGATTTGAATGTGTGATAAGTAGGTTTCAACAGCATTATTCATTCTCTCCTCATTCAAACCATAGGACATAGCAATCATAATTATCCCTCCAACTAATCCAAATATAACAGATAATATAACAACAAAACTTCTTAATTTGTTTCTCCAAACATTTCTCCAAGAAATCTTTAATAATGTTATTATGTTCATGGTTTCATAGATTTTACAGGGTTTAATTTAGATATTTTTATTGCTGGATAAATAGAAATAATTAGGGAAAAAATAAAAATAACTAAAGCATGAGATAAAGGAATATCCCATCTAATTGACATAGGCATTAGTGGTGAAAAACCCATCTCCTCAATCATATCATTAGCCCCCTCTCCCATCAAAGTAGCCATATCAATTGGATTTAAATTATAATAATAAGTTATAGGATAAGTAATTATTATTGCGATAAAAACACCAATCATAGACAAGATAATAGTTTCAATAAATATAATACCAAACAATCTAGCTCTACTCATTCCAAGAGAAATTAAAACTCCAAACTCATACTTTCTCTCTTCAGTCATCATTAAGACAGTACCAAACATTCCAAAGACAACAATAATATATAAAATAAAAGCCATAATTACGCCACCTGCATTATCAGCAGTAATTGTTTGCTCAATCTCAGGAAGTGTTTCTTTCCAAGTCATAATTTCATAATCTTTTGATAGTACTTGATTAAGGTCATTCGCTATTTTTTCTTCATCGTAATACTGTTTTTTGTCAACTATAATGTGAGTTGATATTTCATTTGAAGAAACATAATTTCTAGCCGACTCAATTGTCATAAATACTCCAAGCTTGTTGAGGTTAGGATTTTTTAAATCTATTACTCCTTTCACTGGATATTTTCCAGCTGCCATCATTCCTCTATATCCTTGACCATAAAGGATGAGTGTATCGTTTTCTCTTATATCAAAATACTCGGCAATGCCTTTTCCTATAATAATTTCATTTTTTCCAATTTTAAATGTTCCCGAAATCATTTTTTTATTCCAGTCTGTTATTTTCTGCTCATCAGATATATTAATTCCATTTATTACCCCACCTTTTGTCTTATTACCCATTGAGATTAATGAAAAAGTCTGAAGCCTTTGCACAATATTATCAACACCTTCAACAGATTTTATATCATTTATTAGGCTTTGATCAACTTCCATAGAGTTATCTAGATTCTGATTATCCCAGAAACCATCCGCATGTACTTCTACATAACCCGCATATGATTCGACTACAGTCTCAATTAACTTATCATAAAAACCAATTTGAAGAGCTCTCATTAATAAAATAAGAAATAAGGCTGCAAAAATTGAAGTAATGGTTATTAAACTTCTCTTTTTGTTTCTATAAATATTTCTCCAAGCTATTTTTAATATCATCGTAAGTTTTTCATATAGTTTGGCATAAAGAATCTTTCATTTATATCAATATCAAACTTCCATATCAACCTTTCAACAATTGTTTTGTTTCCTTCTTTTTCTAAGGGTACAAATTCAATAACTGAAGGTAATTTTTTTCCTCCAAAGTTTTTAATTGTTTTAGAATTCATCACATTAACCATATCATCATACTCATCAAAAAATTGAGTTTTTAATTGCATATAATTTTTCTTATCTATCCACATTATTAACTTTCCCCAGACTACAGGAGCATCTTCTTTAGGAATCAATTGAATTATCCAACAATCTAAGTCATCAATAGTTTCTTCACCTATAATTGTATTTGTATAATCATCAGTAATTGAGGACCTCTGAACGAGATCATCATTTGTGAAATCAGTACCCATCCAATTTTGCATCATCATTGAAGGAGGAAGTTTTATAGTTCTTTCTATTGATGGAACATAATTCCAAACTTCATTTTCTCTTTTTAAAAATACTGTTCCTTTTTCTTTAGCTGGTGATAAAACAACTGAAGTAAAATAATCTTCACCTACTGACCACCCTTTCATTGTCATCTCTTTTTTCCATTTTGGCCTTACAACAGTAATAATCATTTCAGTGTAAGATGACTTAACCCCTCTAATTTTTTCCTCAGATTGTTTTAAAATATTATTAGCATCTTGAGAGTATGTTAAATAACTTAAGAAGAATAGTAAAAAAATTATTAATTTTCTCATATTACAATTACGAATTTAAAAAATAAATGATATACAATTTAAAATATAAATTTGTTTGAATGAAAATATTTAAACTATTTACAATTCTATTGATGTCCATCTTTTATGTTCGTATAGGTGTGCACCACTTTTTAGATCCAGAATATTTTTTAAATATAATGCCCCCATTCTTACCTTATCATCTTGAACTAGTTTATATAAGTGGTTTTTTTGAAATATTATTAGGTCTTCTATTAATCTTTCCAAAATATAGATTTTATGCATCATGGGGTTTAATAATACTTCTAATAGCTGTTTTTCCGGCAAATATTTATCTTGCCCAAAGCGAAATTGCACAACAAGGGTTAGATGTAAGTAAAGAAGTTGCAATATGGAGACTCCCCTTTCAAGCATTATTTATTGGACTAGCTTATTGGCATTCAAAAAAATAAATCTATTTTTTTTGCCTATATAACGATTTCCAAGAATTAGATTTTAAACTTTCACTCCAATATTTTATTAATCTTATCAACAAAGATCTATGAAAACTAGAAAAAGGAAATAATAATAACAATCCAATAGTTGATACAGAAATTAAAAGAAAATGACTTAGTCTTTTTTCAATTCCTTTAACATGCTTATCAATAAAAATATGTTTTGAAGAAATTAATTCTGATTTTGTAATTAATTTAATTTTTTTATTTTTTCTTGATGAGCCACCGTGCATGTGATAATAATCCCAGTCATAAATCACACATGGATGCATCCCTTTTTCATAAGCTCTTTTACAAATATCCATATCCTCAGCATACATCCAAAAATCTTCATCCCAACCTCCAATAGATTTAAAATCATTTCTTCTTATTAAAAGAAATGATCCGGAAACCCAACCTATCATAATTACTTTTTTATCATCAATTTTTTTTATTTCTCTATTACTTTTTTTTAATAAAATATAAAATTGTCTTATGAAATTAGTTACTGTCCAAAAATTAAAATAAAAGCCATGAGAAAATGATTTATTTAAATAAGCATTTTTAGATCTTATAGAAATAATTTTTAATTCCTTATTCCTTTCACAAAAAGGAATAAGTTTTTTAAAACAATCTTTAGGAACAACTGAATCAGGATTCAAAAATAATAACCAAGGAGACTTTGCGTATTTAGCTCCAATGTTACAAGCTGTAGAAAATCCAGAATTATAGTTAAGTTTTATCCATTTAATGGATTTATAATTTGATTCAAATTTTTGTATTTTACCATCATTTGAAAAGTTATCCACCACAATTATATTTGGCATTCCAGAATCCTGAGTTATCAGACTATCTAAACACTTGGATAAATAATCCCATGATTTATAATTTACAATTATTACAGTAAGCTTTGAATCCATTTTTTAAAAAAAATTAATTTGTAAATCTAATTTACTTTTATTTTATTTTTATTCTATATTTAAGAATCAACTAAAATTAACTTAAAATGAAAAATCAATTTATACTTTTTATAGCAATTAGCATTCTATCCTCAATTTCATTGCACTCTCAAACAATAAATAAAGAAATTATAAAAGACATGAAATTTAGACATGTCGGTCCAATTGGAAATAGACTTACAACAGTTGCTGGAGTTCCAAATGACCCTATGACTTATTATGTAGGAGCTGCATCAGGTGGTGTATGGAAGACAACTGATGGTGGTTTAAACTGGAAACCAATTTTTGATAGTCAAGAAGTTCATTCTATTGGCTCAATATCCGTCGCTCCATCAGATCCAATGACAATATATGTAGGAACCGGTGAAAGTTCAATTCGATCAAATGTTTCAATTGGTAATGGAATGTATAAGTCTGAAGATGGTGGAGATACCTGGGAGCATATAGGATTAAAAAATTCAGGAAGAATTAGTAGAATTGTTGTTCATCCAAAAAATAGAAATTTAATTTATGTAGGTGCTTTAGGACATGCATATGCCCCTCAAAAAGAAAGAGGAGTTTTTATGAGTGATAATGGTGGGCAAACTTGGAAACATGTTCTTTACATAGACAATAATACAGGGATTTCTGATATAGTAATGGATCCTGATAATTCCAGAATTTTATTTGCTGGAGCGTGGCAGCTTGATCTTAAAACATGGAAAAGAATAAGTGGTGGCCCTGGAAGTGGTTTATTTAAATCTGTAGATGGAGGTAATACGTGGAATAAATTAAAAGGAAATGGATTACCAAATAAAGATGTTGGTAAAATTGCACTTGCTATGACACCTGCTAGTCCTGATAGATTGTATGCCCTAATTGAAACAGGTGACGGTGTCCCTTACATGGGAAAAGAAACAGAATCAGGAGAATTGTGGAGATCAGATGATAATGGTAAAACTTTTAAACTAATTAACTCAAATAGAAATCTTGGAGGAAGACAAGCTTACTATACAAGAACTGCTGCTTCTACAGACAATCCTAATGAACTATACTTTATGAGCAATAGGTTTTATTCAAGTATTGACGGTGGAGTTTCTTTAGAAAACAGGCCTCAACTTTCCTCGCCTAATTGGGATCATCATGAAATGTGGATAGATCCATTTAACGGTGATAGAATGGCTGTAGCTGGTGACGGTGGAATCTCAATTTCCCAAAATCGAGGTAAGTCATGGCATAGAACATTTTTACCTATAGCACAATTATATCATGTAACTACTGATAATAATGTTCCATATAATGTATTGACCAATAGACAAGATGGTCCTTCAATGAAGGGTCCAAGTAGATCAAGGACAGGGAATTGGTTTGGTCCTGGAATGATCCAATCAGGAATGTGGAGGGAAATTGGTGGAGGAGAAAGTGGCTTTGCTACTGCAGACCCTAAAAATCCAGATATTGTTTGGTCTAGCGCATCCGGATACGGTCCATTAGGAGGTATTGTTACTAGATATAATGAAAATACAAATCAATATAGACAACTGGAAGTGTGGCCAGAATTTACTGCTGGAAGTCATGCTTCACTACTTAAGTACAGGTTTCAATGGACATTTCCACTATTAATTTCACCTCATGATAACAAAACAATTTATGTTACCAGTCAACATGTTCATAGAACAACAAATGACGGTCAAACATGGGAAGTTATTAGTCCTGATTTATCATTAAATGATAAAAATATGCAGGGATTCTCTGGTGGACTAACTGGGGATAATATTTCAGTTGAATATGCAAATGTTATTTACGCCTTTGATGAATCTCCAGTACAAAAAGGAGTCTTATGGGCAGGCACAAATGATGGACTTGTACATATAAGCCAGGATAACGGAAAAACTTGGAACAATGTAACAAAAAATATTCCTAACCTTCCAAAGCTAGGAGTTGTTAGAAATATTGATGCATCTAAATGGAATGCGGGAAAAGCCTATTTAACAATAGAATTCCATCAAATTGGAAACTTTCAACCTTATGTTTATAAAACTGAAAATTTTGGTAAATCATGGAAAAAAATAACTGAAGGAATTAAATCTGGAAATCTAAGCTATACTAGATGTATTAAAGAAGATCCTGTAAAGGAAGGGCTTTTATATCTTGGTACAGAAAATGCATTGTATGTTTCTAATGATGATGGTGAGAATTGGCAAAGTCTTATGTCTAACCTTCCCCATTCTCCTATGTATTGGATGGAAGTTCAAGAACATTTTAATGACCTTGTTGTTGGAACATATGGAAGAGGAATATGGATTTTAGATGATATATCTCCATTACAACAACTTGATGAAAGTATTGAAAATAAAGAATCACATCTTTTTGATATAAAACCATCATACAGATTCCAAAATGTTACAAGTAGTCTTCAAATGTTTCCAGAAGCATCTACTGGTCAAGATCCTCCAAATGGAGCATCTATAAATTATTGGTTAAAAGAAAAACAAGATGATATAGAAATCATTATCACAAATCAAAAAAATGATACAATTAAAACCATAAAAGAAAAAGGAAGTAAAGGAATAAACAGAATATGGTGGAATTTTTCAGGTGAAAAAACTGATGATATTGTTTTTAGAACAAAACCATTATATGCAGATTGGGTTTCGCTTGATAAAAATAGAGAAAGGAAAGTGCCATACAATTTTTCTATATTGTCTCCTCCAGGCACATACAATATAACCTTAAAATCAGGTGAAAATACTATGACTAAATCTTTGGAAGTAATAAAAGATCCTCACTCTGAAGGAACCATAGAAGATATAATGCTCCAAAATCAATTAGTAACAAAAATTTATGATGATATAAATCTTGCTATTCATTATATTAACTCAATTGAAGTAGTTAGAAGACAACTCCTTGATCTTAAGGCTATGCTTAAAAATACAAATCATAAAGAAGAGCTAATTTCATTAGTTGATGATTTAGAATCAGAATTTTTAGAGCTTGAAAAACAACTGACACAGCTAAAAACTACCGGGAAAGGTCAAGATGAAGTTAGGTATGAAAAAATGATAGGAGAAAAATTATCTTATTTAGCTGATAACGTACAGATTTCTGATTTCAGACCTGCAGATTCATATTATGAGGTACATAAATTATTAAAATCCAGACTAGATAAAGTTGGTGAACAGTTTGAAAAGTTAAAAAATGAAAACTTAAAAAATACATTAAGTTCTTTAAGAGATAAAGGTGTAGACATAATCGTTATGGAATAATTTGTTTACTCTTTTACAATTTCAAAAGAAGTAGTATCACTAGCAAAAGCTGAAAATACTCCAAACGCATTAATGATATTTGATGGAGGCTCATTTAATTCATTTCCATCTTGTTCTTGATTTTCAAATAGACTTACATAATCTTGGTTAATCTTAAATAGAGAAATCTTATACTTACCATAATTTTTTAAACTCAAACCTATTATAGTATATTCTTCATCTTTTGTTGGCTCTGAAACTATTGAAAAATTTTCAAAAAAATTTCCAACACCAGCTGGTAGTTCATCTGAAAAAATAGGGTTTTCAGAATCTCCTATATATTTTATAGTTAGATAGTGATATTCACTATTAGGATTATCCCAAGATATTTTTACCCTAGCATTTTCATATAAATTTGCAAGAATGGTTGGGAGAGCTCTTGAAAGAACTAACTCAGGAATTATAATTTTATTTTCAGATAATCCCAGGCCAATTGGTTTTGTTGGAACTGAAGTTTCTGAGGTAGCTATTCTATCATTTACAGTTACCTGAAGACCATATTTTTTATTTGATATTATATTTAAATCATTATTTCCGTAAACATACTTCATTGAATTAACATCGTAATCTAATTCATAATTAGCTCCATCATAAATAATTTTAACTTTTGCATCTGAAATAGCTTCTTCCGTTGTATCTGAACTATTATACAATTTTGCTTTAATAATTTTAATATCATCAATAGGTTCTCCTTGAAATAAAAATGCTTCTACTACAAAATTTTCTGAAATAGAAGTTTCTTCATCGCAAGAAAGAAGAAAAAATATTAATAGAAAATAAAAATGATTTCTCATAATTAAAATTCAAATTTTAAATTTATGTTTGGAACAAAACCAAGGTATTTTACTCTAGTTTTTAAAACTGGATCTTGGTTAAAGTCATATTCGTAATACCATACATTTGCTCTATTATAAATATTAAATACTGACAACCCTATATCACCTTTTGTTCCATTAAAAGTAAATATATGATGAACCCCAATGTCCATTCTATGATAATCTGGAAGAAGGGATCCATTTTTGGGCCCTACTCCAATAAACGATAGCTTTGATTCATCAAGTAGGTTAATATTATATTTATAAGAAGGCTCAGTATATGGTTGACCGGAACCATATATAAAAGAAACTGAAAAATTCCAACCATTTATCTCGTAGTTATTAAATATTTTAAATTCATTTTTTTGAGTATTTCTACCTGGGAATTTTTTCCCTTCATTTAATAATGGAAATAAATGTTCTACATCTGTGTATGTATAAGAAATCCAACCTGTATATTTTTCTATCTTTTTTTGTAATAAAACTTCAAAGCCTTTAACCTCCCCCGATCCATTAAAAAACAAAGACCTTAGGTTGCTAGATTGATATCGCAAAGAAAATTCAGTTAAATTTTCAAGTTCCTTGTAAAACCCTTCAACATCAATTAACCACGCATCTCTCTCATAAGAAATGCCAGCTACATAATGTGTTGCCTTTCCAATGTTAACATCTTCACCATTTGCTAAAAGCCAAAAATCTCTTGAGCTTGATGTTACAGATTCACCTAAAATCATTTTAACAAATTGATAGTGAACTCCATAACCCAACTTTAGTTTTATATTTTCAAATATTTTATAGTCTAAACTAGCCCTAGGAGAAAAATAATTTTTTTTATTAAAATCATATCTATTCCCTCTCATTCCTAACTTTATTTTAAGGTTTTTAACTGAATTCAGGTTATATGAAAGGTAATATGAGTACAATTTTGAATCTTGATCTGTAGTAATAAGATTTAGTGTATCATCTCTAACAAATGAATAATCAACTGATGATTTAGTATATTCTAATCCAAATTCTAAGTTATTATTTTTACCTAAGACAAATTCCCCATCATATCTAGCAGTAAAATCTTTTACATTATTTTTTTGAATCAACTTTAATTTAAAATCTAAAATGGTAGAATCCGTATCAGGTATGTTTACGTTTACAGAATAATTATCATCCCTATTATTGAAATATTCTGAGTATGAAATATTTAAGCTATTATAAAATTTTGGATTCCATTGTCTTGACCATTTAAAACCATATCCATCATTACCCCATTTTGATATTTTAGAAACATCTCCAAGAATATTTATTTTCTCTGGGCCAATATCTGGATAAATTAACCGATCTGTAGAGCTAATTTCATCTAAATTATCTTGACCTTTATAATAGCTAAATGTAATTAGATCTTTATTAGAAGGCTTATAAGAAAGCTTTGAATTAAAATCGAAAAAATTAAAAGAAGGCACAAATTCTTCTAATGCTTCAATGTTCCCACTATCATCTTCAAATTGATTAAATAGCTTTTCAAAAAAAGATGTTTTAAGTAAATCAGTAAATGATCTTCTTCCAGATATTAGTAGACTAAATTTTTTTTTAAAAGGTATTTCAATACTTCCTCCTGCACTTAGCAAATTTGCAGAAACTTGACCTTTGATTTCATTAAAACTACCAGTTCTTCCAATCATGTCAATTACACCTGATAATCTTCCTCCATATCGTGCGGGAAAAGCACCCTTATATAAGTCTACGCTCTTTATAGCATTGGCATTAAATGCACTAAAAAAACCAAAAAAATGTTCAACATTATAAACCTTGATGCCATCCAAAAGAACTAAATTTTGTTCAGGAGAACCTCCTCTAATATGCAATCCTGAAGTGCTTTCTGAAGTACCACTTACACCTGGAAGCAATTGTAAAGATCTAAATATATCTACTTCCCCTATGCTTGGCATCAAATTAATTTGTTTTGTTGAAATTTGATGTCTGCTAATTTCTGTGTTAGTCTGCAAAAACTTATTTGAATTTGCAGCAATTACAACCTCATTCAAAGTTGAAGTTAATGCAACTAAATTTATTTCTATTGGATTATTTAGAACTTGATTTGTGATAATGATTGATTCAGTTTTGTATCCTACATAACTTGCTGAAATAACCATTCCTTCTTTTATATCTCCATTTAATGTGAAATATCCATTTTCGTTTGTTGTAGTCCCTAAATTCAATTCACTAACAACCACATTTGCAAAAGGAAGCTTTTCTTCTGACCCATCTTCTTGAATATATCCAGATATAAAAACTTGACAATAAGAAGTATGAAACGACAAAATAAGAAGTAAGAAAAAAAAGAAAAACTTTTTCATTTTTTTATTTTTTTATTTTTTCAAAATTATAACCCTAACTCCGAAATTCATAATTTTTTGATAGATAGAGAAGATAGTTGTAATCTATTTCTTTTTGAATGAATAAGAGAGGTTAAATATAAAATTTCTTCCTACCTCATCTGCATAATATCTCATATAATTTAAATAGTTTCTATATTTTTTATTCAACAGATTTTTAACCATGAAAGAAAAAGATAAATCATTTATATGGACTTTCCATGAAAGATCCAATAAGAAATATCCATCCGGAGCATCTTTAAAATCAAAAATTTCAGAATCTTGATTTATACTAATTGATCCATCAATTAAATCTTTAGGGGAAATGGTAATTGGCGCCTGAAACTGTTTGAATGTATAGCTTGGTAAAAGTGAAATCTCCGAAGAATTAATTTTCCAAAATGAGTTTGTATTCCAAATCAAATTATTACTTAATCTAATCGGAGGTTGGTTAATTAATTTATGGTTCTTAAATAAATTATTTGCCCACAAATAGTTAAAACTAAAATCAGATGTTATTTTTTCTGAAATTTCCCTTCTAAAAGAAAAATCTGAACCTAGAAATATTGCATCAGTTTGATCGTATATAAAATAAGGCATCGGGCCTCTAATAGTACCATAGATACCAATAGGTCTTTCAAAAACATAATTTAAAATATAATTAGAAAATAAAGTTAATTTTAGATTGGTTTTGGACTTATTTATATCAAACTCATTTATAAATTTGAAAGCTTTTTCAGATGAAACTAAGTTTTCTTCCATTTTTATAACCCGTTCTGTATTAAAATCTGAATCCTGAATATAATATCTAAAAAGACCAAAGGTTGATTTAAAACCATGTCCTCCAAAAGTATAAAGCTCAGCCATATTTGGTGTTCTCCATGCCGAACCAAAATTTGATCTAAATAAAAAGCTTTCTGAAACTTCATTTTGATATCCAATAGAAAAAGTCACATTGGATTTGCTGAATTTATCTCTAAAAATATTTTGATTGGTTTCTCTTCCTCTCACACTACTAGTTTCGTTATCAAATCGTATGCCTGCTTCAATTAAATTTTTTCCAAATTTTTTTGATTCTAAAATAAAAAAACTCAACCTGTTAATATTATAGTTTGGAATATAAGGAGTCGTACCAGTTCCTGGATTATTATCATTGTCTTGATTAAAATAATGAATACCAACTAATCCCTCAGAACCTTCACCAAATGAGTGGTCCCATTCAAGTAAATAATCAAATGTATTTAAATCTAAATCTATTACAGGTTTTTCAGCATTTCTTCTAACATCAAATTCTTTTCTTTTATTTAATTGTCCACCAAATGTTAGAGATATTTTTTCATCTTCTTTATACCACCAGTCTACTTTAGCTTTAGCAAAGTGATGAGCCACATCTTGATATGGTTCATCAATTTTATATGAAAAAGGTGAAATATATAGAGGTTCATCAGAACTTATTGCCCTGGAAATTGCCTCTCCACTATGTAAAAAAGAAGATCTTAATAAAGCTAAATTTTGATCTAAATAACTATAATACATTTTAATATCAAAATTTTTTAAATGGTAGTGAATCCCAAGGTTTAATGCTTTTTCTTCTTTTCCAGAATTGGTAAGTGAATAAGATGGGGCATGTCTATCACCAATTTTAATATAATCTGCACTTAAAAAGTATCCAAATTTTTTATAACCGGTTCCTGTTTTGAAATTAAAATTATACCCCTTGCCATTGGTTTGAAAGCCAGTACCTAAATCTAAATAAAACGGATTATTCAATTTTATTACATTAGGTTCAATTATAATGGCACCCCCAAGGCCCTCTGGTCCAAACCGAACCCCTGATGACCCTTTTATTACAGTTACAGCTTCAGCTGAGGATATATTAATTTCCGGTGCATGATCCTTACCCCAATTTTGAAAACCATGTTTAACATAATTGTTTAAAACTAATATTCTATTACCATATAATCCATGAATAACAGGAATCTCAACGTTAGATCCTACTGAAGAGAATGTTACTCCATCAATACTACTAATAAGATTTGCTAGAGATTGGGTTGGATCAATATTTTTATCTTTTATATTAATCGATCTTTGAGAAATACTTTTAATTCCTACATTTTCTTCTTTTTCATCAATAATTAAAACAGAATTTAGTTCGACAGTTTCTTGAGATAAATATATCGTTACATTTTTGTTGTTGATTTGGAAAATAGAATCATAATAACCAACTCTTGTAATAATTGATTTAAAATTATAAGAGCACAAGTTATCTAGTACAAAATTACCTTCTTCATCTGTTATAGCAAACTTTTGAAATTTATCGATTTGAATCAAAACACTAGATAGAGGCTCCTTCGTCTTACTATCTAAAACTTTTCCATTTACAGAAAGAGAACAGTCATTCTGAGAATAAATATTACTATTTATTATAATAAAAGAAATAATCAAAAAGAAAATTCTCATTAAGATAAAGTAAAAATAAACTTGCTTATCCTGTGCTTGTAGGATAAACTAAAAATAAAAACACCAGCATTAATAATTATTAATGCTGGTATTAATATAATATACTTACGTATTCTAAATAATAATTACTGGATATTTAATACAAATTTCAAATTAAAATCTGTATCTCCATCAGTAGCTCCAGTTCCAGCAGTTTTTATATCTGGTTGATGTTGTAGTCTAACAACAAATTCACCATTTGCAACAGCATTTGAACCAGTAGTCCATTCAGTTATTAATCCAATAGGATTTCCAACTGCATCAGTATCCTTATAATTTATCTTATCAGATGCATTATCGATATTTCCATTTCCTGCAGGATCTGAAAAAGCATCGTCAGTAAAAGAAAAGAAAATTTGATGTTCAGCTCCCTCTTCTTTCACCTCTTCTCCAATATCTTCTCCCGGAGTTTCCAAATTATTCATAATCTCAAAAGTAAGAGTATATGAAGTAGCGGCTTTTAAGCTAATTGCATCAGAAACTTCTAGCTCCTTAGTACCTTCACCATCAGGATCTTTTGCTTTAGCCTCAACTTTATCATTTGCATCTGCTTTATTAGTAAATATAAGCTTGATGTCAGTGATAACTTCCTCTTCATTTTCTTCAGCCGGTGCTGCATCATCCTCATCACACGAGTAAAGAAAAATCATAGAAAATAATAATGTAAATAAATAGTATTGTTTTAATTGTAATTTCATCGTATAAAAATTTAAGTTTAAAAAAAAGATTGTATTTGAGATTAAAATCTCAGGTTACAAAAAACCTCATAATTGAATTATGATATATTTTCAGGTGGCCCTCTAGATAAAGGACTTAAGTGAAAATTTCCAGGATAATGATATAAATCAAGCTTATAATTATCAATTATACCATCAATTTCGAATAATATAAGAGTTAAGTTTATGTACTCTTCAGAGTTAATTTTATTTATTAAGCATGTACTACAGTCGAATTCGTTTTCATGAAAATGGATTCCATCTTTATTACACATTTCATGATTATGATCTGATAAATATTCAGACACTTCCATAATAGTAGGAAGTAATATAATAAATGATAAAAATAAAGAAAGAAACTTCTTTTTCATGCTGCGAAAATAATAAAAAAAAAATTAAATTAAAGCAGCTTTTAAAATAATATCACAGTTTAATGCGCCAGAAATAGGACAATTTTCTTTAGCCTCTTCTGCTAATTCTTGAAATTTTTCTGCATCTATATTAGGGACTTTAGCTTTTAAATTTAATTCTATAGAAATTACTTTTCCATCTTCAAAAGTTAAAACTGCATCTGTATTTAATTCCTCTGGATTATAGTCAGACTCATTCAATACAAAGCTCAATTTCATATTGAAACATCCAGCATGAGCTGCAGCAATAAGTTCTTCAGGATTCGTTCCTAAAGTACCATCATCATTTTTAAATCTTGTTTTAAAACTATAAGGCATATTATTAAATGCACCACTTTGGGCAGTTAATACACCGGTTCCATCAGCTCCATCTCCTTTCCATATTGCGTTAATTTTTCTTTTCATAATATTCAAATTTAAATTTTAACAATCATTTTTCCGAAATTTTTACCATCAAATAATCCAAGAAAAGCATCTGGGATATTTTCAAATCCTTCTATAATTGTTTCTTCTAAAGTCACTTTTCCTTCTTTCATCCAACTTGCCAACTGCATTTGAGCCTCTAAATATTTATCTGAATAATCGAATACAATAAAACCTTGCATTTTTATTCTTCTACTAATAATAAAAGGATTATTTCTTGGCCCCATCGGCAGTGCAGCTTTATTGTACTGAGATATGGCACCACATACAGGAATTCTACAAAAATTATTTGTAAGGTAAAATACAGCATCAGATACTTCTCCACCAACATTATCAAAATAAACATCTACTCCATTTGGACAAGCAGTTTTTAGTTCATTTAAAAGATTTATGTTGTTTTTATAATTTATAGCTTCGTCTAATCCAAATTTATTTTTTAGACTATCAACTTTTTCATCGGTTCCCGCTATCCCTACTACTCTACATCCTTTTATTTTACCTATTTGTGATACAGTTATACCAACAGCTCCTGCAGCTCCAGAAACTACTAATGTTTCATTTTCTTTAGGTTTTCCAATCTCTAACAACCCAAAATATGCAGTTAACCCTGTCACTCCTAAAACTCCAAGGTAAGATGAAAGAGGCGCAAGGCCTTCAGGAATAGGAAATAGTCCTGTCCCATCAGAAGCTTGATAAAGCTTCCAGTCTAACATACCATATAAGTGAGAGCCAACATTATAATTTTTATTTTTTGATTCAACTACCTCAGCAACTATAGCCGATTTCAATGGCTCCCCTACTTCAAAAGGTGGAATATAAGATTTTACATTATTCATTCTTGCCCTTAAGTATGGGTCTACAGATACATAAACTGTCTTAAGCAGAATTTCATTATCATTAAGAACAGGCATGGTATCATCTTGAACAGAAAAATTTTCAATTGTAGGAAAGTCTTTTGGTCTTTTAGTAAATATTATAGCTTTGTTTTTCACAATCAGATTAAATTATATTGTAATATAAATTAAAAAAGTAATAATTTTATCAGATATAATAAAAGTACATAAAATGGAAAATCAAAGAAGAAAATTTATGAAAAATAGTTTAAAATATACTATGGGATTTTCTCTTGCCTCCACAATTCCATCCTTTATTTTTTCTTCATGCAAACAAAAATTAAAGGACCTAAATCTTAAAATATCATTACAGGCGTATTCTTTTGCTCCATTATTAATGAGCGGAAAATTTGATATTATGGATTTTCCAGAAATAGTAAGGAATACATATGGGTTAAATGGTGCAGAATATTGGTCGATAGCATTTATGAACAAAGAGAAAGATAAAAACTTTATAAGTGAACTAAATAAAAAAAGTGAAGACCTTGGGATTTCAAATACCATTATACTTGTAGATGATATTAACATCCAAACTATGGAACAAGGGCCTAGCCTAGCTTCTTTGAAAAAAGAAGAAAGAACTAAGGCTATTGAATATCATAAACACTGGATTGAAGTTGCATCAAAAATAAATTGCCATTCAATAAGAGTAAATCTAAAATCTGATGTTGGATCAGAAGAAGATATATTAGAAACTAGTGGTGAAAGCATCTCTAAATTAGCAGAATATGGCTCTTCATATGGTGTAAGTACTATTGTTGAAAATCATGGAGGATTAACTGGAAATGCAAAATGGTTAGTTAAACTTATCAAAGACATAAATAGTGATTTTGTAGGTACTCTTCCTGATTTTGGAAATAATGGATTTTGCATGAAAAGAGAACGATTGGATTTGTCCAATTTAACAAAACCTTGTGACCAACAATATGATAAATACGAAGGTGTGAAAGAGCTGCTTCCTTTTGCAAAAGGCATTAGTGCAAAATCTCATGAATTTGATGATAAAGGAAATGATATTAATACAGACTTTAAAAAAATGATTAATATAATAAAAGAGTCTTCCTATGAAGGGTATATTGCAATCGAATATGAAGGCGGTATGTTAAATTTATTTGGAGGTAAAGGAAATTATTTAGCTCCTCATGAAGGTGTAATTGCTACGAAAACTTTACTTGAAAAATTAATATAATAAATGATTTTATCTGGACTTGAAATTAAAAAAAGATTAGGTGGTGATATACATATTGATCCTTTTAATGAAAATCAACTTAATCCCAATAGTTATAATTTAAAACTTCACAATGAATTAATGTATTATGAAGATGAAGTTTTTGATATGAAAAAAGAATTAAAAACTAATAATCTAATTATTCCAAAAGAAGGATTAATACTGAAACCAAATAAACTTTACTTAGGAAGGACAAAAGAACATACTAAAACTCAAAACCTTGTTCCAATGCTCGAAGGAAGATCTTCTATTGGTAGACTTGGTTTGTTTGTACATATTACTGCTGGATTTGGAGACGTTGGATTCGAAGGCTTCTGGACACTAGAGATTTTTTGTGTTCAACCAATAAAAATATATCCTGAAATTGAAATATGTCAAATTTATTATCACAGTTTAAATGGAGACTACAAGACTTATGTAAGTGATAAGTATCAAAAAAATAAGAGTATTCAACCCAGCATGATTTACAAAGAATTTAGAAAATAACAGCTAGTCTTTCCAGTTTTTGTTCACACCAAATAGAGGTAAAAACATTGGAACATTTTCCATATATTTTTTATACATAGGATATTTTTTTGAACTAATTTCTTCACTAAAATCAGCACTATTTCTAAAAAGCACTACTAATAAAATACAACCTATTATAGACCAATTAAACCACATTCCGGTTGCAGATACACTAAAACAATAAAATAATATCCATATAAGCTGCTCAGAAGCAAAATTTGGATGCCTAGATAGAGCCCACAATCCAGTCGTTCTAAATCCAAGTTTATAATCTCCATCAAGTTTTTCACCATTATTTATTCTTCGATATTTTTCTGTTTGAAAACTATATTGTTGCTCATCTGATATGGTTTCAATAACAATGAATAGTAGCATTAATGATGCAATAAGGTAATCTGCCCAATATAATGGTTGTCCGATTCCTTGCCATGCGGCTAAGATTGGAAGTGTAAATAAAAAAATTAATCCGAGTTGATAAAAACAAATAAAAAATAAATTAAACAACCCCCAAGTAAACCTTCCTTTTAAAAAAGGCATTTTTTTACGGACCTCTATCCATCTATAATCTTCTTCTCCCTTCCAAAAGTAGATACTAAAACCTCCTTTTCTTGCGAAATTATATGTTAGTCTACTCCCCCAAAATGTTACTAATATAGCCATCAAAACAAGCCTCTCATTCATTTCACTTGCATAAGCAAAATACCAAACATAAGCTATAGGTATTGTACTCCATAGTTTATCTACTTGACTATAATTTAAAGCAAGCTCACTTACAATAAAACAATATGCAACAGAAAATAAATAAAGATTAATCATTGCATAAAGAGCTTCTTCTTGTTCTAAAGAGAAAGTGACATTAAAAATGTCGTAATAAAATGAAAGATAAACAACACCAAAAAGTGTGACTATTAAAAATAATACTGTCCTAATCATAAATCATAAAATAAATTAGAAAAAAATTTTAAAAAAATGTAAACCAAATCTTTTAAAAAGAGTATAAAGATTCATGATAAATATAAAATATAAATCTGGATTTTACTATTTAAAATCAAAACAAAAGCTTAATACTAATTTATTAAAGAGTTGGCATTTTTTTTCAAACCCTAAAAATCTTTTTAAGATAACACCTAGACACATGAATTTTGAAATTCTCTCAGATTTTAATTCTATGTATGAAGGGTTAATAATTAAATACAGAGTATCTCCTTTTCCATTTATCAGAGTAGGTTGGACTACCAAAATCACTTACGTTGAAAAACCATTTGGATTTATTGACAAACAAATTTCTGGTCCCTTTAACCTTTGGGAACATGAGCATAAGTTTGAAGAAAAAAATAATACTCTATGGGCATATGATGTTGTTAAATTTAAACTACCATTTGGTTTTATCGGAAGATTTTTTGGTAGTAAAATTGTTAAGTATCAATTGAAAAACATTTTTGAATTCAGGAGAAAACAATTAGATAAATTTTTTAAAAAATGAGAAACATATTAATTATAGGAGGAAGTAGAGGTATAGGAAATAGTATTTTAAAACATCAGTTAAATTTGGGTAACTATTGCAACAATATTTCAAGAAGTTCATTAGAAATAAATAATGAAAATTATAAGGAGTATCAAGTTGATATTCTTAAAGATGAACTTCCGGAAATTGATTCTATAGATTCATTAGTTTACTGCCCCGGTTCAATAACGTTAAAACCATTTCTTCAACTGAAAGAAGAAGATTTTAAAAAGGATTTTGAAATAAATGTGTTGGGTGCAGTCAAATCAATACAAAAGTATTTGAATACACTTAAAAAAGGATCAAACCCATCTATTGTCCTTTTCAGTACCGTAGCAGTTGCCAAAGGTATGGCTTTTCATTCTTCTATTTCTTCTGCAAAAGCCGCTATAGAAGGAATTACAAAATCTTTAGCTGCTGAATTTGCACCTACAATCCGTGTAAATTGTATTGCACCTACTATTACTAAAACTGATTTAGCAAAAAATATTTTGAGAAATGAGAAAATAGAAGAAAATATTTCAAATAATCATCCTTTAAAAAAAATATGTGAGCCTGATGATATAGCTGCTACTGCAAATTTTTTAATTTCAAAAGAAAGCAATAAAATAACTGGTCAAATTTTAAGGGTAGACTCAGGCATGTCCACACTAAAAATATAGATGTGATCTATACAAAAGAAAATTTAAGTTCTCTTGATAAAATATATCGGTTAAATCTTATTAACAGTATAACTGGTTACAAGCCAGCAAATTTAATTGGTACTAAATCAAAAAGTTATCAAAGTAATCTAGCCATATTCTCTTCTGTTGTTCATCTTGGATCAAACCCAGCATTGATTGGAATTATTACAAGACCTAATACTGTTCCGAGGCATACCTATAAAAATATTATAGATACAGGTTATTATACTATAAATCATATTTCGAAAGATAATATTAAAAAAGCCCATTATACTTCTGCTAAATTCAAATCAAATGAATCAGAATTCGAAAAATGTGACTTAAAAGAAATGTATATTGATGATTTCTATGCTCCTTATGTAGAAGAAAGTGAAGTAAAAATTGGATTAAAATTAATTGAAGAAACTGTAATAAAATCCAATAACACAATTCTGATTGTTGGAGAAATAGTTACAATCATAATAGAAAATAATTTGGTTGATACAGATGGTTCGTTAAAATTTGAAAATATGGATAGTGTATGTATATCTGGCCTTGATACTTATTATGAAACAAAAAAACTTGCAAAATATCCCTATGCTAAAAAATATGAATTACCCAACAAATGGTAAAAAAATACTTGACTTCAAAATATGTGTAGTTTGTTTTAAACCATTTTCATATCGAAAAAAATGGAGAAATTGTTGGGATGATGTTAAATATTGCTCAGAAAAATGTAGAAGAAAAAAAAATGAAAGAAATATCAATTATTCTTCCAAACCAACTTCATGAACATATTGAGTTTCTTAAAAAAAATATTCCAATATATTTAATTGAAGAATTTTTATTTTTTAAACAATTCAACTTTCATAAACAAAAATTAATATTCCATAGATCATCTATGAAAAGTTATGAAAATTATCTAACCACAAAAGGTTATATTGTTAGCTACATTGAATCAGAAAATCCAATCTCTGAAATAAGAAATTTTATAAAAAACCTTTCAAAGGAAATAAAAATTATTCGTGCAATTGATCCAGATGATTATTTGATTGAGAAAAGATTAAAAAAAGAGTGCTTAAAAAAAAATATAAAAATTATTTTTTATGACAACCCATCATTTATCAATACAAAGGAAGATTTAAAAACATTTTTTAAAAAAGAAAAAGTAAAATTTTTTCAAACATCCTTTTATAAAAATCAAAGAAAAAAACTGAATATATTAATTGATAATAACGATCCAACTGGTGGAAAATGGACTTATGATAATGAAAACAGAGAAAAATATCCCAAGGACAAAAATGCACCTATAATTAGGTATCCTAAAATAGAAGAATACCATCTTGAAGCAGTGAAATATGTAGAAAATAATTTTAAAAATAATTTAGGGTCAATTAACTCAAATATTATTTATCCCAACAATTTTAAATCAGCAAAAAAATGGTTTCATGAGTTTTTAAAAGTAAGATTCAAAGAATTCGGTCCGTATGAAGACGCTATATTAAAAGGCGAATCAATACTAAATCATAGTCTATTATCTCCATTGATTAATGTAGGCCTTTTATCTCCAAAATATATTGTTAACGAAACAATAAACTTTTATAAAAAAAATAAAATTCCAATAAATTCATGTGAAGGGTTTATCAGACAAATAATTGGATGGAGAGAATTCATAAGAGGAATTTATACAGTTAAAGGAAGTTATGAAAGAACAAAAAACTTTTGGGGTTTCAAAAGAAAAATACCTCCTTCTTTTTATAATGGCAAAACAGGCATAGATCCTGTTGATGATAGTATAAAAAAAGTTATAAATAGCGCCTACACACATCATATTGAAAGGCTTATGATCCTAGGTAATTTCATGCTTTTATGTGAGTTTGATCCCGATGAAGTTTATAGATGGTTTATGGAACTATTTATAGATTCATATGACTGGGTTATGGTACCAAATGTTTATGGGATGAGTCAATTTGCTGATGGAGGATTAATGTCAACAAAACCATATATAAGTGGAAGTAGTTATATTTTAAAAATGAGTAACTACAAAAAAGGAGATTGGTGTGTAATATGGGATTCTTTATTTTGGAATTTTATTAAAAATCAAAGAGAGTTTTTTTCTAAAAATCCAAGGATGAGAATGCTTGTTAATTCATATGATAAAATGGATGAAAATAAGAAAAATAATTTGAACAAAACTGCTAAGAAATTTTTAATGGATTTATGATATGAAAAAAGCAATTTATTGGTTTAGAAAAAACTTAAGAACCCATGATAATCCATCATTAAATAAAGCAGTTAAAGAAAATGATGAGCTTCTTTTTGTATATGTAATGGATTTAAAAGTATTTAATCCAATAAATTCAGATATAGAAAAGATTGGGGAATACAGAAAAAAATTTTTAATTGAATCCATATTAAACTTAAAAAAAAATCTAAATCAAATCAATATTAAGCTCATGATTCTTGAAGGCAATATTCTTGAAATCTTCGATGACTTAAAAAAATACAGTTCAACGGTATATGCAACAAAAGAGGTTGGTACATATGAAGAAAGGGAGGAAAAAATACTTTATGATAATGATTTCAATTTAAATTTAGTTGAAGATCAAAATTTAGTTGAATCAAAAAAATTACCATATAAAATTGAAGAATTACCTCTTATATTTACTCACTTTAGAAAGAAGGTTGAAAAGTTAGTTGTCATCAGAGATGTTGAAAAATTTGATCCTACTATTCAATCAAAAAATAATTACCTATCCCCTTTTACAATTCAATTAGAACATTTGATGATAGATACTAATCTAAATTCATCTTACCCATTTATAGGAGGTGAAAATAACGGGTTAAATAGGCTTAAAAATTATCTTTGGAAATCAAAAAATATTGAAAAATATAAAGAAACAAGAAACGGCCTTATAGGAACTGAATACTCTTCCAAGTTTTCAGCATATCTATGCCTTGGATGCATTTCGCCTGTAATGATTTATCAAGAGGTGAAAAGATATGAAAAAGAGATTAAAAAAAATTCATCTACTTACTGGCTTATTTTTGAACTTTTATGGAGAGAGTTTTTTAGGTACGTATATCTCAAAGCTAAAAATAAGATTTTTTTAAAAGAAGGCATTAATGGAAATATATTTTCTAAAAATTTTAATAATGATTTAAAATTATTTGAAAAATGGAAAAGAGGAGAAACTGGTCAAGAGTTTATTGATGCCAATATGAAAGAACTTAAAGAGACTGGCTTTATGAGTAACAGAGGTAGACAAAATGTAGCAAGTTATTTAATTAACAATTTAGATCTAAATTGGGTATGGGGTGCATCATTCTTTGAAAAGCATTTGATAGATTATGATGTAACAAGTAACTGGTGTAATTGGATGTATATTGCAGGAGTGGGAAACAATACTAGAAATTGGGTTTTTAACCCTGAAAGACAATCTGAACTTCATGATAAAAAAGGGATTTATCGTTCAATGTGGCTCAAGAAAAATGGTCAACTAAATATAAATTTAGGGTCAAACAAACAATAACTTGAAAAGTTATATTAATTTTAATCTTTAATAAAAAAAAAAATAACTAGAAAATGAAAGTACATATAGCAAGTTTATTAAATGCAATTGTTTTAATTATTATAGGTGGATGGGGTTATTTTATTTCAGGTTCTCCTAC